>NZ_CP032663.1:3401250-3735000 GCF_016647575.1 Proteus vulgaris
CGTACTTCACGACTGATCATGGATTTCATATTTCTAAGTGATTGGATAACACTAAAATCAATATAACGACGATAAACAAAAGGACGCAACATTTGCCGTAAAACTTGGCAATACTCTTTCTTTTCTGCACCTAGCACACGCGCTTTGATCATCGCATAGCGTTCCCAATCGCGCCCTTGCTCTTGATAATAATCTTCCAGTGCTGCAAAACTCATTACCAAAGGACCGCTTTCACCAAAAGGGCGCAATCGCATATCAACACGATAGACAAAGCCATCAATGGTATGTTGATCCAAAGCCTTAATAAGCTTTTGACCTAAGCGAGTAAAAAACTGTGCATTATCTAATTCTCGGCGTCCACCTTGCGTAAATCCATTTTCAGGATAGGCAAAAATTAAGTCGATATCAGAAGAAAAGTTAAGTTCAAATCCACCCAGTTTTCCCATTCCTAAAATCAGTAATGGCTGAGGTTTTCCCTCATTATCACAGGGAGTTCCCCATTGTTGGCAACATTGCTGATAAAGCGTATCTCTCGCGACACAAATTAATGTTTCAGCCAATACGCTCAAATGTTTTAGTGCACAAGGAATATCGCCTAATTGAAAAAATTGTAGCCATGCAATGCGCACTAATTGTTGATGACGAAATTGGCGTAAGATCCGCATCACATCATCTTCATTATCAATATTGGCTAATTTTTCTGTTAATTGAGACTCATAACTCTGCCATTCCACACTGGTTGGTGGATTTTGCCTGATATCCGTCAACCATTGCGGATTAACGTGTAAATGCTCTGTTGCAAAAGGGCTAAAAGCAAAAAACTGTTGTTCAAGCTCACTAAAAGGCGCTAACGCATTTAATTGAGAAGAGAACCCACACTGCGCTTTATTCCACAATTGTTGAAATACACCGATAACAGACATAAATAGACTCTCAAGTTGTCAGAAAATTAAGCAATAGATAGTAACCACGCCATAGAAGATAACTTAAAGTTCAACCATAAAACATGATAATAGTCGGTTGCGGTTGTAAATGTTAACGGTGAAATACCATTGAGTGACTGTTGCATAGATCCAGGTAAATCAGACTGTTTTTTACACCAATCTGAAAATAACGCCAACATTGCAGGCATAGTGATTGTCGGTGGTGTTGGGTTAGCAAAAATGGCTTCTTCTAATGCTTGTATTGCACTTAACCATTTTGTGAGTTGCTGAGCAGTTGTATCACTAGGAGAAAGGTTCACCACACTCAACGATAAAGCAGGTTTATCCTTTGCTAAATAATAGCCACGAGCCGCTTTACTGCGAGAAGCGAGGCGCAATCCTCCCTTCTCACCCAAATAAGTCGCTAATGCGATAACATCTGACACATCGCCTTTTTTAAGCTCTAACTCGAACTCTTCGATCGGTAACTCATATTGATGAGTACGAATAGTACCTTTATCTAATACCACTTCAATTTGGCTATTTTGAAAATCCACCAGCCAGATTTCACGATAAAAATCGGTATTAAACAGCACATTGAGTTGTGTTTCTAATAGGGTTAAATCTGTATTTTCAGGCCAGATTTCTGCTGGAAAGCGAGCTAAATCTAATTTAGGTTGCTCTAATTTCACATTATATTCTGGACGTTGATGCAAACCTGCAACCACTTTACCGGCTGTTTTAATTGTCATTTCATAACTTTCATCAACACCACGAATACGCAACCCCATATCCCAACGACGAATTTGATTATCTGTCGTCTCAAAGTAAAGATTAGTCAGCTTTTTAGGTGCAGAGTGCTGATGAGGTAGAGTAAGAATGCGCTGAATAATGTGAGGAATAGCGGCAGGTATGGCACTCATTTTGAGTTCAGTTTCTAATTGGCTCATTCTATTTCCCTTAAGTAAATCAATTGATTAGTAAAATATTTGACGCATTTTCATTTTGCAAGTGATAGCCTAATAACAATAATGAATAAAAGGCAGATTATCCCTATATTCTACCAGTTAAGAGTGTTCTCATTCTGGTTTACTATTTGCTTACGCAAACTTTACTCTTTAGTATCAGTAAAAATATTCTCTTGTATAGATAAAAAAGTTGAAAACATAATGCGAAAATTACCCTTACTTTTTCTTTCCTTACTTGGCTTAGGCGTTTCTCTGAGCTCACACGCAGAAACTCGTTATGTTTCCGATGAATTATCCACTTATGTACACAGTGGACCAGGAAATCAGTATCGAATTGTTGGCTCTTTAAACTCGGGCTCAACCGTTACTGTCATTTCTCGTAACGCAGCAACGGGTTATGTACAGATTAAAGACGATAAAGATCGTACCGTTTGGCTACCAGAAAGCCAACTCAGTGCCCAACCAAGTATGCGTACTCGTATTCCTGCTATGGAAAAAGAGATCCAAACACTGCGCGATAAACTGGCGAATATCGATCAAAGCTGGAACCAACGCACCACTGATATGCAAAATAAAGTTTCAAACAGCGATGACATCATCAATGGCTTGAAAAAAGAAAATGAACAAATGAGAACAAAGCTCGCTGTCGCAGAGAAAAAACTCGATTTTGCTAATCAACAATTAGATGACAGACAACGCGATATCATCTTACAGTGGTTTATGTATGGTGGTGGTGTTGCAGGTGCAGGTCTTGTTTTTGGTCTGATCCTTCCACATATTATTCCGCGCCGTCGTAAACGTAATGATCGTTGGATGAACTAATATCCAGCCAAAGGAACAGTGATCCCGTGAATATATACCTTGTTGGTGGCGCTGTGCGCGACCAACTATTACAGATGCCAGTAAAAGACAGAGATTGGGTTGTTGTTGGTGCAACACCTCAAATGCTGTTACAACAAGGCTATCAACAAGTAGGCAAAGATTTTCCTGTTTTTCTTCATCCAGATACTCATGAAGAGTATGCCCTTGCGCGTACAGAACGAAAATCAGGCTCAGGTTACACGGGTTTCACTTGTTATGCGGCACCAGATGTCACGTTAGAAGACGATCTCGCACGTCGTGATCTCACCATTAATGCCATTGCTTATTCTGCTGATGGTGAATATGTCGATCCTTATCATGGCATAGATGATATCCATGCAAGACAACTTCGCCATGTTTCTGAAGCCTTTTCAGAAGATCCTTTAAGAGTTTTGCGAGTTGCACGTTTTGCTGCACGATTTGCACTTTTAGGATTTAATGTTGCACCTGAAACACTGCAATTAATGAAAACGATGGCACAAAGTGGCGAGCTAAATGCACTGACTGCTGAACGTGTTTGGAAAGAGACAGAAAAAGCCCTTGAGAGCCCCGCGCCTCAAGTCTATTTTGAAGTTCTACGCCAATGTGGTGCTTTAAGCGTTCTTTTCCCTGAAATTGATGCTTTGTTTGGTGTTCCTGCGCCTGAAAAATGGCATCCAGAAATCGATACAGGCATTCATGCCATGATGGTACTCAATATCGCCAGCCAATTAACCGACGATATTGCAGTGCGCTTTAGCGCCTTATGCCATGATTTGGGAAAAGGATTAACACCTCCTGAAAATTGGCCTCATCACCATGGACATGGTCCTGCTGGTGTTCCCTTAGTTGAAGCCTTATGCCTGCGTTATCGTATTCCTAATCATATCCGTGATTTGGCACGCTTAACGGCAAGATTTCATGATCATATCCATCGTATTGATAGAATGCGCCCTTCAAAAATAATCCGCTTATTTGATGCTATTGATGCATGGCGAAAACCTGAACGTGTTGAGCAATTAGCAATGGTGAGTGAAGCCGACGCTAGAGGACGCAAAGGATTAGAAAATCTCGTTTACCCACAACGCGCGTTTCTTTGCCAAGCTTTCGCAATTGCAAATAATGTGGATATTAAGCCAATTATTGAAAGTGGATTAAAAGGAAGTGCAATACGAGATGCGCTAACCAAGCAACGAGAAGTCGCGATTATAAAATGGAAATCGCGACTTAATCAGGATCAGCACTAATTAAGCTTTACGCTCAATAATCACACCCACGTTTTTGGCTTGTGCAACAGCCCCAGGTTTCGCTAATTTAATTTTTACTCTAGGTACAGCAAATTGAGTTATCAATAGCTGTGCCACTTCTTCTGCTACACGTTCAACTAATTCAAAACGTCGAGTCTCAACATAGTCAATGATTGCATTACTCACACTGGCATAATCTAAACAATGAACCACATCATCGGTTTGGGATGCGCGTTTGTTATCCCATTCCATTTCGATATCGAACACTAATTTTTGCTTTATGGTTTTTTCCCAATCATAAACACCGATTGTGGTTATTACTGATAATTGCTCAATAAATACGATATCCATCACGTCATCTCTTATTTTTTCTGCTCATCGGATACCACTTCCGATGAAATATGCGTATTATCCATACATGCCTAACGAACTTACATAAACATTGGAGAATACAAATGAGTGCTAACGCACTTGGAATGATCATCTTCGCCTACTTGTGCGGCTCAATCTCCAGCGCGATATTGATTTGCCGACTGGCAAGACTACCTGATCCAAGAAAATTTGGCTCTGGCAATCCCGGAGCGACCAACGTCCTACGTATTGGTGGAAAAGCGGCCGCAGCGGCAGTACTTATCTGTGACGTCCTAAAAGGGATGCTCCCTGTTTGGCTCGCCTACTACTTAAATGTGCCTCCTTTTTACCTCGGCATTGTGGCAATCGCGGCTTGCCTTGGGCATATCTACCCTGTTTTCTTCCACTTTAAAGGCGGAAAAGGCGTCGCCACTGCGTTTGGTGCTATCGCTGCCATTGGTTGGGATTTAAGTGGTCTTATCGCAGGAACATGGTTACTCACCGTCTTACTGAGTGGCTATTCATCACTTGGCGCGATCATCAGCGCACTGCTTGCCCCTTTTTACGTTTGGTGGTTTAAACCAGAATTCACTTATCCCGTCGCGTTATTATCATGTCTTGTACTTTACCGTCATCATGACAATATTCAACGTTTATGGCGCGGCCAAGAGAGCCGGATCTGGCACAAATTGAAGAAAAAAACTGAAAAAACGGAAAAAGAGATCATTCAAGAAGCGAAAGAGCAAGAAAAAGAAGATTAATTAGCTTCTGTTTAAAATTTGAATTGAAAAAAGAAAAGCCACTTTAAAGTGGCTTTTCTTTTGCAGATATCATGTGCCAAATTAGAAATAGACACTTTACAATATATTATTTATTTTCAAGGGCGGGCAATTCAGCTAAAGGCCAGCGTGGTCTTACAGTCACACTTAATGGGCCTTCTGTACCGCCTTTAAAGCGGATCATTCCCGCTAATGCAATCATTGCACCATTATCAGTACACAGTTCAGGACGCGCATAAAAAACTTCGCCACCTAATTGCTTCATCACGGTTTCCATTTTCGCACGTAATGTCCGGTTAGCACTTACACCACCCGCCATCACTAAACGTTTAAAGCCCGTTTGTTCTAAAGCTCTGCGACATTTTATCGCTAGCGTATCAACAACAGCATCTTCAAATGCCCGTGCAATATCAGCGCGAGTTTGGTCTGAATCGTCATTTTGACGAATTGTATTAGCCGCAAAGGTTTTTAAACCAGAGAAACTAAAGTCAAGCCCCGGTCTGTCTGTCATTGGGCGAGGAAAAACAAATCGACCTTCTGTGCCCTGCTGCGCCATTTTCGATAATACAGGACCGCCGGGATAATCTAATCCCAACAATTTTGCTGTTTTATCAAAAGCTTCGCCAGCAGCATCATCGATAGATTCACCTAATAAGGTGTATTCGCCAATTCCTGTCACACTGATTAACTGTGTATGACCACCAGAAACCAAAAGCGCCACAAACGGAAACTCAGGTGTTTTCTCTTCAAGCATTGGCGCCAATAAATGGCCTTCCATATGATGAACAGGAATAGCAGGAACATCCCATGCAAAAGCTAATGAGCGCCCAATTGTTGCACCTACAAGCAAAGCGCCAACAAGACCGGGGCCCGCAGTATAAGCAACCGCATCAATATCTTTTGCCGTAAGATTTGCTTCTTTCAGTGCCGCTTGAATAAGAGGTACTGTTTTACGGATATGATCCCGTGAAGCAAGTTCAGGAACTACACCACCATAATCGGCGTGCAGTTTAATTTGGCTATAAAGTTGATTCGCTAATAGACCGGCTTTATCATCGTAAATTGCGATACCGGTTTCATCGCAAGATGTTTCAATACCTAAAACTCGCATGACGCTTCCAAATTCTTCTTCGCGGACTCGCGTAATAAATCGATTGTACCATTATTTCGATGATTTTATACGCCTTCGGCACATCTTTTACATACCAGCATGTGACAAATTCCTTTTTCTGTTCTATAATTATCCACCTATTTTAAGTGATTTAAATGTGTGGTTAGCGATTTTCGCTTTTCGTGTTCTCCCAAAAAAGACACAAAAGTGAGAGTTTGCGTTTCAATTTTGTGCATCTCTTTACAAAGTGCCCTGCTTTGAAGTAAAATTCCGCACCATTTTAAATGTCGGCTGGCTTAAATAATGCCAGCGCAAACCGATTTCTATTGAGGTGAGAGGCACATGCCGGTAATCAAAGTACGTGAAAACGAGCCATTTGACGTTGCTCTTCGTCGTTTCAAACGCTCTTGTGAAAAAGCAGGCGTATTAGCAGAAGTTCGTCGTCGTGAGTTTTATGAAAAACCAACGACTGAACGTAAACGCGCTAAAGCATCAGCAGTAAAACGTCACGCTAAAAAATTAGCTCGCGAAAACGCACGTCGTACTCGTCTGTACTAATATTTTGCGGCTTATACCGCAACGTATGCAGACACTGTAGTCGCAGTTAAAGGCCGTGCTTTCTTCTGAGAGCGCGGCTTATTCTCGTTCAACAACAGGCGTAAAAGGGCTTATGGCTGGACGAATTCCACGTTCATTTATCAATGATTTGCTAGCTCGAACCGATATCATCGATCTTATCGACGCTCGCGTGCCGTTAAAAAAACAAGGCAAAAATCATTCAGCGTGTTGTCCGTTTCATAATGAAAAAACGCCCTCTTTCACAGTAAATAGCGACAAACAGTTTTATCACTGTTTTGGTTGCGGCGCGCATGGCAATGCTATTGATTTTTTAATGAATTACGACAGGCTCGAGTTTGTCGAAACCATTGAAGAGTTAGCAGCAATGCATGGGTTAGAAGTTCCTTATGAAACAGGAACAGGCAGTAGCCCTATTGAACGACATATAAGACAAAATCTCTATCAAGTGATGGAGAAGTTGAATCAGTATTATAGTAGCGCTCTCAATAAACCTGATGCACAGGAAGCAAGAAACTACCTTGCGCATCGTGGGCTTACTGAAGATATTATTACCCGTTTTTCTATTGGGTTTGTACCAACAGGTTGGGATAACGCCCTAAAACGTTTTGGTCAAAGTGCCGATAATAAAGCCTTACTTCTTGAAGCGGGTATGGTAATAACTAACGATAATGGTCGTACTTATGATCGTTTTCGCCAACGAGTCATGTTTCCTATCCGAGATAGACGTGGCCGTGTTATTGCCTTCGGTGGACGAGTATTAGGTGATGATTTACCTAAATACTTGAACTCACCAGAAACAGAGATATTCCATAAAGGCCGCCAACTTTACGGACTTTATGAAGCACAACAATCTAATAATAACGTCACAAAGCTATTAGTTGTTGAAGGTTATATGGATGTTGTGGCATTAGCGCAGTTTGGTATTGATTATGCCGTTGCCTCATTAGGAACCTCCACTACAGCAGAACATATCCAGTTGCTCTTTCGGACAACGGATAACATTATTTGCTGCTATGATGGAGATAGGGCCGGTCGTGATGCCGCATGGCGAGCATTGGAAACCGCCCTTCCTTTTTTAAATGATGGTCGCTCTTTACGTTTTATGTTTTTACCCGAAGGTGATGATCCTGATTCATTGGTTCGTCGTGAAGGTAAAGAAGCTTTTGAAAAACGTATGGAACAAGCACATTCATTATCAGAATTTTTATTTGATTCACTCGTTCCTCAAGTGGATCTGAGTACTCAAGAAGGCAATGGTAAGCTGTATAGTTTAGCCAGACCATTAATAGATAAGATCCCAAGTGAAACTTTACGTCTATATTTATTAAGAGAGCTTGGAAGCTTAACGGGAAATCCCGATATAGAGCAGATGGATCGTTTATTTGGTAGAACGCCGGTTAATCACGAATTATCGTATCAACCGACAAAATTACGCACAACACCGATGCGTATATTGATCGCCCTATTGATACAAAACCCAGAATTCTCTAAATTAGTGCCCCCTCTCGAGGGATTAAGTACAGAAAAAATTGCAGGTCTATCGCTTTTTATTGAATTAGTTTCCGTTTGCCAAGCACAACCGGGCCTAAATACAGGACAGATTATCGAACTCTATAGAGAGAATAAATTCGGTAAACAGCTTGAAAAATTGGCAATGTGGAACGATATAGATATAGATGAGATTGCAGAGAAAACCTTTACAGACACGTTAGATCATCTTTTTTTAACCGCAATGGACGAACGTTTAAACGCCCTTATTGCGAAAGAGAGAACAGAAGGCCTAACGCAAGATGAACGCGAAGAAGTCCAATTGATAATACAGGCACGCGTTAAAAAGTAAACACAGAATTAAGATTAAAAACACGGCTTAATTGCCGCTATCGGTAGGTACTAAAAACCTACATTTGCTACGCTGAGGGGACCGTAGCAATCGACAATGAAATGCCCCTCCGTAGTTATTGTTGGCTGAACAGTTATCGCCGACCGACACCAACCCAAATTACTTTGAAGTGTGGATACCGTCTTATGGAGCAAAACCCGCAGTCACAGCTGAAGCTACTTGTTACTAAAGGTAAGGAGCAAGGCTACCTGACCTATGCTGAGGTCAATGACCATCTGCCGGAAGATATCGTCGATTCAGATCAAATCGAAGACATCATCCAGATGATTAACGACATGGGCATTCAGGTTATGGAAGAAGCACCTGACGCCGATGATCTGATGCTGGCAGAAAATTCAAATGATACTGATGATGATGCTGCAGAAGCCGCAGCTCAGGTACTTTCTAGTGTAGAATCTGAGATTGGCCGTACAACCGACCCTGTGCGTATGTATATGCGCGAAATGGGTACCGTTGAACTGCTCACCCGGGAAGGTGAAATTGATATCGCAAAACGCATTGAAGATGGTATTAACCAAGTTCAATGTTCCGTTGCAGAATATCCTGAAGCAATTACTTATCTTCTTGAACAGTACGATCGCGTTGAAGCTGGCGAAGCACGTCTTTCAGACTTAATTACTGCGTTTATTGACCCTAATGCCGAAGAAATGGCAGAAAGTGAAGATGTCAACTTAGGCAAAGATGATGATGAAGTTGACAACAGCGCTGAAGACGAAGATGAAGACGAAGATGAAGATGGCGACAATGACAGCGATAGCGATGATGATAACAGCATCGATCCTGAATTAGCGCGTCAGAAATTTACTGAGCTTCGTGAGCAATACGAAAAAACTCGCCAAACTATCAAGGCGAAAGGTCGTAACCACAAAGATACAGAGCTTGAAATCTTATTGTTATCTGAAATTTTCAAACAGTTCCGTTTAGTACCGAAACAGTTTGATTATCTGGTTAACAATATGCGTGACATGATGGACCGAGTTCGTGCTCAAGAGCGCCACATCATGCGTCTTTGTGTTGATCAAGTTAAGATGCCAAAGAAAAACTTCATTACTTTGTTTACAGGTAACGAAACCAATGACACATGGTTCACTGCCGCTCGTGCAATGAATAAGCCGTGGTCCGAAAAACTGGCAGGTATTGAAGAAGAAGTACAACGCAGCTTACAAAAACTGCAACAAATCGAAGTTGAAACTGGACTGACAATCGAACAGGTTAAAGATATTAACCGTCGTATGTCTATCGGTGAAGCAAAAGCACGTCGTGCAAAAAAAGAGATGGTCGAAGCGAACTTACGTCTCGTTATCTCTATCGCGAAAAAATATACCAACCGTGGCCTACAGTTCCTTGACCTAATTCAGGAAGGGAATATCGGCCTGATGAAAGCGGTTGATAAATTTGAATACCGTCGTGGTTATAAGTTCTCAACTTATGCAACATGGTGGATCCGTCAGGCAATTACTCGTTCAATCGCTGATCAGGCGCGTACAATCCGTATCCCTGTTCACATGATTGAAACGATTAATAAACTGAACCGTATTTCTCGTCAAATGTTGCAAGAGATGGGACGTGAGCCTTCACCAGAAGAGCTTGCAGAACGCATGCTGATGCCTGAAGACAAGATCCGCAAGGTACTGAAAATCGCTAAAGAACCAATCTCCATGGAAACCCCAATCGGTGACGATGAAGATTCACATTTAGGTGATTTTATCGAGGATACGACTCTCGAGTTACCACTGGATTCTGCAACATCAGAAAGCTTACGTTCAGCAACTCACGAAGTGTTAGCAGGTTTAACATTACGTGAAGCAAAAGTCCTGCGTATGCGTTTCGGTATCGATATGAATACCGACCATACCTTGGAAGAAGTGGGTAAACAGTTTGATGTTACCCGTGAACGTATTCGTCAGATTGAAGCGAAGGCACTGCGTAAATTACGCCACCCAAGCCGTTCTGAAGTGTTACGTAGCTTCCTTGATGAGTAATCAACTTACTTTTCAATAAAAGTTATAATCAACGCCTGTGATATCACAGGCGTTTTTTTATGGGATTTCAAAACGGTATCTGCAATCTATCCAAGCTACGATAAATTTCACCTACACATATTTATAAAAAATAGCCTTATTATTTATATTATTGTGCCTATACGTAAGCTTATCCGTTAATCATTACACTATGTTATTGATATCACAGTTATTCTCTGTTTTATTTTTTTATTGTTTAGATTGAACAGAATTTGCGCATACAGTCATTCAAAGGCTAGACCTAGTGCCAAATGGCACGTATAATCTCATCCCATTAGGCCCCTTAGCTCAGTTGGTTAGAGCAGGCGACTCATAATCGCTTGGTCACTGGTTCAAGTCCAGTAGGGGCCACCAATTTTTTACTGATTTATCAGTGTATTAAGCCACCTTTCACTGGGTGGCTTTTTTACATCTGCAAGCTGATGGCAGCAAAATAGCAGCAGAGATTTTTTATATTAGCTATCTTTGGTAATTAATTGCTTCATAACATGGAGAATAGTAATGAATGCCAAGCAAAAACCGATGCTTGATGCTATGAAATTATATGAAAATGCTATTACCTCAATCCAACTAGGTATTGAGGATTTTGAATTATCAAAAAGTAAGCCAGAAAGAGCATTATCATCTGTACGAAATCTATTTTCCGGTATGTTACTTTTATTTAAATATAAAATCGCATCATCTGTAAATGATCCAACTGATGCTTATGAATTAATACTTAATCCTCCTGCAATCTTGCCTGTTCTTGATGATAAAGGAGGATTTAACTGGCGTCCTAACGGTAATTTCAAGAAAACAACTATTGATGTTGAAGGAATAAAACAGCGTTTTAACAATTTCGGCATAGATGTAAATTGGGCTATTATAAAGACACTCCACGACTGCCGTAATGAACTAGAACACCTGCATCCTCGTCATACGTTTGGGGAATTAGCCGGCTTTATTGCTAACTTGTTTCCTGTTTTACATGATTTTATTACTGAAAAATTGCATCAGTCGCCATTAGATATATTGGGTTCTTCTTGGAAGATAATGCTTGCACACAAAGAGTTTTATGATAATGAACTTAAGGTATGTGAGAATTCTTGGGAATCAGCTGATATTCCTGAAGGGCTACAAGAATACCTAGTTAAATGTTGTTGTGAAAACTGTGGTTCAAAACTTATTAAAGCTAATCAAGAGGATATTGATGAAGGGAAAACTTTTGACCGTGATGAAGATACTCTTAAATATAACTGTTCATCGTGTGCTCATAGTGATCTTATTTGCCCCGAACTCTTTCATAGACTTGATATGGCGCATGATTGCAATCCACAAAATGGAGACGAACCACTCATTGAAGAATGTTATGCCTGCCGACATCATACATTTTTAATTTATGAACAAAAATGCGTGTGGTGTGGCAACACATTAGACTACGAAAATTGTAGTGTATGCGATGAACACCTGAAGCAGGATGACCAAGATAACGACGGTTTATGTAGTTATCACTACTATCAATTTACCAAGAACGATTAATTATATAATTTCAGTTTTCCAAATCCCGCAATGCCACGCCGTTCCTGGCTTTTTGTAATTATGCGACGTTTGTGGTGATCGTTTTCCTCTCACGTAAAATAGAATATTTCCTTTCATTTCAATGCATTGATTTTTTACCGCGATCCTTTTTTAGATCTTCTGACTGAAAAAAACTGAAAAACCTTTCACAAATTTCAGTTGCGGGATATCTGCAACTCCTCAGCAGTGGCGCGGTCTGGTGTATCGGTTTGAAGAATTTTAAAACTGAAATAATTTTCTGATCCAAAAACCGCAGGCGGGTGCAGTGTAGTGCGTTTTACGTGGCGAAGTGAATTACTTCGTGCGGTTCCTGCGCGTCTGGTGCTGAGTACTCGGGCGATCTCTTTTGTGGACGGCGGTTTGTATTCGCGGGTGTTGCGTGACGTGTAGTGGCTCTGGTGCGGTTATATTGCAGGCATAAAAAGCCCGCGTCTGCGGGCAATATCATCAGAAGATTGTCAGCCAATCACAGGGCTGTATTTTTGTTTGAGTCCGTCCGATTTGACGGCGGTGCCATTACTGGCAGTGGCGTTGTCCGGGGTGCCGGTGTTGGCGTGAGTGTGCCCGGCTGTAAGTTCGGCCAGTTCTTTACCACGTCGAGTGTGTCTAACATCAGCTACGTCACGTTGATTTCCTCACTGCCTATCCAGACAACCGGCGCAATGATTTCCTGTTTCCGCCCTTCAGCTCATTGACCAGCACTGACGACTGACACTGCAACTGCTCAAGCAGTCCGTCCAGTATTGAAGCGTCCTCTGTTTCGTCGGTCAGTTTCAGCAGCTCAAGGCACGTCAGCATGTGCGGCTGATCCGAATTCAGTTTGTTGCGCAGCATCTGCGGACGCATTCCGATGTTCTCCGCAATCCGGACCAGATCACCTTTGTGCTTTGTAGAAAACGCAATACACGCAATTTCAAAGTGGTTTTGTTTGGACACCTGATAATCAAACATGGTCTTTATTCTCAAAAAGCGAAAGAATTACTTCGCTTCCAGTGAAATGTTGCAGGCTGCGGCAGCTCCAACAGTCAGCGCCAGCATGTTGATGAAGACTCTTCCGCTCTTCATATTCGGACTTTTAGCACGAACCGGCAGACGGCCATCTTTAATCATGTCGCGTACGGTCTGTAATGCCATGACGGCGGCAAAACTCGTCTACCGGCAGAAATGATTCCTGTACCGCGATTGTAATGTTAGGACGCATAAGGCAAAATCCTCTTATCTATGTTCGGCTTCATTCGATGCCATTCGTGTACATTTTGTATCTAAATCTGAACATTACTGTATAAAATGTAAACCATCAACTGCTGAACTGAACTTTTTGTACATAGGGTTAGTTATGTCCCAATTTAAACTCGTGATGGATGGCGCTAGCGCACCTGTATTAGATCGCATAACTGAAACTTATGGTTTCGGATCAAAAATAATGCTTGCTGAGCATTTTGATATGGCAGCAAGTTCAATATCAGCACGCTATCGCCGAGGTGGATTCCCCTCTGACTTGGTTGTTCAGTGTATGGCTGAAACTGGTGTCACCTTAGAGTGGTTGGCCACTGGAAAGGGGAAAATGTATGAAAACCAGTCAGCCGATATTCTGCGTCTAAAAAACCATAAACTGATTGATGGTGAAATGTTTGAAGCTGGCGAGCTGATGATTGATAAGGTGATGTTCGGTGCTGGTACCCCGCTCCCATCCTCTCCAATCAGTATGCAGTATGCAGGATGGTAAAAATTATTACCTGGTAGATAAAAAACACGGTAAAGTATTCGATGGGCAATGGCTGGTAAAAATTGATGGCCGTTTCAGTATCCGCACACTAACCAGAATGCCTATGCAAAAAGCCCGTGTCTCCGGCTCTGGCATGGCGTTTGATTGTGACCTGGCTGATTTAACTGTTGTCGGGCGGGTTGTTGCTGAAATTAACGTGGAGTAATTATGGTACAGGTTTTATTCTTTGTTTATTGCAGCGCCAGAGATAATTTATCCGTACAACTAATTATCAATGTGTCAGAAAATAACGACTACCTACAAGGAATTAGCGTTAGGCAAGATGACGCAGGCCAGTTAAAAACATTTAGTAAAGACCGCGTTGTTGAATACTTCGAATCTCTTGAAGATGCTCAAGAGTTTATATCCAGCGGTATAGAGGCCGGATTTTTTACTATTAAAGAACCAAAACCAGAAACATTCGATGTTCATTTCACAGGATTTCGCCGAGCTGATAAAGCTATTCTTGAAGAAATGGCCTCAGCTGCAAATATGGAAGTTCGCAAATCCGTCACAAAAAACTAAGTCTGTTGTGCTATGGCTACAACGCAAGTCAGATGAAGATGGATAAAGCTCGTGGTATGGGCGTAATCATCCTTAACGAAGATCAATTCCGGCGTTTCATTGAAACTGGTGATTTTACTGATTGTAATTAGGATACTATATTATGATAACGAGAGGATATATGATTGGTCAAATAGTCGACCAATTAGAAGCTATATCATTACAAGCTAAAACCAGAAACTCACTTGGCTTGACTGACTTAAGTGTATTCTGTGAAAATTACTTTAAAGACATCTTAAATATAATAAAAGATTTAAAATTAGAAAACTTGAACGTACAAAAATCAAATTTTAAAGGATTGGATTTAGGTGATGAAAAAAATTCAATTGGCTTTCAAATTACAACGACCAATACAAAACAAAAAATAGAAAAAACCTTAGGAAAAATCACTCCTGAAATCAATAAAAAATTCAAAGAGATAAATATTTTTATTATTGGGGATAAAATTAACCATAAAAAAATAAAGACTAATGGGATCACTTTCTCAGATCAAGATAATATACTAGACATACGATGGCTACAGAGAAAAATAATAAATCTTGACGTGAGAAAAATAAAAAAAATATATGACATCGCTAATGAAAAAACCACCATCGTATTATCAGAGCTCACTCTCCCTGATTCAAATGGTAATTTTGCAAAAATTGATATTAGCCATTGGCAGAGTAAACCTACCCCCCTACAATCTTCAGCTAAAAAATTAATATCTTACATAGTAAATAATGAAGATGATATTGAATTATCAATAAAAAATAAAAACGATATAGCCAAATTACTTACATCGCTTAATGATAAATTATCTTGCCTCCCTAGGCAAACCCGAGAATTCATTGTTAACTTTATTGAAAATAGAAATGAGTCATTATCTGAAAAAAGCGACTCTATCGCAGCATTAATAACCAATGAGCTGAATTTAAAATATTCAGGGGATATAAAAAGTCATGAAGCAATATTAAAACAGTATGATTTATTGGATATACATGAACATGATAATGACTATGGACACATAGAGTATTATTACTATTCATTAACCCTCATAAAAGAACATAGGTTTAAACTCCCACTTGGGCGCAATCTTGAGCAATATTTATATGATTATTTGAAAAAAGAAAATATATCCCTTGATAACACCTTTGTTAACTTAGACTTTTCTACAATATAAATATGTCGATTACTAAAAGTAATGATGGACGATGGCTTGTACAATGTTTCCCAAACGGTAGAAATGGCCGCAGAATCAGAAAACTGTTTGCCACCAAAGGCGAGGCGATTGCCTATGAGCGCTACATAAAAGAACAAGCGGATGATAAGCTCTGGCTCGGTGAAAAAGTTGACCGGCGCTCATTGCTGGACTTGGTCGAAACATGGTACCGCTCCCATGGCGTTACACTGAACGATGGTGCAAAGCGACTGTCTGCAATGACGTTTGCCTGTGATGCTATGGGTAGTCCTGCCGCCACAGAGTTTACTGCAAAGCTGTTTTCTTCCTACCGAGAACAACGGATCAGCGGAAAGTTGACCCGTTCTGACCGGGTGAAAAAAGTTACCCCGCACACAGTCAATCTTGAATTGGCTTATTTCCGGACCGTGTTCAATGAGCTATCCCGCATTGACGAATGGAACGGCGAAAACCTGTTATCCAAAATCCGTCCATACAAAACAGATGAACAGGAAATGGCATTCCTGTCTGATGAAGAAATTATCAGATTACTGGCTGAATGTGAGAACAGTTCGGCTCCGCACTTACTGCCGGTGGTGAAGATTTGCTTATCTACCGGGGCGAGATGGTCAGAAGCCGAAGAATTATCCGGCGGACAGGTTACCAAAAATATGATTACCTTTACCAAAACCAAAGGTAAGCGTAACCGTTCTGTACCAATCAGTGATGACCTGTACGCATCACTGCCAAAATCCAAAGGCTCAAAGCCTCTTTTCAGTTCCTGTTATTCTGCGTTCAGAACTGCTATCAAACGGGCTGAAATTGAATTACCAGCCGCCGGGCAGCTATCTCACGTTTTACGTCATACATTCGCCAGTCACTTTATGATGAACGGCGGTAACATTCTGGTACTTCAGCGTATCCTTGAGCACACTGATATTAAAATGACTATGCGTTATGCACACTTTACCCCGGACCATCTTAATGATGCAATTACGTTTAATCCTTTAGTTAGGTTAAAGATATGAGCTTAATAATTTTTATCCTTGTTTCCTTATGTATTTGTATTTGGATATGTGTGCAGCATGATAAGTTTATGTTGAACTCAGACAGTTTACATAAACAATGGCTATTTAGATTAGCCATTGTTTTTCCTTTAATTTCCAGCTTGTATTTTATAGTATGTCTCGGTTATCCATACCCATGGAGATTTGATGCTTATGGATACAGCACATTTCTGGAGATAAATAAATTCTCATTGGGAATATTAGCTTTATCTCCAATATTGGGGGCTTTTGTTGTATCTGCACATAGGTCAATTCAGACTACGAAGCAAATTAAAGTAACTGAAGAAAAAAACAGAGCTGACTTATATTATTCAAAGCGAAAATTTATAATTGAACAATTAGAAGATTTAACTTTTTACTTCCCCCATAAAATAGATAATGCAAATTATATTTATGGATTATTTAGAAAATACGAAGACTTTAATGACAAGAAAAATGAAGAACTATATTCTGATATTGACTTAAGAATATTAGAATTACATAATATCACTAACAAAATTGACAACATCATTAAAGAAAAAATAAATAATAAAAACCCAACTGCCGAATTTGCTAATTTCCACAATATAATATTAGATATACCATATATAACTAATCTTATATTAAATAAATGTGGGATAATTTTAAAGAACGAATTAAAAATAGAAGAAATAATAAAAAAACAAGATAAAGAATATAGCAGGAACCACGGGGAAACATTCGTGCATAAGATGTTAAAAATACAAAATAACCGTATTTCTCTGGCAAGAGAGATTAAATTGGAATTATCTAATATACACAAATCTCTTCACGAATTTTTTTCCATAATACTATTAGACGAAGATATTCTTAAAACATTACCAAATTTAAATAAAATTAATTATACCACTAAAGATAATTCAAATGAAAATTAATGGCACTAAAATGGCAGCAGAGAAACCAAATCACCATCATTATTCATCATTATCCGCTACCTACCCATATGATAATTAACGTAACATCATGATTTTATTATGTATAGATTGGCACTCATAATCGCTTGGTCACTGGTTCAAGTCCAGTAGGGGCCACCAAATACTAAAGCCCCAGATAAGCAATTATCTGGGGCTTCTTGTTTACCGCTAATATTATAAAGATCAAAGAACAACAATAACTATCACCGCAGAACCACGAAAAGGCCCTGATTTAGGCTTTCCTACACTTTTAAGTTCTGAACTTAATGTAAATGAGTTGGTATAACGAGAGGCTGTTTCTTTATTTGCAATAGGTAATTCAAACAACTCATTAGCAGGTTTATTATTTATTTTTAAAATAGACTGTAATGTATTTTCTTCATTAAGCCAAATTGCACCATCATCATTGGTTGTAGCAGAAATAATAACTTTGGAATTATAGTTACATTGAATTTTTACACTTTTTGTTTGTTTAGTAACATTCGCATTATTATTTAGCACATCATTATATGCCAATTGATTATAATTAAAGTCAATATTTTCGACATTAAAATCACAAACCAGATCTGGTGATGGCGCTGCACCACAAATAGAACCCGGTAATAAAGGATCTGATGCACTCCTTCTTTGACCATAAAATATTCCTACACATTCAGATGTAACAACCGTTCCTGAATGAACAACCCTAAAAGTGTAAGGTAATGGTGTTATTTTAAGAAATGCCTCTCTTAATTCATCCATCGTTTTATATTTAGAAGCATCGGCTATTTTGGGATCTCGGCTTGAATAGGTTCCGGCTGTACCATTAGCATAATGACGATGCGCGACATAGACCTCACAGCCAGCCACATTATAACAAGGATTGGCCACACCAGGCATCGGAGTCCAACGTTCAATCTGTCCTATATAAGCTAACCCAGGGATCCCCCCGCTTACATTTTCAACTTTAGAAATATAAGAAAAAATATTCGCCTGAGCAGGAAATGAAGATATCATAGCTAATATCAATAATGCTTTAAGGTAACCTTTCACTTTAACTCCATTTTGTCGTATTCATAAATTATGGATATGTGATATGAAATGTGGCAGTGCTACTAAATTTTCCTAATTCGATTTTTTTACTCACAACCACACTGGGTTCTGCTTTCAAAAAGGCATTAAATAAAAATTGGTTTTCATTTTTATTTAATGAAAACTGGCTATTATCTTTATTAATTGCGATAAATTTCTTATTTTTATCTTCTATACCGATACCAATTCCTGAAGGTTTACCGTTAATATTAATGCCCAAATATCCTTTATGTGAATCAGATTCAAATCCTTTAAACAAAAAATTAATATTTTTAGCGACACTGTTATCACAATTTGAAACGGTAATAATAAAAGGGATACCTTCTGTTTTTTGCCCATCACGTAATGCTTTTACATCAACTGTATTAAATTTTACCGTTAATGACTTATTATCAGATAAAATAGTACAAGGCTCTTTCACTAGGTTACCTTCAAAAAAAAGATTATCTGCTGCCTTTACACTCATTAGTGATAAGGTAAGAAAAGAGAAAATGAGTGAATTAAAATATAACTTTTTAAGTTTCATTAGCCTCTACTCATATTCAAATATAACAGATGCTGATGAACGGAATTTACCTTCAGCCAAATTAGCCCCCTGTTTTTTAACAAGTAATGCACTAAATTCAGGTAACTTACTACGCTCCACTTTTACTTTTTTATTTACAGGTAATAACTCTGTATTATTCAATACGATTTTTATAGCTAAATCAGTGACACTTGTTGCTAATAATTGATTATCAAATACAGCCGGATCACCTTTAACTGAAACTTTAAACGAGAATTCTTTACTATCCCCTGTACACGATAGATCATAATTAAATTTTTGCTGATAATTATCTTGTTCTATTTTAGAAATAACCACATTGTTTCCAAAATTCACATAAATAGGATCATTATTATTAAACGTACAGATTGGAGGAGGGTTTAGTATTCTCCCTTTTAGCTCTATATTTGCAGTTGCTAATGAAGTTTTAGCCTCTGCAGAATAAACAGAAACACTCGATAACAAACCGATTATCAATAATAAAAAAGAGAACGAAAATGTATTTCTATTCATCATTTCCTCCTAGAGATAATCGACATTTAGAAATGCGGTTGCTGTAAAATCACCAGAAACGAGCTTTTCATTTGGATTTTTAATCAGAAGCGCCTCAATTTTAATTGTATTTGTATATGTAAAATTGTATTCCGATTTAAGCTTAACTTCTTTATCTAGATAAAAAAACTTAACACCGATATCACTGCGTCCGGCAGTAACTGCATTATTATCAAAAGAAGAAGGAGAACCAGTGATAAAAAACTTCATATTATTGGTCGGTCTTTCATTACAAGACAAAGGAATAATTAACTCAACTTTATTTTTTTTACCATCAAAATCAGTGGGATACAACTCACCAAAATCACCTTTAATCGTATTTTTATTATTAATAATACAAGCTACTGGAGGTAATATTTCTCCATAGACATTTACCTGTAAGTTTTTTTGAGCAACACTTTCTCTTACGATAAAAAATGACGTAATAAAAAATAAAAAAATAAAGAAAACACCCCTTATTCTTGTCATATCAGCAACCTAATCATTTATCTTTATTAGCTTTGGTTTAATTTACTTACCGTACATTGAGTACTTTTACAGTCAAATTCAATATCTATTTGAGCGCCGTAATCATTAATGTAGGTTAGTATTGGTTTTTTATTAAACTGGTTCACACCGATATTAATTTTTTCTTTTCCATTGGGTTCAATCATAAAAGATTTAAATTCTTCAATAGTATTATCTGAAAAATCCTTTTTAGCACTTACAAAGGTAATATTGTAAGGGGTTGGATTATTCATCACATAGTTATTACCTTGTTTTTCTAAGGTTAATTTATTCTGTGGTGCAAGTTCCAACTTATCAGAGGCAATAATTAATGAAGCGGGTCTATAAAAAATTTTTACTCGTGTTTGTAATGCAATCTGTAAAACATTATCTGAATCACTTCTAGGAGGGATCTCTCTTAAATTAAAATAGAATACACTCTCTTTATCTTGAGGAAGAGAAGTAACAACATCAAGAGGTTGAACCTTTATTTGGCTTTGTTCGTTTTTTTCTAATCGTTGTATAGGTGGAAGTGCAAGAATAGGCTCTTCTATTTTCTTACCAGCAAGATCTTCTATCCATGCTTGCGCTAAATAAGGCTGATCAGGACTATTATTTGTGATATTTAAACTGACTGAACCCTTCCCTTCATTTAAAATAATTCGTGTTCTATCTAAAGAAACCGCAGCGTTAACTGTTTCAATAAAAAATAAAGAAAATAACGGAAAAGCTAACATTGATATTTTTTTTACTGATAGACGCATATCTTAAACCTTAATTTTTAATTTCTTAAAACTCAATCACATGTCAATAAAATTGATGTGTAATTTCCTTTAGCTGATAAATCTGGCAACTCTATTTTACATACGTTATTTTCAGATAACTGGATGAATAGTATTTCATGAGACTTAACACCACCTAAATATGCTGAGCCATTATCACTCACCATCCCCATATCCTGATTTGATTCATTTAATATCGTTGAACCAAATGGTGCAAAAGAGCCATCTTTTAGCATAATTTTTGCAATGATTTTAGCACCTTCAGAGACATTAAACTTGCGATAACCTATTGCCCCTTCGGTTAGCGTAAATTGCTGTATTGAACCTTTTGCTTCAATATTACTAGGTAAATCGTCAATATTTACGGATACACGACTACGCATATAATCACTGCCTAATGGTAGAATTGCTTTACCAAAATAGTTAGTAGTTGTATTTGGGCCATTTCCACTAATAGGGACGTTTTTCACCCCATCTGTATCCAATAATATACGCGAGCTTCCTGGAATATTGATACGGTGAAGAGCACCACCTTTAGGTGTTAATGTCGCTCCCCCGTCAATAGATAATGTAGCAACACTACTAACAGAATCAGTATATGAAGCACTACCAGAAACGACTGCAGAGTCTGCATAATGGCGATAATAACCGCTTACATTTGCTCGACCTCTCGCTGTCGTACCACCTGAAATATTATAGTTATTTCTATCATCAACTGTTTTGTTATAGCTGACTGTGTTAGCGATATCTCCACTATTAATATAGCTATTCATACTGATTGTTGTTTTTGTATCTAATGGAATACTTAAGTTAATAAAAAAACCATTATCACTTCTTCCGTAAGTATTATTTCTGTATGCATTAATATTTATAGAGTTATTTTTGAAGCTTGCTACATTAAAGTATTTTGATAATGAAAAACTAAAGTAATCGCTTTTTTCACTATTCCAATAAGTACGATGGCTATAAGAAAGATAAGCATTAAGGCCAAAATCAGGGAAGCTTTGGCTGAATGTCAATAAATAGAGATCTTTATCTTTATTCACCTCTCTATTGTAATACTTACCATCAATATATTGATTTAACGTCAAAAAGTCTTGTTCTGCAAAACGGTATCCCGCTAATGTGACTTGGTTATTAAATTCTTCAAATCTTTTTGAGTAATTAATCCGATAAGCATTTCCTTGTTTATCATCATTTTGATTATTAACATTTTTTGCAAATGATGTCGTCATATCCACAGAAACAGCACCGAACGTTAATAAATCACGTCCTATTCCTGCAGAGAAAGAGTTATATTCATCACTGACAATGGCACCACCAAATAAAGACCAGCCATTATTTATTCCCCATGAAAATTCGCCCATACCAAACATGGGGCCTTTTCTATTCCTATCAACATCTGAAGGTTTTCCTATCAGTGTCTTATAACGAATTTGTCCTGGTCGCGTTAAATAAGGAACACTTGATGTATTCACTTGGAATTCTTGGATTTTTCCATTATCTTCCTCAACGCGAACATCAAGTACACCCGAAATACTTTCATTTATATCTTGAATCGCAAAAGGTCCCTGACTTACCGTTGTTTCATAAATAACTCGGCCTTGTTGGCTAATAATTACTTTTGCATTAGATGATGCTACACCACTAATTTGTGGCGCATAGCCTCTTAAATTAGGCGGTAACATATTATCTTCTGACGATAACGTTATCCCCATATATCGAATATTTTCAAACAGATCAGATGAACTGTAATTTTCACCTAACGCAAGCTTTGCGTTTAATGGCTTAATAGAGCGGTAAGCATAAATTTGAGCCCACTTCCAATCGAAGCTTTTATCTTCTGCATCATTATTATCATAAACACTTTGCCAATCAGCACGTAAACGCCACGCATCAATATTCAGCCCCATTGTCCCTTGACCATTAAGGCTAAACTGATGGCTACTTTCGGATTTTCTTTTTATATCTTGGGCGGTTAGGTGATAATCAAATAATGCTCCTGAAATTCCCTCATCCCATCGAGAAGGAGGATCCCATCCTTGAGCTGTATAACTTAGATAAGCTTGAGGTACAGTAATAAACAGTTTACTTTTCTTTAATTGTGGCTTTACTGTCATACTTGGCAATGAATCTATATTTAAACATTGTTCATTACCCCACCATGTTAGCCCCTTTAAATAAGGCTCTTGTAATGAGAATTTTTCGACAACTTCGCGAGGAATACAAGCTAGAGTTTCATTATCGTTATTTGATGATTTTATAAATTTAATCTTATAATTATGCTCGATTAAATCTTCATTAATAAATATAGAAACTTCATAAATACCTGGGTAAATATAGTCTTCTTTAGAGAATCGAGATAAGTCAATATTATTTCTATCCTCTAAATTTAAAATGTCAGTATTAAACTCAACAGGTTCATCTGCATATAATAAGGAACTATGAGCGAGCGATATACTTGATATCACACAGAATATACATTGCCATACTTTTAAATTTAAATGTGACATAGTTTCCCTATCTATTGCGTGTAAAGCTCTCACTTGTAACCAAATAAATAGTCCCTAAGCCAAAACTGGCTCAGGGAACTAATAGTCTTATTTATAGGTTAATGCAAAAGTAGCAATAGATGAGAAAGTACCTGGAGTCACATCAACGCCTTGCTTTCCTTGTAAATAAGCAGAGAAACGTAATTCATTAGGGCCTTCAGATAATACTTGTGCAGGTGATGTTGCTTCACCTAATTTAACGATGTTGCCACCGTATTGAGAAATAATAACGCCCGCACCTTTTGCTGTACCATCAATAGCAATAGCGTTATCAATACCTGTCGCACCTAAACCAGAGAAAGTTGCTTCTACTGTTTTATAAGTTTTGGTTGAACAGTTTTCTAATTTGATGGTAAATGCTTCAGAAGTACTACGACCACCTTCTTTTAATAATGAAGATGATACTTGTCCTAATTGAACAGTTTGTTTGTCATTATTTGGTGCGATTGAACAAGGTGCATCAATAATTTCACCTTCAAAAGTAATTTGTCCATGACCGCCAGTAATTGGCTCAACAGGATCTTCTGCAAATGCAGATCCAGCAACCATTAAACAACTAAAACCCAATACAGCCGCTAATTTAGTTAATTTCATTTTCCACCATCTCTATTTGATTGTAAAAAGGCAAATTAAAATAATTAATCTGCATCAACCTTAACCATAAAAATGAAACTTTTAGTTTTCTAAAAAATAAATATCAATTTTATTAGATACAATTATCCCGTCAAACTATTTAAAGTTCTAAAAGATAGATTTCATTATTTATGTTTCGCGAACCTTATCATAAAGAAAAAAACAATGACATTTTATAAAAAATAAAATAAAAAATAGAAAAACACGCATAAAAAAACCATATAAATCATAAAATTAAAAAAAATAATTTTATTTAGTTTTATTATCTAATTAAATAAAGACAAAAATAGAGTATCATTTAAAGAAACTACGTTTTTATACTTAATCAAAAAACTTAAAAAAAATAAAAAATAATCCAGATAAAACAATGAATTATAATCTAAAAATATATTTTTTACTTTAATCTTCAATAAAATACAAAATGATAAATTTGAGATTATTCTTATCAAGATAAATAATCAGATATTTTTAAAATTAACTTATCTTTCAATCAATAAACGTTTAACAGGTAATTATTTTTCAAAAAAACGAATAAAAAACTTACAAAAAAATAATTAAAATAGAAAAAATTGATTTTTAAAATAAAAAGAGTATTCGAATCATTTATTTTTTAAAAATATCTTATTTATTTTCTTTAAATGAAAAATACATTTTTAATGAGTATCTAATTAAGAGCATCCTATTAAATCGTACGACTTAAATAAATTAAAACATTATTAATAAATAGCATCAAAAAAAGACTACACAAATACAAACACTACCATTTTATCTACATCCTCTATTAATAAGATAAAAAAGATGTGTTTTAAATAATAATTAAATAAAAGGCTCACTTAAGTTTCACACTCAAAGTGAGCCTGCTTTAAATACGATATTAACTGGCTAATTCAACTTATTAATATTGTTCTTTAATTTGAAAGACTGAAACTTTATCTGTTAAGTTTTGTGCTTTCTCATCTAAAATCATTGTTGAAGTTGCACCTTGTTCAACTAAGGCTGCATTTTGCTGAACAACAGAATCCATTTGGTTAATAGCGACTGCTATCTGTTCAATACCCACTTTTTGCTCTTCTGATGCGATACTAATGCCCTGCATAATATCGCTAACTTTAGTGATAGAAGAAACGATATCCTGCATATGCTCGCCCGTTCTATTCACTAATTCTCGACCATGAGCCACGTCAGCAACGGATTCTCTGATGATTTGATTAATTTCACGCGCAGCATCCGCACTTCTTGCCGCTAAATTTCTCACTTCTGTTGCAACAACAGTAAATCCGCGACCTTGTTCACCAGCACGCGCAGCTTCAACCGCTGCGTTTAATGCCAGAATATTAGTTTGGCTTGCAATGTTATTAACCACATCATTGATTTCAGCAACCTTTAATGTTCCTACCTCGATTTTTTTCATCGAGTTAATTGCATCATTCATGATATTAGAACCATCAATCGCCAAATCACGAGTCTCTGCGGTAATGGAGTTAGCTAAAATCGCATTATCCGTGTTATTCACTACCGCAATTTTAATCTCTTCCATACTCGCAGCTGTCTGTTGCAACGCACTTGCTTGCTCTTCGGTACGAGAAGAGAGATCTTGGTTACCAGAAGCAATTTCCGCTGAGCCTTTTTTGATCTCTAGCGCTTCTTCTTTAACAAGTTGAATAGTCGATGTTAACGAAGTTTGCATCTCTCCCACATTAGAGAACAGGGTTCCAAACTCATCATTTCGTTTTTTAGGTAGAGTGAAACTTAAATCACCCTCTCCTACTTTTTGCAAAATGGCTGACAATGTATTCAAGTTAAAGATAAACGTTTTATTTACCCAACGAATGACAATATAAAGAAGAACAAGAATGATCCCCAGGGCAATAATGGTTGTGTAAAGTGACAACTGCACCATCCAAGCTTGCTGTGCTTTAATATCATCATTCACACCTTTCGTGATCATAAGATATTCATCGAAAAGTTCAGATAGACGAGTAAAGTCGTTAGAGAGATTTGATTCTGTGTAATCTAGCGTATCAATAGGTGCAATAAGTTCATCTAAAAGATAATAGAATAACACTGAGAGCTGCTCTGAATTACGTTGGGCATCAGGGCTTATCTTCTTCACACCTACCCAATGAGTAATAGTCGCTTTAGATTTTGTTGCCAGCTCTTTCGCTTCAGCAACAAGTGATTTAATGGTTTCTTGCTTGTTCTCATCCGTCATCGTTTTCAACAACATTAGGTAGTTGACGTGAGAACGAATGGTCGCTAATTCATATCTTGCCTCTTGAACACTATTCAATCTAGTATTCAAGGAATCCAATGACGCAAAGTTTTCTTGCATTCTATAAATAAAAAATGACGACAATACTGATGATAATAAGAAAATAGTTAACAGTATGATGGAACCTACTTTCGCTGATCTTTCAATACTCATGAAATAATCTTCCCCGATAATAAAATGATACAAATGCATTCATTTATCGGCACAAAATAGATTTTATTTACTTATTAATCAGAATTATCGATACAAACGATTAACACAGTTCTCAATCAATGATGGTAATTAGTTTTTTATTCTTAGATTCAAGTATTAACCTAGATCATATACCGTTATGAAATAATATTTCAGTGTTATTAATTGGTTAGCAATTAGGGACTAATTTTAATGAAAACTAAAAATCGATAAAAAATTTTAATTTCACAAGAAATGTCTATTATCGCTTAGAGATTAATAACTCTTAAGTATTTTTACGATCTAGCTCATGTATTTGAGATAAACCATTTTTGGATACACCTAAAATAGAGTATATACACTTAGGATATTGTTAATGAAAAATTATCGTCCTTTTAAGTGAGAAATAGAGAGAAGAACACATTAGTTATTTTGAACTTCATATAGCGGGATAAATAAGACATTCGAGAAAACAAACCAAACATCATTGCAATTAATATTTTTAAAAAAAGCCACCTACTTAGCATCAAACAACAAATCCTTCTTTATATGAATATTCTCCACAATAATTACCGCGTTAGATCAATTTTTATTTTTCATTCTTTTAAATAAAAAAGTTGTGATCACAATTTTTTTATAAAGATATATAACTCATTTTCATCATATACCCCAATTTTTGATTTTATTCAGAGAATTCTTACGTTCTACAATTTTCACAAATACCCATAATCCGCGTAAAATATATTTACTTACAATATCTAACCTTTTCATACAATTCGTCTTATAAAGATGAAAAGTGAAACATAAAATAACATATAACTTATATGACGAGATTTTACACCCAAATAAAACTCATATAACGAGTATCGAATTTAGTTTATAATTTCATTAAATTACTTAACGTATTGATATGTCTATCACTTACTAAAGCTTAAGTATAGCCTTACAATAATTACTCTCTTGATAGGTGTAGACTATTACAAAATGTAATCGCATAGGGTAAACCATTTTTACGCAATAATTTATGTGTAATATAGTTATTCAAACTTAAATGACTAATTTTAATATGTGATAACTTCTATATATTAGACCTCATGTTATTGGAATTAATTTATGAACGATCTAGACATCAAAGTAGGCCTTTTTTTTAAGAAGGCTAGAAAAGAGAAGAAATTATCAGGTCGTGAGCTGGCAAAAATAATTTCTGTTAGCCAACAACAAATATCTCGTTATGAGAACGGGAAAAATAGTATGTCGCTTAGCTTAATAAATAAGTTACTCATTATTTTTGATAAATCATGGGATGATTTGAATCGTGAAGTAATAAGTACCTACAACGAAAAGGTGCCAAATACGCAATCAAAAAAAAGAGATTATGAATTTAGTGGTACTACTATTAGCCAGCTAAATTAAAAACATTTGTTTAACAAAATTACGTAACATCACTATAAGCAATTAACCATGAAAATAAAATATTTAATTATGTTTTATTTTCATGAGCTATTAGCTTTATGAAGTTAGGGGTGTTAACAACCGACGAAACTATTATTTTGTATTAATAGATAATTATTAGGAAAATAGAAAACGCTTAATAAGCGTTTTTATTTGCCACGGATAGCTTTTATTTATTTTTACACTAATAGCGAGTCAAATAATAAATTACTAAATACCATTTAATATTTAGCGATTTATTAAAACGTAGTTATCTAATATAAAACGAAGGAATTTAGAATGAAAAAATCTATCATTGGTGCATCTTTAGCAATGGCATTTGGTCTAATGGCTGGTAATGCTTTTGCTGCTGATAATACTGGTACGATTACTTTTAATGGTGAATTAACGGATACAACTTGTAAAGTTGATATCGAAGGCCAAGGCCCTGATGCAACTATTACTCTGCCTACAGTCAGTACTGCAACTTTAACGGCTGCTGGCCAAGTAACTGGTCGTACTGGTTTCAATATGAACCTGTCTGATTGTAAAGTCGGTCAAGCAGGCCATAAAACAGTATCTGCATTCTTTGAAACTGGTGCAACAGTTGACCAAGCCGCTGGTCGTCTGAAAAACATGGATATCGCTGCAACTGGTGCAAAACTGGTTCAATTACAACTGTTAGATGGTAGCAATGCATTTGCACCAATCAAAATTGGTAATACTTCTCAAGTAAATGCAACTGCTTACGTTCAAATTACTGATGAAAAAGCCACTCTACCATACGCTGTTGAATACTACGCTATCGGTAAAACCGAGGCTGGTAAAGTAACAAGTAGCGTTGTTTATACTCTGCAGTATAAATAATCGAAATAAACAGGGAGGAGTAATTCTCCTTCCTGTTTGCTTTTTATTAATGGAATAAAGATAAATATGAAAACCACCAAATTAATTAAAAGCTTTTTTTTGAGTTTATTAATTATTATTCCAACATGGGTGAATGCTGCCGTTGTAATTAGTGGCACTCGTGTTATTTATAATGAAAATGAAAAAGAAGTAACGCTTAAAGTTTCTAATGAAGGAACTGTACCTGTATTAATTCAAAATTGGCTTGATACCGGAGATGTTGATGCAGCTCCAGAAACTATTCAAGTTCCATTTGTTTTAACACCACCTGTTTTCCGTATTGAACCGACTAAATCACAGACATTAAGAATTGGTTATACCGGTGGTGTTGCTTTACCAAAAGATAAAGAAACTATTTATTGGCTTAACGTATTAGAAATACCACCTAATGCAACGGGTGAAGAAAATAAACTACAAATCGCTTATCGCTCTAGAATAAAGCTATTTTATCGTCCAGTTACGCTAAAAGATAAAATGGGTCCTATTGAAGCAGCTGAAGGCTTAAAGTTTTCAGTTTCAGGTAACACGTTAAAAGTCATCAATAATGCCCCTTATTATGTTTCTTTAGTTTCTATTTCTCTTAATGGAAATGATAAACAACCTATTGATGGTGAATTAGTTCCACCATTAGGTAGCCATGATTTTGCTATACCCAATGGCATATCAACAAATATAGGAAATAAAGTCGTTTATCGATATGTAAACGATTGGGGCGCAATGAAAATAGTTGAATCAAAACTTTAATTCTCCAGTGATTTCATAAAATATACGGGAATATTTAAATGAGCAGTTATATTTTAAAAACTATTATAATATCTGCTGGTGTGACTTTTTTTCTAGTCGCGCCTTATACCTATGCAGAAAATATAACAGTAACAGAAAAGAATAAATGGCTGCCGAATGGTAATCGTGCATTATCGGGTGTAAATACATTACCCGCGCATGTTGCGACACAAAGTTTACCAGCAAGTGCTAATGGCAATAATTTGCCTACCACAAATGGTAATAATAATACCGCAACCACATTTAACCCTATTTTTATGAATACGTCACAAAGTGATATTGATATCAGCCGTTTTGACAAGGAAAACTCAATATTACCTGGTACGTGGGATGTTGATGTTTACGTTAATAATCATTTTATTGCTAAACAAAAAATCACTTTTAGAGAAATGGCTAACCAAAAAGTGGAACCCTGTCTCACTAAAGACACGATGAGCCTTATCAATATCAAAGATGATAAACAGTCTCCATTGCTGAAAAGTGCAATGGAGCTTCATGAATGTATTGAATTAGTTAATCTCGTTCCTTCAACAGCCGTTACCTATGATCCTTCAATACAACGCCTTAATGTTGAAGTCCCACAAGCACTTGTTGGCTATAAACCGAGAGGTTATGTTAGCCCTTCACTATGGGATAGAGGGATCAACGCCCTGTTAGTGAACTATAATGCTAACTATTTTACATCTAGAAATAACGGTACAAACTATGATTCCGCATTTGCTGGTATTGATAGCCATGTAAATTTGGGAACATGGAGTTTTCATCATACTGGTAACTACTCATGGGACGAAAACAATGGCCATGATTACACATCAACCTATAACTATTTAGAGCGTATTATCACCACAATTAGAGGGGTAGTACAAATTGGGGATGTGTTAACAACAGGTCAGTTATTTGACTCTCAACCACTAAGAGGTATCCAGCTTTTTAGTGACGAGAAAATGTTACCGGATTCTCAACGTGGGTTTGCACCAACCATTCGTGGTATTGCGAAAACCAATGCGCGAGTCATTATTCGCCAAGATGGACGTGTTATTCACGAAACAGTGGTTTCACCAGGCCCATTCGAAATTAATGACCTCTACCCTTCTGGTTATGGTGGTAACTTGGATGTCACCATTCAAGAAGCCGATGGTTCACAACAAAACTTCAAAGTTTATTATGCTTCACTGGTACAATTATTACGCCCTGGGCAACATAACTACACTGTTGCAGCAGGTCATTTAAATTCCAAGTCTGTAGATTATGATCCTACTTTATATCAAGCCACCTACCGCCGTGGTTTAACCAATATTATTACAGGTTATGCAGGTGTTCAGGGTACAGGTGCAGATTACTACGCTGTTCAAGTTGGTTTGGCATTAAGTACACCTTTAGGTGCTTTTTCTGCCGACGTCACACAAGCTCGAGTGCATTTAAACACTACAGCTTCTGCTGTTAATAGCGGACAGAGTTATCAGGTGAGTTACAGTAAATATATTCAAGATACCAACAGTAACTTGACTATTGCAGCATATAAATTTAACTCCGAAAACTTCTACGACTATACCTCTGCGGTACAGGCAATAAATGAAGAAAAACATGGCAGAAGTATTAGTAACATCTGGCGTCCAAAGAGTCGTTTTAACGTTACCATCGATCAGGGGTTAGCTGAGGGATGGGGTAACTTTTATGTCACTGGTTATACCCAAAACTACTGGAATAATGATACTACCGACTTACAGTACCAATTGGGTTATAACAACAACTGGCGCAGGTTGTCTTATGGTCTAAACGTAGGTCAAGTCCGTAATGCCGAAGGTAAAAAAGAAACCACTTTTGAGATGAACTTTACCTTGCCGTTATATGATCTCAGTATTGACCATATGCCAACTTTAACCGCAGCAGTGACTCGTGATGGTCGAGGTTATGTGGGTGAACGTCTTGGTATTTCTGGCTCTGCGGGTGCGGATAACCGTTACTCTTATGGTGTAACCGCGATGAATACAAACCACGGCGTTGGTTCAAGTATGACAATGAGTGGTAACGCGAGAACGAACTTTAGTAGCTTAAGTGCAACCTACGGTATTGGTGAGCACTATCAAAATGCGTCAGTCGGGGCAAGTGGTTCGTTAGTGGGTTGGTCAGGTGGCTTAGCCGCATCCGCTTATCAAAGTAATACCTTTACTATTGTTGATGCTGATGGTGCACAAGGTGCTGCGGTAAGTGGCTATCCGGGTATCGAAGTGAACAGCTTTGGCTACGCTTTAGTGCCTTACTTAACTCCGTATCAATTAAACGATATCACCATTAACCCTAAAAATATGTCAACTAACGTTGAGTTACAAAACACTCAAGCCTTTGTCGCGCCATTTGAAGGTGCAATTACTAAAGTTGTCTTTGAAACTGACAAGGGTATGCCATTGTTGATTACTATCCAAAGAAATAATGGACCTATTCCATTTGGTAGTGTCGCTTACGATGAACAGAACAGTGAAGTGGGTAGCATTGGTCAGGGAGGACTTCTCTACGCCCGCGTTAAAAATCCATCAGGTCGTTTAACGATTAAGTGGGGACCAGGTGAAATACAGCAATGTACCATTAACTATAATGCACCAGCACAAGATAAAAATAATCAAAGTAGTTTTGTTCAACTTACTAGTGTATGTGGAGAATAAAGTATGAAGCCGATTATTAAAAATTCATTAGCCTTAATGCTTCTACTTTTTCCTGTTGCGGAAGTAATGGCAAAACCGGATGTCAAATGTACAATGGATGCCCCTTTATTTACTCGCTCGATGATAGTAACCGGTAATATTTTTGTTGGGCCTGATATGCCAATAGGTTCCGTTGTTTATCAGGGACAAATAGATTATAACAACAGAGCACTAAATTATGAGTGTACTGGTGATTTTTCAGAAGATCCAAATAGAGTAATCTGGTTTGCGGAAAGACAGGAGTTGAAAATACTAAGCACAGCAGGAACACCTGTAACACGTCCGGGTATTCCATCTAATGTTTTTCGAACAAATAATCCAGGGCTAGGTATTGTATTTTATGCAAACCGGAATAAAGAAAATACATTACCACTTGGCATTCCTAAGTTATCTTGGGAAGGACAACGAGAACTTAATGAAAATCGGAAGTCACTTCGGTATTTTGCTGCACCAATATTACATTATTCAATAATTAAAATTGGTCCAATTCAACCGGGTACTTTTGATCTAACTAACATTGCACGGATGCAACTTGATGTTAATTATCCCGATAAAAATCAAGTTGATGCGCCAGGATTTCCCATTGTAGCTTCATATATAGAGATCTCAGGCTCCATAACTGTGACATCATCAAGTTGTAAAACCCAAGATTATACGGTGGAGTTGGGTAAACACGAAACATCTACATTACCCAATAAAGGTAGTACAACCAAATGGATAAACTCCGATATTATATTAACCAATTGTCCTGCATTTAGGGGTTATTATTCAGGAGGTAAGGGAAATGTATACACAAGTGAAGTGGGCCAAACATTCCCTGAACGCGATCCAAACGAGATCAAAGTCACCATAAAACCTGTGAATCCAACTATTCCTGAATATCCGGGTACTTTTAAAGTAAATGATGTTCCAGGTGCAGCAAAAGGTGTAGGGATACAACTTGCATTCGGTGATGTGGGTGAAGATTTTGTTAAATTTAATACGCCAACTGCTTTTGCACAACCCATTACTGAAAAGGCAGGTACAGTAAGCATTCCATTGCGTGCACGCTATATTCGTGTTGATGACAGAATATCCGCAGGTAAAGCGGATGGGGCTGCAACCTTTATGATTGAATACTATTAATCTCTTATTCTGTTTGCCAACAGCATAAAATCACACCTCTTAGCCTAAATCACTAAGAGGTGTTTTTTATGATCCATTATTCCACGCCTCGTTAAAAATCGGAAAAATCATTATTTATCAATAAATAAGATCGCCTCTATCTCATTTTTAGAACAATGATATAATAAGTAAAATATATTTCTCAAACTCTGATGATTTACGGAGCCTTATCCTGTATGCAACCCCAATTTGAAAACGCGAAAAACACCGTAAAAACGTTATCAGTGTTTGATTTTGATGGCACGCTAACCTATCACGACAGTTTTATTCCTTTTCTAAAATTCGCCTTTGGCAAACGTAAATTCTCACGCCGTTTAATTAAAATGGTATTACCAACATTACGTTGCTTTAGACGCAAACTCACTCGTGATGAACTAAAAGAAGTGCTTATCAAAACCTTTCTAACCAATATTGATGAACAATGGTTAAAAGAAAAAGCAGAAGAATTTTGCAAGCTTTACTGGGCTAAATTGATGCGCCCTACTGGCTTATTCGCTGTTGCAGAAGAAGTGAATAGCAATGCTGAAGTGACAATTTGTTCTGCATCACCCGCGATGGTGTTGCAACCTTTTGCCAAGCGCTTAGGCATTAAACTAATAGGAACAACGCTTGAAGTTATTGATGGTAAGCTGACAGGTAAAATTATTGGTAATAACTGTCGTTGTGGTGAAAAAATAAAACGATTAGAAGCCGTATATGGAGACTTAACACAATACCATTTAAGGGCGTGGGGAGATTCTCGTGGTGATCATGAATTGCTGTTTGCAGCGCAAGATCCACATTGGCGCCACTTTCATACAGGTCGTCGTAAATCTAAAAATTCACCGATTAAAGCGGCAACTAAAAAAGAGTCTTAATCACTTACTGTTTTCTTATCAACACAAACAAATAGCCCCCGCAAAGCGAGGGCTAAATAGAGTCTTAGATATTTACGCCGTGTTGTGCTGCTAACGCACCTAAACCACCCGCAAAACCTTGACCAACTGCTTTGAATTTCCACTCTGCGCCGTGGCGATATAACTCACCAAAGATCATTGCAGTTTCTGTTGATGCATCTTCAGAAAGGTCAAAGCGTGCAATTTCAGTATTATTGTCGTTGTTATAAACGCGCATAAAACTGTTGCTGACCATACCAAAGTTTTGTTTACGGTTTTCTGCATCATAAATGGTGACTGCGAATACCAGTTTTTTCACTTCAGCAGGGACTTTTGATAGAGTGATTTTTACTTGCTCATCATCACCATCGCCTTCCCCAGTACGGTTATCTCCTTGGTGCTCAACGCTTCCACATTGACTCACTTTGTTATTAAAGAAGATAAAACTTGCGTCTGAAAGTACTTTTCCATCTTCACCTACCATGAACACTGACGCATCTAAATCGAACTCTGCGCCATCAGTCACGCGGGCATCCCATCCTAGACCAACCATAGCAACCGACATTGTTGGTGCTTCTTTAGTCAGAGAAACATTACCACCTTTAACAAGGGAAACTGCCATATCAAAGCTCCTACTTTATTGAATAAACTGGCAATCACATCTTATGATTGCCAGCGGTTAGTGTCTTATAAATCGACGATCAAGAGGCATTAATACCGTATTGAGCACAAACTGAACCTAAACCACCCGCATAACCCTGACCAACAGCGCGGAATTTCCATTCTGCGTTATGGCGATATAGCTCACCAAATAACATTGCTGTTTCTGTTGATGCATCTTCAGTTAAGTCATAACGAGCAACTTCAATTTGGTTGTCATCATTAACTAAACGAATAAATGCACCTGATACTTGGCCAAAGCTTTGGCGACGAGCTTGCGCATCATGGATAGTCACAACGAAGATAACCTTATCGACATCATTCGGGATCATGTCTAATTTGATTTTCAGCGCTTCATCATCACCATCGCCTTCACCAGTACGGTTGTCACCAGTGTGAACAACTGAGCCATCAGCAGATCTTAAGTTATTATAAAAAATGAAATCGGCATCGCTACGCACTTTTCCATTTGCAGCTAACAGAAATACAGACGCATCTAAGTCAAAATCTTGACCATCTGTAGAACGGGCATCCCAACCAAGTCCGACAAGGACGTTTTTCATCGTTGGGGCTGCTTTGCTCAGAGAGACATTACCACCTTTAGAAAGAGAAACGCTCATTTTATAACCTCTTTAGTTTTGTTTTTAATATTCTGATTTCTCAAGAATATTTATTAATTTGTCTTACCTTCATCATCTTTTTTCTCTGGGAATACAAAGCTTGCAATAATACCCAGAGCAAGAACACCTAGCACAACAAATAGGCTAGTTGTCGCGGAAATGCTGTATCCATGTTGCCAGATATGATCTGTTGCATTTAAACCCAGTTTTGCAGCAATAAAGAACAACAACACAATAACCGCTTTTTCAAGGTAAACCAGATACTGTTTTAACGCTTCTAACACGAAGTAAAGCGTACGTAAGCCTAAGATTGCAAACATCATTGCACTATAAACAATGAGGGGTTCACGGCTTACTGCGATAATAGCGGGAACCGAGTCGAAAGCAAACATCACATCGGAAAGCTCTACAACAGCCACACACAGCATAAGTGGTGTTGCATATAACGCCGCTTTTGTACCACGACCGATAGTAATTTCTTTGTTTTCTGGTTTTGCTAATTCAGCATCAACTTCTTTTTGTGTTAATACGAAAGCATGCCCTGTGATTTTTGGCCATATAGGGAAAAATCGTTTAACTAAGCGATAAGCAAGATGTTGTGAATAGTCTTCAATCTCTTCACTGTCATCACCGCTTTTCAGCATCATAACTGCCGTCCAAGCAACGATTAAGGCAAATACTACCTCAACATATGGTCCTAAACTTAACAGTCCTGTACCGATGGCAACAAAGATCCCACGGAAAACGATAGCACCGATGATACCCCAATAAAGAACGCGGTGACGGAAGCGATCAGGTACAGCAAACCAAGAGAAAATCGCCATCATGACAAACAAGTTATCAACGGAAAGCACTTTCTCTAATGCATAACCTGTTACGAATAAGCTCGCAACTTCTGCACCATGGTGAATATAAAGGAATCCTGCGAATGCCATTGCAATAGCAACCCAGAATATAGACCAAAATATGGCATTCTTTAACGTTATCGGCTTATCTGCACGATGCATAAATAAGTCGATAAAAATAGCGCCAATCGCAAGTACAACAAAGACAATGACAGTTTCTGTCGGAAAACCAATATGTGTGGATACCATAATAATTCCTGAACGGTTCCCTATAAATTAATTACAAACCAAATTCTGCGGGCTCAAAGCCTAATGCAATGGCAATAGCACGCACCGCTTCTTTTTCATCATTGTCAAAATCGCCATCACTTTTCGCAACAGCAATACCGACACGAATAGCTAATTGCGCAGCTTCTGGCTGATCTTTCATTGCCAGAATATACTTCATGGTTTCGCCTTTACCGACTTCAGTATCAAACTCGAAACTCAGGATTAGCTTATTAAAGAATTCGATAACTTCAGTAGTATCAAATACTTTAAGTTCATCCGATGCTTTTAAAAAACCAAGCATCTTCTGTTTTTCTTCAGAACTCACTCCGTCACTGGCAATGGCGATACGCGCACAAACCGCAACGGTACCTTGCATAAATTTTTTATTTTTAAAGCGACCAACTTGCTTGGCTAACTCAGAACGGCCTGTATTAAAACCTTCTTTTAATTTGTTAAAAAAACTCATGTTATTTTTCCTTATATCAATTTGATCACTTAGAGCCCGCTGTCCAGCGAAATCCCCACCCGTAGGCATTATCCATATCACGGTGGCCTTTAAAAAACTCATTGAGACGTTCAACTTTTATTGATCCGTTCTCATTAACTAGTCGGGCAATCGCACACATGCCTCGACCATTATTACCATCAGTTAAGCGTGTTTCGATAGGTGGTTGATCAGGAACATGAATAGTGACCACACCATCAGTCTTGCTCCAATTCGGCACACCTTCATAAATAAACGCGAAAATCAGCACTTGCTTAATATTTTTCCATTCACGCCCATTCACAAAGATCCATTCACCACCAGCAACATCTCCTGTGCGGTCATCACCTTGCAATTCAACAAAAGGAATACGGTTAAAATCGCCAAACCCGTTTCCTAATGCTTGAATAACAGACTTATGCCCTTGTTGAAGTTCAACGAATGCACCGATATCTAGGTCGATACCTTTATTGCCGCCGAACAATCCACCTAATAACCCAGAGCTCCCGCTTTTGCTTTCACGATGCCAATCAAGGTTGATTCTAATTTTACCGAAGTCATCTTTCTTCGTAAGGCTGATTGCTGGTTTCTCTTTAGTTAAAGAGACTTTACTTAAGTTCACCGAACTTGGCGCTGGCGTTGGAGCGGGTGCCGGTTTCGGTGCTGGTGCTTGCGTTGGAGCAGGATCTGCAATATCCACACCAAAATGTTCAGCGAGTGGTTTTAAACCCCCGTTAAACCCTTGGGCAATAAAGCGGAACTTCCAACTACCATTACGACGATACAATTCACCTAAAATTAATGCCGCTTCAGGACGACCGTTAATATCAACATTACCGTTCGCCACCACTTCGTTATTAGCATCAACTTGAATCGATAATCGTTGTAAATTTGCGATAGTTTGTTGACCATCACAGGTCGCAGTAAACGCAATTTTTTCAACATCAGGACGTAAACGGGCTAAATCCACAGTAAAAGATGTGCTGTTTCCGGCTGTCGCATAAATAACGGTGCGATCATCATTGGCTGTCTGCCCATAAAACACCATATCGGTGTCGCCATTCACTTTACCTGACGCATAAAGTCTAAAAGCAGAAACATCAACAGGCGCACCTGATTGAATTCTAACGATTAATGTTTGATTAGGAACCGGTAAGTTCCCACCTGGAGTCATATTCATTTATCGCACCACCGTAGCCACAATATCAGGCATCATGTCGTTAATAACACGGCCTTTACAAGGGGCACCAAACGCAGTGAAATCCCATTGACCATGATTACGTTGCAAAGAAGCAATCACGATACCTGTATGAGAGCCTTGCTCTGTTAAGGTATAACGCACTAGCTCTTTGTTAGTTGTTTTATCAACAACACGGCAGAATGCGTTTTCAACTTCATTAAATGTTTGCCCACGGAAACTGTTTACTGTGAATACCAAGTATTCAACATTTGTTGGTAAACGGTCTAAATCAACGAAAATTGTTTCATCATCGCCATCACCGTCACCTGTTAAGTTATCACCAGAGTGAATAACTGACTGACAACTTGATTTTAATTTTCTAAACCAAATGGTATCGATTTGATTGCCACTTGCGTCAAGCAATACGCAACTTGCATCTAAATCAATAGAACCACCACCACCAAAAAGACCGCCTAATAATCCTTTTTTCTTAATCGGATCCCAGCCCAAACCAAACATTAAATGGCTCAGTGTAGGTGCTTGTTTACTGAGAGAAACTGTTTGATTCTTGCTTAATGAAACCATAATTAAATTCCTTCAGAGGTAGAGTGAAACAATAACGCCATTTGTGATTAATTCCATATCATGAAAATCATCATATCATGATGAAGTACATGAGCAAGACTATTTTTCTTATTCAATCTTAAAGTTTTGTCAATTTATTGATATTAATGATATTTTTATTGTAAGGAAATGTTAAAAATACAAGAAAATCATAATAATAACGCAATCAATCACCCAATTTTAAAATTAACTCAAATAAATCATATTATGATTGACACAGTTCTTCGAAATCTTCATGATTATAGGTCTTGAACCCTACACTTTTATTTCACGGTATACAGAGTAATGAATAACACAATTTGGTTTATGGAAGGTTTATCATCACAACGCGATATAATTCAAAGTGTTAAAGACTTTGCAAAACAGCAGCGCCAAGAGATCGTTGTGCTTGCATCTCATCGTCATACTCGAAATGAGATTTTATCGCTTGCTGATGGGGCTTTTTATGAACCTCTTGAAGAGACATTACGCTTAAAATTTATCGCTGATGTTGTAAAACAGCATCAAGTGAGTGTTATTCACACGGGTCGTAATAGCGCATGGTTTGAATTACACCGCCAAGAAATTGAGTCGTTAGGGGTAAAATTAACAACCGGAGCCACACAACTTGAACAGCTTCAGTTAGCTGATAATAAAGTCGCCTTTGCACAAGCAATGGAACAATGTGGGCTTCCTGCGGTACCTTCTATTTATATTGAATCTATCGATGAATTAGAAGCGCATATAAAAGAGCCTCCTTTTGGTGAAACTCCTTTATGTATCAAACCCGTAAAAGGGATTTATGGCATGGGTTTTTGGCGTTTTGATAATCAAGTTTCACCGATGGCACTGTTTAATCACCCAGAAAATCGCCAAGTCAGTCCTCAGCAATATCTTGATGCATTAAAGGCGGTAGAACGTTTTGAACCTTTAGTCTTGATGCCTTATTTACCAGGTCCAGAATACTCTGTGGATATGGTGGTTGAGCAAGGTAATGTTATTGCCGCTGTTGCTCGACGCAAAGAGGGTGCAATACAGCATTTGGAAATTTCAGGCGAGGCTTATGAATTAGGTAAAGCGTGTGCGACAGCGATGAAAGCCGATGGACTTGTGAATGTGCAGACCCGAAATAATCATCAAGGCACCCCGCTCTTACTTGAAATTAATATGCGCCCTTCTGGTGGTATTGGTTATACCCAACATTGTGGAATTAACCTTGCAGGTATTTTTGCTTTACGCCAATTAGGATTAATGAGTATTGAAGAGGCTCAAGCCCAAAATAACCATTTTACACCAACAAAAATACGCTCAATCACCGATTCTATTGTTTTCAATTCAACGTTAACAAACTTAATCAGTACGGATAATAATTAATAATGAAAAATAGTATGAGTGACTCATCCGTTTATCGTCGCCTTCTTTCTTGTGGCACATTAAGTGTGACGCCAAATTGCCCTATTGAGTTACTTGATGAATTATTTGATATTGCAGAAAGACGCAATCCTAAGCGTGCATTTTTATTTGTCAGTAAAGTATTGGGGCGTCATATCCCTGTTTCACCGAAAAAAATGCGTGAAACCTATCAAAAACTTGCCTGTCAATTTCCTGACTCACTTGAAGGCCCGGTTCTGTTTATTGGTATGGCAGAAACCGCGGTCGGTTTAGGTGCTGGCGTTTTTGATGAAGTGAGAAATCGCTATCAACAAGCTGTTTATTTAACGTCAACACGTCATCCTGTTGATCAGGGTGAATTGCTGTGTGAGTTTAAAGAGAATCACAGCCACGCGACCGATCATTTACTCTATTTGCCTAAAACAGCAGAGCAACGCCAGTGGGTACAACAAGCAAAAACGGTTGTATTAATTGATGATGAAGCCACTACAGGCAATACCTTTATTAACCTGCTTTCAGCACTACGTGAAGAAGGCGGATTAACCCATATAAAGCAAGTTATCGCTGTAACCTTAACCGATTGGAGTGGTGATTCTATCTCTGAGCGCTCCCCATTACCGATTAAGACCATCTCTTTAGTTCAAGGTAAATGGCAATGGGATGCCGATCCAAACGCGCCTTTACCTGTTATGCCTAATGTTAATATTACTGCATCAGGACAAGTAGCGATCACCGGTAAACAGAGCTGGGGTCGATTAGGGATGACAACGCCGGCAAGCGATCTCGGTTTATCCATCAATGCATCTTTGGGTGAAAAGATCCTTGTTTTAGGATCGGGAGAATTTGTCTGGGAACCGTTCTTATTAGCTGAACGCCTTGAAAAACAAGGTGCTATTGTAAAATATAGCTCAACAACCCGTTCACCTATTTCAACTAATTTTGCCATTCAATCAGCGATTACATTTACTGATAATTATGGTTTAGGTATTCCTAACTTCGTCTATAACGTAGCTCATCAACAATTTGATCACATTTTGCTTTGTTGTGAAACACCAGCCGAAAGTATTGATCACCAACTGATTGAAGCCCTTAATAAAGTTGCCCCTATTGTTGAGGTAATCAGTTATGACTAAGCCCGTTATTTTAACTGATCTCGACGACACCTTATTTCAAACACGTCGTAAGATGGTCGATGAATTAGCGCTAGAACCCTATAAAACGGGTGCGCTCGATAGAAGCTTAGAACCTCGTAGCTTTATGACTCAAGAGCAAGCCATGCTTGTCGATTGGATGTTAGAGCACGCAGATTTAATTCCAGTTACTGCGCGCGGAACAGAAGAAATTAGCCGAGTCACCATTGCGTTTCATTCTTGGGCGATCACCACACACGGTGCAGTGATATTAACGCCTGAAGGCACAGCAGATGCGCAATGGCAAAGCCATATCACTCAAAGCTTAGCGACCTATACACAACGTTTGTTGACGCTACAACAATCAATTACGCAATTAATGGCGCAACGAAACATTGATGGCTGGGCACGTATTAACTATGAATATGGTGATTTACCTATTTATTTAGTCATGAAGCATAACGATAGCACTCGCTTAGACGAGCTATATGCCATAGGTGATGAAATAGAAAAAACATTTTCAACCGACGGTTTTTATATTCATCGCAACAGCAACAATATTGCTTGGTTACCTGAGCCTATCGAAAAAGGCAAAGCTGTCACCTATTTGCTCAATAAATTAAAAGCTGAGCGAGGTGTTTTCCCTGTAATTGGACTTGGCGATAGCCTTAGTGATCATCGCTTTATGAAATTATGCAGTTGGTATGGGCTTCCTCGTCAAAGCCAATTTGCAGATGCGATTAACACAAAAATTTTTGGAGAATAAACATGATGGATCATAAGCCGTTTTCTGGCTCTTATGTATCAGGAGATGTCGATTTCCTACTTCAACCGGTGAATATCGAAATGACGCCCGTTGAATTAAAAGAAGAGCTGATACAGTCGGGTAAACGCCACTATTCTGACATGCTAAGTCAAGAGCCAGAGCCAACAACATGGCATTTAGATCTCTTTGAAAAAGCACTAGAAACAGGCGCTACACGCTTAGCAACTGAAGTCATAATGTTGGCTAAATCACTAATTGAACGCTTTGGTGATACCCCAATAATCCTAACAAGCCTTGTTCGTGCAGGTGTTCCTTTAGGCGTCATGTTGCAACAAACATTGCGTAAAATGGGAAAAACCTCTTATCACTACGGTATTAGTATTATTCGAGATAGGGGCATTGATAGCGAAGCACTTTCATGGATAGAACAACGCCACGGTACAGAGGGTATTGTTTTTGTTGATGGGTGGACAGGAAAAGGCGCTATTACAGGTGAGCTTATTCGTTCGTTATCAGGGCGAAAAGGCTATCCAGCTCAACCTCGTCTTGTCGTCCTTGCTGATCCTTGTGGCTGTGCATGGTTAAGTGCCAGCGATGAAGATTGGCTTATCCCCTTTGGGATCATGGGAGCTCCTGTTTCAGGATTAATTTCGCGTTCAATTTGGACTGAAAAAGGCTTTCACGGTTTTGTGGATTGCCAACATTTAAAACAGTATGAATGCAGTCGTTACCTTGTTGATACTGTTGGAAAAGTCGTTGATACATTAATTGATAACGATATTCCACTCGCCACATTTAAAGAACAACAATCAGACTTAAAAAAGCTGAGCGAAAACGTCGTTAGTTCACTTGCAAACAAATATGATATTTCAAATATCAATCGTATAAAACCCGGTATTGCTGAAGCCACACGCGCTGTTTTACGTCGTGTACCTGACCATGTTCTTGTAAGAGAAATAGCCGATCCTGATGTTGCATTATTGGTTTATCTTGCGCAGGAAAAAAATATTGCTGTTATTGAAGCAGGGCAAGCGCTTGGTCAATATCGTGCAGTGACTATCATTAAAAAGGTGAAATAATGATTGAACGATTATCCCCGTGGAATTTAGGGGCAACGCTTTATATGCCTGCAACGCGAACAGATATCGCAACAACGATCATCAACCAGAAAATTGAAGGGTTACGCTCTTTAATTATCTGTTTAGAAGATGCCGTGAGTGATGCCGATATTCCTGTTGCATTAGAAAATTTGGCCGCGTTATTAAATACTTTGGCAGAGCATAAAAAAAACAGTGATTGTAGCCATTGGCCACTGCTGTTTATTCGCCCTCGCCACACTGAAATGGGTCAATGGATCACTGAAAACCTTGATGTCAGTGCCATCGATGGTCTTGTTTTGCCTAAGTTCACGCAAGCTTCTCTGCCAGTTTGGTGGAATATTATTGAAAACACGCATTTATGTATGATGCCAACACTTGAAACAGAAGAAGTGTTTGATGTTATTCAAATGACAGAGCTTGCAAACCACCTGTTAACTCACCCTTGCCATAACAGAATTATTGCACTACGTATTGGTGGTAATGACTTAATGAATGTCATTTCTCTTAGACGTAATCGCCAATTAACACTTTATGATGGTCCAATGGGTTACGTGATAAAAATGTTGGTTGCTGTCTTTGGTGCTCGCCAATTTGCCCTTACTGCGCCTGTTTGTGAGCATATTGATGATCATCATATTATGGATAAAGAGCTGGCACTTGATATTGCCAATGGTCTTGTCGGTAAAACGGCAATCCATCCAAAGCAAATTCATAAAATTGAACAAGCGCTCATGGTATCTCAATCCGATCATTCAGATGCGTTGCGTATTTTAAATTCAACACAAGCTGTCTTTAAATCACAAGGTGCAATGTGTGAACCAGCAACACATCGTCGCTGGGCATTGAGTATTTTAACCAGAGCTAAAATTTATGGCATTATTCCTAACCAACAAAATAATGCTCAACGTTTTAACGCAACATAAAATACTCTGTAACGGGCGGTAATCTCTATGAGATAAAATAATTATCTTATATTGATTTCGATTTATAAGTTTCTAGTTAAAGCATGTTATCTTTAACTAGAACTTATAAGAATAACGCGATTTTTTTTATTTAAAAAAGTGTATTTTTTTTATTTCAATTATTAATTTATACTACATTTAATAGGAAGCTTATTTTATTTATCCTTGTCAATACAGAACAAGAATAATAGAAATTATTGCTGAATATTTTGACACACAAATGACAGAATAAGTGGTAACTAAGCATGCAATTAAGCACTCGTCAGGTCAGAGTCTTTACACTGGCAACCCTTTTAAGCTCTGGAAAAAAGGTTCCAACCATTAAGATTATTTCTGCTCTTGAATGCTCAGAGCCTACGTTAACTCGCGTTTTAAAAGAGATAAGAGATTCTTATGGCGCTGAAATAAAATACAGCAAAGCCTCTCGCGCATATCAAATGACTGAACGAGGTCAACTCGATAGTAAAGCATTACGCCGTATGCGTGAGGCATTATCTGCCAGTGAAGATCTTCGTCATAATGGAATGACAAGCCGAGTTTATCTTGATAAAGATAAGAAAAAATCTGTTTCACTTTCATTAAAAATGTCAGCATTACGTAAGATTGATAGATTATCTTATTTAAATAATTCTACACGTAGTGAAGCTGTTGAATTATTAGTTGATCACTATATTGAAAATTTAATTCAATCAACACTCGCTGAAATAGCCGAGAAAGAAAAAGAAAAAAAGAATTAAAAGTGAATAATAGAAAAGTAACTTGATGCTTCGATATCAAGTTACTTTTTATAAAACAACAAAAATGAAAAATATATAAAAATACTTATTTAATAAAGTTAACTTATATATTAATTCATACTCTTACTCTATTTTAAATTACTTTAAAAATAAAAAAACAAAAAACACATTAACACTTTGAATTGATTGATTTTTATAGTTTTTATTGTTTTAAACTGAAGAAAGGTATTTATACCTAATCATTATCAGCCAATCATTTAGCATCACTCTTATTGTGATAGCAAAATAAAAAATACTTCCTTTAATAAAATTAAATCACTTCGCCACTCAATTTTGGAGTGAAATGCAGCTCAATTCCTCTTTTATTTTACTTTTCATGCGATCTTTATTCAGATTAATAATATTGGACAATCATCACTGCGTTTTTTTTCTAATTTAATTAAACTAAGCATTATCTCAATTGAACACCTTCATGAGTCGGTTAGTATATTAATCGCTTACTTCTACCTCACTCACAGGATAAATGCATGAGAAGATTGCCAGTTTACCTTTTACTTGATACATCGGGTTCTATGCATGGAGAACCTATTGCAGCAGTAAAAAATGGCGTTGAAATGCTCTTATCAACACTACGCCAAGATCCTTACGCATTAGAAACCGCTTACATTTCTATCATCACCTTTGATTCAACCGCACAACAGATTGTGCCACTCACTGATTTAATCAATTTTAAAGTACCTGATTTAGTCGCAAGTGGAACAACTGCATTAGGTTCAGCACTTACTTTAGTTTCTAGTCGTATTGAAAAAGAAGTACAAAAAACCACGGCGGAAACAAAAGGCGATTGGCGCCCATTGGTTTTTGTGATGACAGATGGTGCCCCAACAGACGATTGGAAAAAAGGCGTTGAGAAATTTAAAGCGGCACGCACGGGTGTTGTTATTGCGTGTGCGGCAGGACGAGCAGCACAAACTGATGTGCTCAAAAATATCACTGAAATTGTATTACAGCTAGATACTGCGGACTCCAATACGATTAAGTCATTCTTTAAGTGGGTTTCAGCCAGTATTTCTGTCGGTAGTCAAAAGGTCGATTTAACTAAGAAAGATATTAGTGATCTTGATGACTTACCACCGCCACCTCCTGAGGTTAACGTTGTACTTTAAATAAAAAAGGAATGAATATGTCGGTTAGTTTAAAAAAAGGACAAGGTGTTAGTTTAAAGAAAAATGAATATGACCTTTCCTCTGTCACTATCGGTTTAGGCTGGGATATCAACGAAGAAAAACGCGGATTCCTTGGTGGGCTTTTTGGTAAAAAAAGCGAAGAATACGATTTAGATGTTATCGCCTTCTTATGTGGCGAAAACGGTAAAGTAAACGATTTAGGCAAAATTGAAGGTGGGCAACCATCCCTCGTCAATGGCGATATTATTTTCTTTAATAGCCTACAACATAAATCAGGACAGATTTGGTTAACTGGTGATAACAGAACAGGTGCAGGCGATGGAGACGATGAGCAGATCATCGTGAAATTAAACACACTTGATCCTAAATTTACCAAAATTGTCTTTATTGTTCAGATTTACAATGGTCGAGAGCTACAACAACACTTCGGTAAAGTACAAAACGCCTTTATCCGTGCTGTTGATGCCAAAAATATAGAAATGGCTCGTTTTGATTTATCTGGAGGCGAAGCCTTTAACAACCAACGTTCAATGCTGTTTGCTGAATTAGTCAGAGAAGAGAATGGCTGGAAACTTAACGCCATTGGTGAGCCTTCAAGTTCAGATAGCTTTATTTCTTACTTAAAGGATTTCACCTAATGAGAAGACTTCCCGTTTACCTATTAATTGATACTTCTGGATCAATGAGAGGTGAATCTATTCATGCGGTTAACGTAGGGATACAAACAATGCTTAATGCATTGAGACAAGATCCTTACGCATTAGAAAGCGTGCATATCTCTATCATTACCTATGATAATGAAGCACGTGAGTTTATCCCATTAACCGCATTAGAGGATTTCCAATTCTCTGATATCACCGTACCTAGTTCTGGCGGTACTTTTACGGGGGCAGCACTGGAATGTTTAATCAAGTGTGTCGATCGTGATATTAAACGCTCTGATGGTGACCAAAAAGGTGACTGGCGTCCTCTCGTCTTCTTAATGACCGATGGCACACCTTCTGATGCTTACGCCTATGGTGAAGCGATTAAAGAAGTGAAAAAACGTTCATTTGGTTCGATCATCGCTTGTGCTGTGGGTCCGAAAGCCAAACACGATCATCTTAAAGAGCTCACATCTCAAGTAGTGGCTTTAGAAACGCTAGACTCCAATGCCTTCTCTGGCTTTTTTAAATGGGTTTCTGCCAGTGTTGCATCCGGCAGTTCAAGTGCAGGCGTGAATACGGATAAAGATACCCTACCGCCACCACCTCCTGAAATCCAACTGGTACTGTGATCCGCAAAAGCAAAGCGCTCCAAAAGGCTTTGCTTTTATTTTATTCAGGCTTTGGTTTATCCATCACAATACATAACAGCCACAATAAAGTGATAAGGTACAACAATGAGAAGGCTACCCATTTTCTTTGTTTTAGATTGTTCAGAGTCGATGATCGGTGAAAACCTAAAAAAGATGAATGACGGTCTAACAACTATTATTAGCGATCTTAGGCGTGATCCACACGCCCTTGAAACGGCTTATGTTTCTATTATCGCCTTTGCGGGTGTTGCAAAAACAATTGTTCCACTCACTGAAGTCGTCTCTTTTTATCCTCCTCAACTGCCATTAGGAGGAGGCACTTCATTAGGTAGTGCATTACGAGAGCTTTCTCACCAAATCGACACTCAAGTGAGAAAAACCACGCTTGAGCAAAAAGGTGATTGGAAACCTGTCGTTTATCTTTTAACAGACGGCAGACCTACCGATGATTACGCGCAAGAGATCAAGCGCTGGAAAGCGCACTACGCCAACAAAGTTAACTTAATTGCGATTGGATTAGGTTTAAGTGCAGACTTACATGTACTGTCGCAATTAACTGAAAATGTACTGTTATTTACCGAAGCCCAAGAAGGCGATTTTACTCGTTTTATTAAATGGATAACGATGTCGGTGGTTTCTCATAGCCGAAGTGTTGGCGAAGAGCCGCCACCACTTTTAAGTCAAACAGAGCATATTGTTCGTCTTGCGAAAGATGATGTCGCGCGTGCTTATGATGAATCTTGTGTCACTTTTGTTGGTCGTTGTAGCCATACACGCTCACCTTATTTAATGAAATACGAACGCCCACCCATGAAAGCTTCAGGGCTGGATTTTAATCTCAACCTTAATGGCTTTAACTTAACGGGTTGCTACACCTTAAATGAAGATTACTTTGCATGGAGTGATCTCAGCGCCACAGCATATCAAGTTAATACCAGTGAACTTCATGGCACACCGGGTTGCCCTTATTGTGGTAATGCCACTGCTTTTGCCGTTTGCCAATGTGGCAAATTGCTCTGTGTAAATGGCCCTGAAACCGTTATTTGCCCTTGGTGTGATAACAACATCACCTTTGGTGATAACAGCAACCAATCTGACTTTGATGTCACACGAGGTAAAGGCTAATGGATAAAAAAGCCCTACTCACAAAACTGATTATTGATGACACGCTGACACAACAGCGCATTCCGGTACATGAAGAGCTGGTTATTGCGCTGTATGAAGATGCAGAAATCGCTCAACACATTGATTTTATTATTGATAAAATCAATGCAAAAACGGCAGAAAAAATAACATCACAAGACAAAGCACAGCCTATTCTTCTGTTATTGCCACCAGCCCGCGATTTAGCCTCTGAAGAAACGTCATTACCAGAAGAGAGCCCATTAAAACCGGGACAAATTCCAACACACTCATCGCCAATGCCAACAGAAAAGCCGATTATTCAACGCCCTACGGCAAAAATTACTCTTTCTAATGCCAAAGTAGGTACCGCGTTTAACTCTACGCTCAATATAGAGCTAGATACCCTCGAAATTGCCGAAATTGAAGCAATTGATTTTCCTGAAGCACTTGGAATAAGCTTCGATCCTGAAAGTCGTTGCTTAGTGGGTATGCCGACAAAAAGTGGCAATTTCACATTGGTTGTCCATTGGTCTGTTAATGCTATTCGCTATCACAATGACGTCTTATTAATCATCAATCCTGATCCTCGTAGCTTATGGCAAATCAACGAGCCTCCCGCTGATAGCCCTTATCCCAAAGCGCATATAGATAGCAAACTTATTCTTGAAGAAGGCATTCGTATTGCAGGCGCAAGCCGTCGCGGTCGCTCTCATGAACATGCAGGCACATTCCGTGATGATGATTTTCACATTCACCACGATGACCAAAGCCAATGGAATATTTTAATTGTCGCGGACGGTGCGGGTAGTGCGCGTTATTCTCGTGAAGGCTCACGCATTGCTATCAATACCGTAAGCCACTATTTAAAATCACAGTTAAGCGAGGGGAATGAAGCATTTAAACCTCATCTTGCAGCCATCCATCAATGGAATGACAACAACGCCATTAATCAAGTGGGAAGCTTCTTTGCTCAACTCTTTCGTAATGCGGCGCAATTAGCGATTAATAACCTGAAAAACGAAGCCATTCATATTAATGAGCCTGTAAAATCTTTTTCGACTACGTTATTAGCCACGGTTTCTTTGCGTATCAATGATGAGTTATTTGCTGCCTCATTTTGGATGGGAGATGGTGCGATTGCGGCTTATGGTCCCGCAGGAAAAGTGCGCGTTTTAGGTATTCCTGATAGTGGTGAATATGCAGGGCAAACTCGTTTTCTTGATGATAGTGCGCTCAACGATACTGAGTTTAATCGACGCATTATTATTGGTAAGTGGAAAGAAATTTCACATCTTATTTTAATGACGGACGGGGTGTCTGATCCGGTATTTGAAACAGATAATGGCTTACAAGATCCCAATAAATGGGCTGCACTCATTGATGAAATATCGCCTTGTTTAGCTTCTCCTGAAAATGCAGATAAGGCATTGGCTGAATGGCTGAATTTCTTTTCAGCAGGCAATCACGATGACCGCACTCTGGTTGTGGCTTGGTAATCATAAAAGAGAGAATGGGTGAGTTTCATGGCAGAGATCATTACCTGTACAACACAAAGTGGAAAAACAGTTCAGTACGTCAATGAAATTATTGGCTCTGGCTCAATGAAAGATGTCTATTTTTCCCCTGACCGAACCTATGTTGTTGCCTTCTATAAAACAAAACAGAATGCACAAGCCAAAGATAGAATCGATATGATAACAGGCTCTTATCGACACAATATCTTTGAGCAAAGTGGCGGAGAATATTGGAAAAACCTCTTTTGCTGGCCAACAGATGTTGTCGAACATCAAGGCAAGATTGGGATTGTTGTTCCGACTTATCAATCCCACTTTTTCTTTAAATATGGTTCTAAAAACAACGACTTTCTGGCAATAAAAGGTCGAGAAAAAGAAGGTAAATGGTTTGCAAGTGCCAACAACCAAAATAAATTTCTCGATCCTCGCGAAAGAGGCAATCTGTTAAATTACCTGAAAGTCTGTTTATTGCTCTCTCGTGCCGTGCGTCGAATGCATGCCGCAGGCTTATGCCATAGTGATTTAAGCTATAAAAATGTCCTTATCGATCCTGAACAAGGTCATGCTTGTGTCATTGATATTGACGGTTTAGTCGTTCCCGGCAAATACCCACCTGATGTTGTGGGAACACCTGATTTTATTGCGCCAGAAGTGGTAAAAACTAGCCATTTACCGAAAGAAGATCCTAACCGTATCTTGCCAAGTATTACGACCGATAGGCACGCCCTTGCAGTATTAATCTATATGTATCTGTTTTATCGTCATCCATTACGTGGCGGTAAAATTCACGATCTTGACGATGAAATGCGTGATGAAACATTGTCTATGGGTGAAAAAGCGCTGTTTATTGAGCATCCAACCGATCGTAGTAATGCGGTAAAATTGAATCAGGTAAAACCGTCATCTCTCCCTTGGGCAGATCCTGAAAAAATCCCATACACGATTATGGGCCCGTACCTAACGCCTCTTTTTGAAAGAGCCTTTATTACAGGGTTGCACGATCCTTCACAACGCCCTACCGCAGATGAGTGGGAAACTGCTTTAGTCAAAACGGTAGATTTAGTTCAGCCTTGTCAGAATAAAGATTGTGAACAGCAATGGTATGTTTTTTCAGGAAAAACACAGCCCGTTTGTCCTTATTGTCATACGCCATATAAAGGGCAATTGCCGATTTTAAATCTTTATTCTTCACGAAAAGCCGGTAGCTTCAGACCCGACGATCACCGCTTAATGGTTTGGAGTAATCAATCACTCTTTCCTTGGCATGTTAATCGCCTTATTGCGCCTAATGAACGCACCACCGATGAACAGAAAAAGCGTGTAGGTTATTTTGTTTATCACAATTCAACATGGTGGCTTGTTAATGAGCGTATTGATGGATTGATGGTATTGCCAGAGAAAAAGCAGATAGCAATTGGCGATAAAATTGCACTAACAGATGGATTGCAATTTGTATTATCGACAGAAGAAGGCGGACGACTTGTTGTGGTGCAATTAGTGTCAAATTAATAAAGTAAGAGAATAATCCGTTTAATTTATCGCGGGTTATTCTCTTTTTATCAATTCAGTCTTTATACTCATTTTTTAATAAGAACTTTTTTCGTTCTCTAATCTGAACTCTATGATTATTTTTAAATCTTTAGTGGGTTTGCCTGTTTCATAACGCCATTCTCTCATTGCACGCCGAATTGAACGATGAAATCCCACATGAACAGGTTCAAAAACTCTGATATTTTGTACTATCCCATTCTCATCAACATCGAACACAACTTCTACATCACTTTCAAGTTTAGCGTCTAGAGCTCGTGTTGGATAATCAGGAAGTTTATGTGATAGTAATTTGGGCTTTTCGCTACTTGTTTTATCAACTTCTTTTTGTATATCAACAGGATCTATTTGAATCGCTTGAATTTCTTTGATTTCTTTGATTTCTTTGACTGTGTATTTGACAAACAACAAAATGCTACATATTAATCCCAAAACTGCTAACGTTCTTTTCATTATTTATTTTTAAATCAAGTTAATTGTTTATATATATTAACATTTCTAATAGCTATTTTTATTCCCAACAGAGTTATTTAGTTAAGAAAAACTGTGCAATTAATCCTATTTTAGCCCTTTTATTTAAATCCAAGTCAGATCACATATTTACCTCTCACCCTTTCCATTTCGCGCTAACGTTCAATATTGGATATCAAGATCCCAGTTTATTAAGCCTCATTATTTACAATACCCCACAGTGATAATTGGAGGCATGAATGAAAACTAAAAATAAAATCAATGTGCTAGAACTTATTTCGCCAGAGATGAAGCAAGTTATGCAATTTTATGCAGATAATCCGCAACCTGCGCCAGAAAATGATGGTTATTCATCAATGCGTCTTGCTTATAATCAAGATAGGCGTTATTGGAATGCAGATGCACCAGAGATGTTTAGCATACAAGATATTTCGGTGAGTACTTCTTATGGAAATGTATTAACACGTCTTTATAAACCCAAAGAGAAAACACCCGCAACACTCTATTATTTGCATGGTGGCGGTTTTATTTTAGGAAATTTAGATACTCACGATCGCATTATGCGACTGCTTGCCTGCTATACCGGTTGTGCCGTTATTGGTATTGACTATTCATTGTCTCCCGAAGCTCGCTATCCTCAAGCCATTGATGAATCGGCACAGGTTTGTCAGTATTATCATCAAAATGCAAAACACTATGATATTAATACACAACATATTGGTTTTGCAGGTGATTCTGCGGGTGCAATGTTATCTCTTGCTACTGTATTGTGGCTACGCGACAAACAAATTCACTGTGGCAATATTAGTGCTGTTTTGCTTTGGTATGGATTATATGGCCTACGCGATTCCACCAGCCGTCGCCTTTATGGGGGAGAATGGGATGGATTGCGCCAGCAAGATCTAGAAGAATATGATAATGCATATTTAACCGCACTTGGCAGTCGTGATGCACCTTATTATTGCTTATTCAATAACGATTTAACGCAAGATATTCCACCTTGCTTTATCGCCAGCGCACAATATGACCCACTTATTGATGACAGCGTGACACTATTTAAAACCTTAGAAGCCCATCAATTAGCTTGTGAATATAAAATGTATCCAGGCACATTACATGCCTTTTTACACTACTCACGTATGATGAAAGTGGCTGATGACGCCATTCGAGATGGCGCTCACTACTTTGTCAAACAACTGACTTTGTCAAACAACTAGCTTTGTAAAATGTCAGCCCATTAAAATTCAAGATTTCGAATAAAGCGATAATCCGCAGACGCCTCTTTAAGTCGATACAGACTTGCAGGGCGTCCTCTTTCTGCGCGTTTTTCTCCAGTATCAATCAATAAGTCAGCTTGCTCGATGCGTCGTCTAAATGATTTTTTCTGGATCTCTTTACCAATCAAAATTTCATGAACATGTTGCAATTCTGGCAGGGTAAATACTTCTGGTAATGCAAACCCGGGAACAATCGAATAGAGTGATTTTTGCTTTAATCGCTCTCTCGATTGGGCAATTAATTCATGGTGATCAAACGCTAAGCTTTGTTGTGCAATTTCATCCATAGGGCACCACATCACCGAATCCACGGTATCGATATGTGCTTCACAGGCTTGATGTGCAATCAACGCGGTATAACAAACCGTCACCGACCAACCTCTTACATCACGCTGGCTATTTCCCACTGAACAGAGCTGCTCAATATAAGGGGGGACCACGCCCGTTTTCTCTTTTAATTTTCTTAGCACCGTATCTTCAAGGCATTTGTCTTGCACTTCATCGACAAATCCACCGGGTAAACCCCATTTTCCTTTTTCAGGATGCTCCCCTCTTTTCACCAACAACACTTTTAACTGCTCTTCATGGTAAGTAAACAGTACGGCATCAACGGTGATCAGTGGAGATAGGAAATCACGACGGTTATAACTGGCTAAAAAATCTTGTTCATTCATGGCGTAAGCTTTATTAGAAAACGATGAAACTATTTTAAGCCTAAACAGCAAAAAATCAAATTTTGTCATAAAGACACTAAATCAGTTGACAAGCATAGTGTCGATAGGACACAATTCAGTTATTGTCATAAGGACACTAATTGGAGAGACACTATGTTTAACTTAAATTACTTTAAAGCTGATTCATCAACATTCATTATCAAATCCGTCAATGGTCGCGTTCGCCAACAAGGTAAAGGCTTGAGTTTTTGGTATAACTCCGCCACAACCTCTATTGCGGCATTACCTTTAAACGCGCAAGAAGCACCTTTTATTTTTAACTTCCAAACCTCGGACTTTCAGGGTTTACGCATTCAAGGGCAAATCTCATTTCAGGTTAAAGCACCTGAAAAAGCCGCAGAAGTACTCAACTTTAACTTGAGCAAAAACGGCAAATCGTATGCCTCTGAAGATCCACTCAAACTCAGTGATCGTGTTGTACGTATTGCACAAACCTTAATTCAAGCGAAGATCCAAAGCACACCACTTAGAGAAGCGTTATTACTTAGCCAATCATTAGTGACTTTGGTGATGGAACAATTAATTGAACATCCCTCATTAGAGGCGTTAGGTATTGCGATTTTAGATGTCTCTATAGCGGCAATCACACCATCACCAGAAACCTTAAAAGCACTCGAAGCCGAAGCGAGAGAATCCTTACTGAAAGAAGCCGATGATGCCATTTATGCTCGTCGTAAATTCTCAGTAGAACAAGAGCGCACCATTAAAGAGGCTGAATTAGAAACCGATTTATCTGTTCAACGTAAACGCCAAGAGATTGAAGAAGCACGTTTAGAAAACGAACGTACATTATTACGCGAACAAGCTGAAATTGAAAAAGAGCGCCTTGAAGCCAAGGTTAATGCTGAAGCAAAACGCAAAGAACTGGTCGCGTTAAGTGCTGAAAATCAGCGAACACAATCAGAAGCAGATGCTTATGCTATTGAAGCTACCATGCGTGCTTATCGCGAATTGCCCGTTGAGAATCTAAAAGCAATGGCACTAGCAAAAATGGACTCACAACAATTAATGGCAATGGCATTTGAAACCTTAGCGCTGAATTCAGGAAAAATCGGCGAGTTGAATATCACACCTGATTTATTTAGCCAATTTATGAAAAAAGGCAGTAAATAATGCAACGTAACGAAGATTTTCGCTTTGTGCTGGTGATGAGAAAAAGCCGCTTACAGGAATTAATTGAGCGCTTTAATACTTGGTCACAAGCCAAATTCTATTTAGAACACAACAATGTTGAGGTAAAGGATTACCTCAATGAACACAATTTATATCAAAAGCAACTCACAGAAGCTGAGCTGATTTTAAAATCATTAGGACGATTTCAACTTTTAGAAAGAGGTCTATTGCCTAGCTATCAATTCTCACCTCACGATATTGTGGTGGTAATTGGTCAAGATGGGCTTGTAGCTAATACGCTGAAATACCTTAATGGACAGCCCATCATTGCGATAAACCCTGATCCATCAAGATGGGATGGTAAATTATTACCCTTTGAAATAGGGCAATTAAAAGAGACAGTCATTAATACCATTAATAAAAAAATGCCATTTAAAACAGTCACTTTTGCACAAGCGACAACCAATGATGGTCAATCCTTATTAGCGGTTAATGACTTATTTATTGGTCCTAAAAGCCACACTTCTGCACGGTATATTTTGCAATGGAATGGCGCTGAAGAAGTGCAATCTTCATCAGGCATTATTGTATCAACAGGACTGGGATCAACAGGATGGTTTCAATCTATTCTTGCTGGCGCAATGGCAATTACAGGAGAAGCTTCACACCCTCTGTCACAAGGTTTTAGCTGGAGTGAACGAAAGCTACAATTTAGTGTAAGAGAGCCGTTTCCAAGTAGAACAACTGGTGTTGCACTGACTTTTGGTACTATTGAGCCTGATTCACCACTGCAATTAGGATCTTTGATGCCAGAGAATGGTGTGATTTTCTCTGATGGCATCGAAGATGACTATTTACAATTTAACGCAGGTTGCATTGCCCACATTGGTATCGCTGACATACAAGGGCAATTAATTAGCCAAAAAGGACGTCAGCGAATTTAAATTTATTGAGCGCTCTTTAATACTGTTTCAAGTCCAGAGATCATCACATCAAGGACAAACAAAAATGCAGCATCACCATTATCACTATCCATAATTGCAACGGCTTGGGTTAATAATGGCGGATAGGCAACAGCATCCGTCTCTGCTTTTTCACGCTCTTTTTGGCTTTCTTGATGCTCTTGAGTTTCCAGTACGGAGCCTAATGTGAAATGCGCAATAGAGCTCAATGCATACACAGCTTGAGATAGACTAAACCCTGCATCACACAAAAATTGTAGTTGCTGTTCTGATGTCTCAAATTGGCTTTCAGATGGACGTGTTCCTGCATGAATTTTGCCACCATCACGATACATTAATAAGGCTTGGCGAAAGCTTTTCGCGTTATTTCGTAAAAAATCCTGCCATGTTTCATTCGGCAATGGCAAAACATGATGATGATGCTTTTGCAAAATAGTTTCTGCTAATGCATCTAACAAAGCGCGCTTATTTTTTACATGCCAATACAGCGTCGGTTGCTCAACACCTATTTTTTGCGCCAACTTACGCGTTGTTAATCCTTCAATACCAACTTCATTAAGTAAAATCAACGCATTATCAATAACTTGTTCTTTATCTAGCTTTGCCATTACCTACCTCAGAATAAAATAGCCTTGACAATCTATCACTGATAGAGATATTTTACACCCACTCTATCACTGATAGATTTTTTAGGATCTCAATGAATAAATCAATTATTATTATACTGCTGATCACCGTATTAGATGCCATTGGTATCGGGCTTATCATGCCAGTACTCCCTACGCTATTAAATGAATTTGTCAGTGAAAATTCGCTGGCAACCCATTACGGTGTGCTATTAGCGCTCTATGCTACCATGCAGGTCATTTTTGCCCCTATTCTAGGACGACTGTCTGATAAGTACGGCAGAAAGCCCATCTTGCTGTTTTCCCTTTTAGGCGCCGCACTCGACTACCTGTTAATGGCATTCTCAACCACACTTTGGATGCTCTATATTGGGCGCATCATTGCTGGTATTACGGGTGCAACAGGTGCTGTATGTGCATCATCGATGAGCGATGTGACTCCTGCTAAAAATCGAACTCGCTATTTTGGTTTCTTAGGGGGCGCATTTGGTGTTGGTCTTATTATTGGCCCAATGCTAGGGGGGATATTAGGTGATATCAGTGCTCATACGCCGTTTATCTTTGCCGCTATTTCACACTCGATATTATTAATCCTCTCTTTGCTCTTTTTCCGTGAAACGCAAAAAAGAGCAGCGATTGTTGCCAATAGCACGCCTCAAAACCAAACTGCATCAAATTCAGTCACTGGCTTTATTAAGAAAAGCCTCTACTTTTGGTTAGCAGCCTATTTTATTATCCAGCTTATCGGGCAAATTCCTGCCACAATCTGGGTGTTGTTTACACAATACCGTTTTGATTGGAACACAACCTCTGTCGGCATGTCTTTGGCTGTTCTGGGTGTATTACATATTTTCTTTCAGGCCGTTGTTGCCGGGAAATTAGCACAAAAGTGGGGCGAAAAAACCACCATTATGATCAGCATGTCTATTGATATGATGGGTTGCTTATTATTAGCGTGGATAGGTCAAGTTTGGGTTATCTTGCCAGCATTAATTTGCTTAGCCGCCGGAGGAATGGGACAACCTGCATTACAAGGCTATTTATCCAAATCTGTCGATGATAATGCGCAAGGGAAATTACAAGGCACACTGGTGAGCCTAACCAATATTACCGGAATTATTGGGCCACTCTTATTTGCCTTTATTTATAGTTATAGCATCGCTTATTGGGATGGTTTGTTATGGATGATGGGTGCCGTATTTTATGCCATGTTGCTTATTACTGCTTATTTTCACCAAAGAAAAGCAACACCTAAAACTGCTATTTCGATATCTTAATATTAAAAAATTATAAAGATCATAAAAGTCCTATCCACTCTTAATCGCGTAGATAGGACTCTGTTTTTATCGCAATTAATAAGTCACTTTTACCCAAGGCTTACTAGCTGCAATCATAAACATTGGTGTTGAGCGATAAAGCACTTTACGTTTTTCGTCATACACTCGCTCATTAATATTAGTTAAACAGGTTAGTTCTGAATAACCTAGGGTAACTAGCGTCTCAAGATCCCATTGTGGTCTAATTTTTTGACACATCGGCATACTTTTACGGTAATCGAGCATTGCATCGCTATACCCTGCTGGCTTTTCATTAAACAGTGCAGTATAGGCTTCAATATCTTCACTATTTTTCTGATTTAAGCCGTCATCAAATAAATAGCGATTCCAGTTAGCATCAAAAATCAGTGTTCTTGCTCCCGGTTTTAAGACTCGTAACCACTCTTTATAACCTTGTTTGGCATCTAATAACGTCCATGCCACATTACGGCTAATCACCAAATCAAAATGATCATCAGGGAAAGGTAAAGAGTGGCTATCGCCTTGCATTACATCGACATCAACTTGGTAAGTTTCAAAGTTTTTCTTAGCGACATCAACCATCGCATCAGTGCAATCTATTGCCGTTACTTTGTGCCCTGCTTTCGCCATAATAATAGAGAAAAAACCGGGGCCTGTTCCCACATCCAGCACCTTTAATTTACCGTGTTGACCACAATATTCATGAATAATATTTAGCCACGCTTCTCGTTGGAAACAGTTTAATTCTAATTGGATCAAATTACTGTAATTCTCAGCACCCTCTGTCCAATTTTTTAATAATTTATCTTTTGAGTCCTGCATAACAAAACCTACCAGTAAGTAAACTAAAATAAATAAGCAAAATCACGGCGCGACTAAGATCTGATATAGCTAGCAAAGAGCGCCGTAGAGACTATTTTTCAGATGTATGAGGTACAGTGAGTTTTTCCCATGCAACAGGCGCGTAGTTATTTACACCCACTTCAAAATTAGCCACCTTCTTAGGATTAATGGCAAAGTTTGTCACAGGATGATAAACCGGTGCGGTGATCGCCTCTTCACTAATAAAGGTCATAATGCCGTCATAACCTTTTTGGCGATCTTCTTCGTTTAATGTCGCTAACGTTTTATAAATCATCGCCGAGAGATTTTCGTCATACCATGCTTTAGCTTGCTGATTATTAGCTTGAATATCGTAGATCTCTAGCATAGAGCTATGAGGCATCCATGAATCTGAAGCCGTGCGCATTAAAGCCATATCAAAATCTTTTGATTCTAAGGTGGATTGGGTATAACCATTACGATCGAGTATTTTTAAATTAACTTGAATACCTGTTTGCGCTAATTCTGCTTGAATAAATTCGGCAAGGGTTTTCCATTCAGGAAATTCGTCTGTTGTTAGCAAGAAAGAAAAAGCTAAAGGCTTACCTTCTTTTTCAAAAATTCCTTGGACATTTTTGCTATATCCAGCCTCAATTAATAATGCCTGCGCTTTATCTTTATCACCCGCTAATGTGGTGTTATTTTTTGCATTCGCATAAGGCACGCCTGATTGATACATTCCGGTCGCTTCTTTACCAATATGATTAAAGAGATCTTCCGCAATGCTTTTTTTATCAATGGCGTAATTAATCGCTTGGCGAATACGCTTGTCTTGTAATTCAGGTGTACGTTGGTTAAATGCAATAAAGTGGGAACTTAATGTATCAGCGGTAAATGTTTCAAATTTCTTATCTTGTTCTAGTTCCTGAATATTTCCCATCGGGATTTTACCAATCAGATCACCGCCAATAATATCTACCTCACCACTTTGTAAGGCAAAAACACGCGCCTGACCATCAGGAACAACTTTAAAGATAATGCGATCTAACTTTGGTTTTTCACCCCAATAGTAAGGATTTGGCACCAGCGTAAAGCTTTTATCTTTTTCATAACTTTCTAGCATCCAAGGGCCTGTTCCGACAGGCTTAGTAAAGGTTTTACCGTCTTCACCTAACGACGCTGGGCTTAAAAAGCGCACAGGTCGAGGATAGGTCATTTCCATTAAAATAGGATAAGAAGGATTTTTATAAGTAATACGCACAGTGTATTTATCAATGGCTTCCATTGAATCTACTAATGTTGCGGTAATTTGGCTATAACGAGGATTATTCACCCAACGTTTTAAGTTAAAAATAACCGCATCGGCATCAAACGGAGTGCCATCTGAAAACTTCACATTTTCGCGCAGTTTAAAGGTATAGGTTTTACCATCTTCTGAGATATCCCAACTAGTTGCTAATGTTGGAATAATCTGACCTTCGCCGCCATCTTCTGTTAAACCGTCATAAATCATCTTAAAGACAAAATGAGGGCCATTATAACTGGCAGCATCAAGCATATTCATTGCACCATCACGATAAATAGCCACGACAACTTCATTTTTTTGTTCGACTTGAGTGGTGTTTTCTGTTGGTTTTTCATCATTACAGCCTGTTAATGCCGTTATTGAAAGAAAGCCAACTAATAAAGTACGGTGTATTAATTGTTTAAACATATTTTTTCTCTTTCTATCTTATTGTTATCAATTGATTATTTGATGACATGCAACCCAATGATCAGATGCAATTTCTATCAAAGAGGGTGTTTGTTGCTTACAGATATCTTGTCGATTTACACAACGATGGTAATAAGGGCACCCTGTGAGTGTTTTAGGTGCATCAGTGTAGATTTGTTGTTTAAAAGGCGTGCGTTGTGAAGGATGAGTCGGTAATACGGCAGATAATAAAGTTTGGCTATATGGGTGTTGAACACGGTTATCCATTTTAGGAATAACTTCAACAATATGACCAAGATACATCACAATAATACGGTCACTGACAAAGTTAACCGCGGAGATATCATGAGAAATAAACAGATAGGTCAGTTGTAATGTCTTTTTAAGGGTATTAATTAACGTAAGGATTTGCTGTTTTAAAGCAAAATCAATACTCGAAACAATCTCATCACACACCACAAATTCAGGCTCAAGCACGAGTGCTCTTGCAATACCAATCCGTTGTTTTTGTCCACCGGATAACGCATCAGAATGTCTTGATAAAAAAGAGCTATCTAAACCGACTAACTCTAATGTTTTACTGATTAGTTGCTGACGCGCTTGGCGAGTAAGGTGTTTATAATTAATTAATGGCTCAGCAATAATTTGTTCTACGGTAAAATAAGGATTAAAAGCATCTGCACTGGCTTGAAAGATCATCTGCATATTTTGGCGAATTTGGCGCATCTGTTTAAAACTAAAATCTGTGATCGCCTGTTTTGAAAACGTAATAACGCCCTCATCACTTTGTTCTAATTTCAGTAATAATTTGCCAAGCGTGGTTTTCCCACATCCAGATTCCCCAACAACACCTAACGTTTCGCCTCGATAAATACAAAATGAGGCATTGGCAACCGCACAGGTTGTGACACCATTTTTTTTATAATATTTAGACAGGTTTTTGACTTCGACTAATGGCATCTTATTTCCCCTGCTTTATTGTTGAAAATAAACGCTGGGTATATTCATGTTGAGGCTCATCAAAAAGTTGAGTCACACTTCCCGAACTCACAATATTGCCCTGATACATCACATAAACGTTGTCTGCCATTTGCGCCACAATACCCAGATCGTGCGTGATCAACAAAATGGCGATCCCCAATGATTTCAAACGATCAATTTCATATAAAATAGCCGCTTGCGTTGTGAGATCTAAAGACGCTGTCGGTTCGTCAGCGATAACAACTTGCGCCTCTGATAACAACCCCATACCTACCATAATGCGCTGACACATACCGCCACTTAACTCAAATGGGTACTTATTTAACAACTCATCTGCATGGCTTAATCCAAGGCGAGATAAAATATCTTTATATCGTTGTCGCTTTTCTGTTTTCGATTTTTTTCGCCATAAAGGGGATAGTGATTCGGCAAAATGCTTTTCTATTTTGATGGTTGGATTTAATGCACTTCTTGGCTCTTGGAAAATCATGGCAATTTTCTGCCCGCGAATATTTCGCCACTGCCTTTCGCTTTTATTTGAAATCACTTCACCAGATAACGTTATTTCACCCGAAACAACCTTTCCGGGCTTATCCACTAAATTCATTAAAGAGAGTGCCGTAGCTGATTTACCACTTCCCGATCCTCCAATTAATGCCGTTATTTTTCCGGCATAGAGATCAAGATCGATATTATTTACCGCTACAAACTCACTTTTTTGTTGTTGGAAAACGGTCGTCAGCCCTTTGACGGATAAAACAGGTTTAGAGCACATCTTAAATCTCCTCCTGTTTTTTTAAATCTAAGGCTTTAGCGTTGTTTTGTAAGACATCATTTAATCCTTCACCAATCATATTTAGCGCCCACACTGACAGCATAATGGCAAGTGCAGGATAGATAATCATCATCGGATATTGCGTCATATATTGTCGGCTATCACTGAGCATCACTCCCCAATCTGCAATAGGTGGTTGTGAGCCTAAACCGATAAATGAAAATGCCGCAACGTGCGTAATAACCGCCGCAATACGTAATGTGGCGAGAACAATAATAGATGACATGGCATTAGGAATAATGTGATGAAATATAATACGGCGATGAGGTGAACCGACAGAGATAGCCGCTTGAATAAAATCTTTCTCTTTTAATGCAATAACAGAGCCACGAATAATACGGGCAAAAGGTGCCCACCAAAGGGTAATAAATACCAATAGGATCGTCATTAAACTGGGACCTGTGATCCCAATCGCCGCCAATGCCAATAAACTGGATGGAAATGTTGATGCGATATCAACAAGACGCATAATCAAGTTATCGGTTTTGCCTCCTACATATCCCGCTAAAATTCCCAATGGAATACCAATACTAAGCATTAATGCAGTGGCAAGTACCGCTGTCGAAAGGCTGGTGCGGACCCCATAAATTAAGCGTGAAAAGACACAACGGCCTAGTTGATCCGTTCCTAATGGATAATCAACGCTAGCACTCATCAGTTTTAATTTAACGTTAGTCAAATAAGGATCATGAGGGGCTAAATAAGGAGCAAAAACACCCAAAATAATGAGAAAGAGGATGATCACCACGCCAGTCATTGCTAAACGTTGTTGTAAAAATCGCTGCAAAAAATTCGGCTGCATGGTTATCACTCCATCATTATTTTAGGATCGATAAACACATACAACACGTCTATCAAAAGGTTAATAACAATGTAGGTTACCGCCACAACAACGATATATCCTTGAATAACAGGCAAATCTTTAAGGCGAATACTATCTACGGCAAATTTGCCAATACCATTCCATGAAAAAATGGTTTCACAAGCAAATTGCCCGCCTAACAACTTACCAAAATTCACGCCAATTAACGTAATACAAGGCAAAACGGCATTTTTTAAACCATGACGAAAAAGGGCTGCTGTTTTACCTAATCCTCTTGCTCTAGCCGCTCGAATATAATCGGTATAACTCACTTCAATTAAGTTGTTACGTAAAATACGGGTATACATGGCGGCATACCCTGCACTGAGCGTTAAAGCAGGTAAGAGAATATTTTGCATACTGTCGCCTGCAATCACTGGCGCAAGATGCAATTGGATCGCAAAGATATACAGTAATAATAATCCGAGACAAAAATCAGGTAAGGTCGCAGCAACCGTGGTTAAAAAACGAATGCCGTGGTCAATCGGTGTATCTTTAAAACGCACAGAAACTAACGCGATAGGGACACATAAAATGATGGCAAATAACGTAGAAACCAACGCCAGTTTTAACGTTGCAGGAAATCTATCCATAATTTCTTGGCTAACAGGTAAACCAGATTGAATCGAAGTACCAAAATCACCTTGTAAGGTGTGTGCCAGCCAACTTAAATACTGGATATACAGAGGTCTATCTAATCCAAGCTCTGTTCTCACCGCGGCAATACTGTCAGGTGTTGGAATGATCCCCTTGCTTCGTAAGGTAATTTCAGCAATATCACCCGCTGAAATATGGCTTAATATAAATGCCAAAATGCTGACAATAATAAGCATAGGAACAACTTGGATAAGTCGTTTAAAAATAAAGCGTTTAAAGTTCATTTTGATGATTTATTATAATGATAAAGTTGGCGTCTAATAACTTAAAGCCAAATTATAGAGATTAATCTTTGATGAACTATTGATATAACACGTTATTTATTCAATTTCTTTAGCTAAATAAAAAATAACTTTTTTATTTTATATATATTCTAAAGATAAATATTTATATTTTTAAAACAGTTATAAACAAAATTATATTTGGAATTTTAGAAATAATAACAGTTTATTTGGATTTTGTTTATATAGATTAAAATCAATAAGTTAAAAAACAAAAAAAGAAGATGAAAATCATCTTTTAGAAAAAAGAGTAATTTGGCGAAAAGATACAAATTAATAAAAAATAGAGATGAAAACACATTAAAAACACTTATAAATAAAAAAGCTCAAATAGAATATTTAATTTATTATTTCATTATTGAACTCTTATTAAAAAACAAAAAATGTCTCTAAATAATCGATTTCAACTTCACATTTTCTATTATTAATAGGTCAAAACAAAAATCGTATTAACATAACTGATATCGAAATCCATCTTTATTCCCTCAACCATGTTGATTGTTAATACCCTACATACTCTTTTCGATTAGATGTAAAACAGAGAAAGTTGGCGCTCCGCTGCTCTGTTGCAAAAGACAAACATTATCAAATTCTGTCGAAACCGTTATTTGATTGATTATCTCTTTTTTAAGTAAGTACTTCGCCACATCATTATAAATACCCTGTTTATATTAAATTGCATAAGAGAGCAGTTTAGTCACATCGCTATTTTATGATAGTTATTTTCAATCATATTCACTTTGAGCAAAAAACAAATATTTCATTATTGATTTACTTTTTATTTACATTATAAAGTTATTATCCAACTAAGAATAGAAATAGAATTCTTATTAGTTTTATCTCTATTTAAATAAGAATTATTTGTAGTAACAGTCATATATTAATTTAGATCAATATTCACTAATCATTTTTAGATACTCCCAATAATAAAGTTTATCTGTTAATTAGAAACTCATCACAAAACAAACAAAACACCAAAATAAATCCAAAAAAGACTAAGTTAGTGGACTTATATTTCTAAAAATTACCTTACAAAACAAAAAAAAACAAAAAGAGAATAAATAAAATTTTTTATATAGTGATAAGTAATCATAAATACTTAAGTTATCTTTACTTAATAACGATAAAAAACTCGATTTACGCGTATAAAAATTGAGATAAAGTTTAAAAACACTAATATTTTTATTTTGCAGCAGAAAATCCTATGAGATTAATCCTATCCCCATAAAAGTTTTAAATTGTAGAATTGACCTCAAGACAAATTGGTAAATAAAACAAATAATCCAAAAAAGAATAAATGCACTTATTTTAGCTTTATCTCTTTTTCGCATATTTGAATATATTGACTAAAAGCATAAAGAGAATTGACATTCAAAAATTCAAACAATCAGTTTTCCATTTCAAAAATATATTTTATTTAAAATGAGTCTATTTAAAATTCATTTTAAATAAGTATTTTTACTAAAGCCTAAATAACTGAATAACAGATCATTTTTAAATAATATCTGTTATTTAAAAACATTATGTAATAAGAATTAATCTACGAAGGATATTTTATGAAAAAGCTGACATTAGCCGTTCTTGCAGTTGCTATTATGGGTACAACAACTCTTGCTCAAGCTGATACTCGTAAAGCAAGTGCTGTTGCTTCATGGGATGCGAAAGCATACAAAGATACTAAAAGTATGTTAGTTGTTACACCATTAAAATCTTTAACTTTCTATTATGCAGAAGGTATTAAAGCATTTAACTCTCAAGATGGTGCGTTCGATATCACTATCCAAGGTCAAGAAAAAGCCACTGACTTTAAACTGACTTCAAAAATCATCACCGATAAATTAGTACGTGCTTCTGATAACAGCGAATTAACTGTTGGTGTTAAATGGAATGGTACTGACTTAACTAGCTCAACAGAAACCACCATGGTTGACGTTGCTGCTGGTACAACTGCAGGTCTGGATTTCTTAGCTCAAGACGGTGCTTACAACGGTAAAGAACGTGTAAGCGGTCAAAGCCAATTCACTTTTAATATCGCTTCCGCAAAAATCGCAGGTACTGATGCTCAATTCTCTGATTTAGCAGACGGTTACTGGGATGGCGACGTTAAAGTTCAGTTTACTGCAACTTGGGAAGGCGACTTCACTAAAGCACCATAAGTTACAAAGTCAGTATTTTAATAAATACGGGATGAGCGAATTTTCGCTCTCCCTCAAGGATCCACGATGAAAAAAATAATATTAGCGTGTTTGAGTCCTTTGGTTTTTTATAGCCAATTTGCAGCAGCCATCCATGTCGGCGCTATTACTGAAACAATGCAGTCTGATCAAACTATTCTTGCCAAAGAAATCGAAAATAACGTTGAGCAAGCTCGGTTAGTCGGATTATCTATTGAGCGTATTTCATCGCCTTTAGAAGATGGAAAAGTGATCCCTTTAGTTAATAATGAGATTTTGATCTCACCAGCAAACTTAATTTTACCCGGAAAAACCAAAGAAAATTTCAAGATTTTTTATAAAGGTCCTAGTGATAATCAAGAACGCTATTATCGCTTAGTTTGGCGTGATGATCCCGTGACTGAAACCGGATCAACACAGAGCGCAAAAGCAGCAACTGCGACCACATCAGCAATGATAAGCACCATTTTAGTCGTCGCCCCACGTCAAGAAAACTTCAGTTACCGTTTCGATAAAAGCACTCGTATTGTTTACAACACGGGGAATAGCTCATTCCGTACTGTCGCCACGGGCGATTGTATGCCTGATGCCGTGACAAAAAATGAAAATAATCGTTGTAGTGAACGCTATTACGTCATGCCAGGCCTTGGTGTTAAGTTAAAACAAGTCGATGTTCAAAGCAAAAGAGCAACTGTCGGTATTTGGCATAACGATGATTTTATTATTATAAATTAATTTAATAAGGATTCATTGTGCGTAAATCAGGGATAGCTCTAGGTATCGCTTTATGCCTTTTATCTGGAAGTGCATTTAGCCAATCGTCTAGTTTAAAGATGGGTAACTACATCATTCCTAGTGTCTTCGTAACTGCGTTAGAAGAAGGCATGACGATCCCTGTTTATCTACGTTATAACCTCTCTAATCAATCTGTATTAGAAGAACAAAGCCGTAATAAAATTGCCGATGCACTAGTGGTACTTAAAGACAATAAAATTACGATTAACTCAGTGACTCCAACACTCGATGAAGGTGATGCACAAGTTGCCTCTATCAATGAGCAACTCCTCCAATCATTAAACGAACTTAAAGATAAACCCTTTGATCAAAATAATAAGATAGTGCTTTCCCCAGATGCTACGCTTAATTTTGATTTAAGTACCTTTATTATGTCGTTAGATGTTAATGAAGCAGGCCTTGCCACTCAAGTTAAAGCCCGTTCGGAAATGTTAGGAAAATCAACCGTTGATAATATTTCCTCCGTTACCACCTATGATTTAGGTGTCTATAACAATCAAATGAAACAGCAAAAAGATAACACCAACAGTTATTTTTCAATCGACAGTATTTGGAGTTTTGCTGAAAACCATTTGAACTTAAGCGCCACTGCATATGGCTTAGGCACCGCAGAGCAATCTTTTGACTTTTATCGTGCCATGTTTGAACGTGACTTTAATGGTCGCCGTCTTGCTTTTGGTCTATTAAATACATGGAACTTACAATCTATTGCTTCCATGTCAGCACTTAACAGCAGTAAAGTTTATGGTGTTACTTACGGTAATAACTCATCGTCTAAAGTAAGCCATTCTCAACTTTCTCTAACACCCATTACGGTCTTTTTGCCAAGTGCCGGTGAAGTGCGCATTTATCGCGATGGAAAATTATTAAGTATTCAAAATTTCCCAATGGGGAGCTTTGAAGTGGATACCGCACCACTTCCTTTTGGTATTTATGAAGTCGATGTCGAAGTAGTGATTGATGGTCAAGTTCGCTCTAAGCAGCGCCAAACTGTCAATAAATCTTACAATATGAAAGGCGCAACCTTAAACCAATTCCGTTGGGAATTATATTCAGGATATGTAGATTACAAAAAGCGTATCAAAAATAATAATAACGAATATCGTACAACCAGTGGCGATAATACGATCTTAGTTGGTGGCGCAGGTGCGATTACATTAGGTGTATTTTCAGGCTTGAACCTACAAGGTTCTGCTTATGCTTTTGATAATCTTGCCGTATTAGAAACCAATAGTAATTTACAATTAACGGACACACTCTCAACCAGTTGGCAGGCATTAATTGCTAAAGATGGTAGTAACCGTAATATTTTTACTGCTAATTACTCCTTGCCTAAAGGGATTGGTGCATTATGGGTCAACCGAGAAAAAGGAAATATCAAAGATGATTTTCCTATGTATGACTCTGATAACTACTCTTTTGGTACTACCCTGAATTTCTCTCAATTTTGGGAATATGCAGGCTCATTTACTTATTCTCACACTAAAGATTTAAGAGATAAAAATAAGTCTAACAGTTTTGAATATGCAACTACACTTTATACAGGTCGTTATGGCAGTATGAGTTTGCGTACTGGTGTTCAACGCTATCACTACGATAACCAAAACAGTACCAACGAAAAATATATCACCTTAGATTTCTCACTGCCGTTAGCAACATGGCTTAGTGCAGGTGTTTCTTCCAGCAATGGTAATCTACGGGGCGAGTTATCTGCATCAAAAAGCTTTGAAGATTCCGCTATTCGTAATGCAGGTTTATCCATGTCCACTTTGTTACATGATAAAGATGGTACTGACAGTGATTTCTCTGTCAGTGGTTATGGCTCGTTTGATACCAAATACAGTACCGGTACGTTAACCATGAGTCGCCCTAATAATGATCGTTTAAATACCACATTAACGGCACGAGGTTCATTGGCTTATAGTGATATGAATTTCTCCGCCAGTGGTAAACAAGAAACATCGGGCGTGATTGTCAAAACTGGGATTGATGGTGAAGGACAAATTGCCGCTAACGTCAATGGTCAGCGCTTTGTATTATCGGGTAGTAATAACTTTATTCCGCTTTCCCCTTATTCCGAATATAAAGTCGAATTGCTGAATGATAAAAACAGTGAAGATAGTTTTGATATCGCCTCAGGCCGTGTGAAAAACGTGGTGCTTTATCCGGGTAACGTTGCAGTACATCAGCCTGAGTTAAAACAGATGGTCACCGTATTTGGTCGAATGAAATCACCTGATGGCACGCTGTTAGCCAGTGCACAAGTACGTAACCATATCGGGCGTACTCAAACCGATACCCAAGGGCAGTTTGCGATGGATGTCGATAAACGTTATCCAGTGATTTCATTACAACAAGATGATAAACAAATTTGTGAAGCTGAATTAGATCTGTCGTCAGCTCGGGGTGTGCTGTGGGTAGGTGATGTGATTTGTGATCCGCAAACTACATTGGTAAACAGGAATTAAAGGAAAGCATATAATGTTCAAACATTACCTATTATTAATACTTGCCCTTTTTACTACATTCACATGTAATGCAGTAACCTACACCAATGATATTGTTTTTATTGAAAACAATATTGATAACGAATATTTTATTACCCCACAAAAAACGGACCCCCGTTTTAGTGGTGCTAACGTTTTTACCAAATATAGTAGTGACCAACTTAGTTTAGGTTATATGGGATATACAGGTGTTGTTCCTCTCTACAATTACTTTGATATTTGGTTAGAAAACTCTCCAATTAAAATGCCATTTATTGGTAACCGTTGCTGGCGAACCTATAGAGATTGCCCTTCTGATGGTATACAAAGACCAGAGCAAGTTTTAAGTAACGGAATGTATCGTGCTTATATGAATACTCATGGCGGTGAAGCGGGTATTCCTAGAGCGATATTTTCTGATTCTTTTTATCAATATATGCAAAACTTACCTGTTGGTAGTACAGAAAATTTTAATTATTTTTTCTGCTATACCAAAAATGATTACAACCCGGCATTAGGCCAAACATGTCGTTCTGTAAACGGTAAAGTAGATGAGCAAAGTTTTGCGATTACCAAAAAAGGGCATATAAGACTAAAATCAACCAATGCGTTACAAGAGATTTTTGTCGATAGTGAAGGTAATGCCGTATTAGGCTTAGGCTCTAAATTTTGTGAAATTGTGGGCGATAATGTTGTCTGCAAGATGGTCGATTATGAGCTAAAAGGCGAAAGCTTAAATGTTATGAGACTGGCGATGAAAGTCGATACGACCGCATTATCATTTACACCAACCATAACGGATATTTATCTCTCTCAAACACCTACTTCAACCAAATATTATTATTCATCACCAACCATTGCTTCTTATTTAATCACTCCTGGTAATGGTGGCGTTTATGTTCATTTTACAAAAAGTTTTTTTAAAAAATTAATTAAAAACAATGTTGATCTCTCTAAGAGCCAAGATTTATTTACCTTTAGCTTTACCAATACTGCGGTACCTCAATCAGGGTTCTATGAATTTACACCATCAAATACAATTATTATCAAGCCTCGCGATTATGGCATTAGTATTGTTTCTAAAGAATTAGTCAACAATCCTCATAGAGAAGGAAAAGTGGGCGATAAAGAGCCACCGCTAACCTTTGACTATATTGTAACCACCAGTGCATTTCGCCAAGCAAATAAAATTACTGCCGCCGTTGAAGGACCGAAAACAACAATCCGAGGTCAGTCTTACTGCTTATTTAGTTCTAAAGATAAAAAAATCAATGTGCCTTTTTCAGCCTATTTAACGTATACCGATGAAGGTGGCTCAAAAGTAAAAAACCGCACTGCTTGCGATAATGTGCCTATCTCCATAAAAGAAGCATTATGGACAAAAACCACATGGCCTTATCCTTATCAGTTAGAAGGCAATTTCTATCGTACCGATTTACAATTAACCTTTCCTATGAATGAAAGTGCTTCTCTTTTCTCAATGGAAGGTGAAGACTGGATTGGTGTCGTAGAGGCTCAGGGCTATGTTAATGTCTTTGCAGAATGGTCAGGAACTGACATTCATTAAGTAAAATAAGCATCTCCTCTTTTATATTAGGGATAATTTTCCTCTAATACATAAACAAAAAGTTGAAGATCAAGACAAGCATCCATGTTTGCTTGATCTTCGATTTGCGTTATTAACATCCGTTGTTCTAACGCTATATTGTCTCGATGCCATCCTTGAGCAATCCAACCCAAACTAAACGCCAGTAGTGCAATCCATGCATATAACGCTTGTGTGTTGAACATGACCTAACTCCTTAGTCATTCGAGACAAAACTGACTTTATCGACTTTTATTATGATGAAAACGTGTTGCACTTTTTACTTGGTATCATCTTTTTCTTTCCCTGAAAAAAATTGATTACCTCGTTTACGTAACCAGATTTCGACTAACTGATAACCCACAATACCGAGCGCTGAGCCTATTCCCATTACTGCGACAGAATCAATTCCAGGCCATAAAATAAGCAGTGCGCCAGCAACAACAGAAACCGCAGAGCCTAAAATAATTTTGCCGATAAACAATCTTAATGTAATGGTTTCATTCGCAACGAGCATCTTCCCTAATGCAATAAAAGCGCCCACTATTACTAACGATATCAATGTGCTGTCATATTCATCCATGAATACACCTCATCTCTGATTACACTCTCTTTAACCGTAAAAAGAACCCTCACCTCCCAACATTCATCAGATAATCTGTAAAGAATTAGCAGTAAGCCACGACCCTGTGTAACTGAATAAATTCCCGATTGAGATAACGTAAGTTCCTTTTATTTCAACTACGCGCAACATCCATTTGCGGTAAACAACAGGCGATTCAGTTATATTACTGCTAACTTCCTTGTTAACTTGTAATAGACATCCTTGTCTATTGCTTTTTACTTACACTGAAAATCAACAAAAAGAATAAACAATAAATTCAATATCTTGCTTATCTCCGTATCATTTAACGTGAAGCTATTATCTACAAAGTTTGTATTTCAGGCTAGTAAGTTTGTTCGGTTAACGTCGGTTATCAAGGCTTATCCGTCAATAACCGAACTATTCATATCAATTAAAACAAACAAACTTGTTTTAAGCATCTTTAAATAGCCTTAAAACAAAAATTTATATAAAAAAACAATAAATAGGCTGGTTATAATACAAATTTCAGCTAATATAGAAGCTATCTGATAGCCTTTAGCAAAGAGAAAAGCGATATGCGTGTCTTAACTATTTTTTGTCCTGAGTGCGGTGAAAAAGCGCTTATAAAGAAAAGTAATCGTAAACACAAAGAGTTATCCGATCTCTATTGTGCTTGTCGTGATCCTGAATGCGGGCATACCTTTGTTTTAAACCTCACGTTTAGTCATACCCTTATGCCAAGTGCAAAAAACAAAGATACCTTGTTATTAGATGTGATTAAAAACCTTTCTCCAGAACAGAGAGAGAAGGCACTCACTCTTTTGCAAGGTATGTAACCATCACCAATAGACACTCTTTTTTTCATTTATTTTTATGATCTTGCTCCCATTCTGACAGGTTATTTGACTAACCTATTCTTATAGAAAGACAAATGATGTAGATTCATTTTTAAGCTAAATAAAAATAATTCTTATGTTTTAAATAAAACAAACACCGCTTATTGATGCCGTGTTTGCCAATCCTTTAATAAATAATTTGTCAGCCACCCAAACCAGAAACCCTATTTCTGGTTTGAAGACTAAACACAAATTTCAAATGGAGCATTTAAGATGAAAAAGCTGATTAATCGAGTTGATGATGTGTTATCTGAACAACTACAAGGCTTTGCAAAAGCCCATCCTGAAATCAAACTTCATCCCTCCTCTTTTTATGTCACGCGAAAAGATGCTCCAGTAAAAGGTAAAGTTGCTCTATTGTCCGGCGGTGGTAGCGGACATGAACCGATGCATGCAGGTTTTGTGGGTAAAGGAATGCTTGACGGTGCATGTCCGGGTGAAATATTTACGTCACCAACACCTGATAAAATGTATGACTGCGCCAAAGCCATTGATAGCGGTGAAGGTGTTTTAATGATCGTGAAAAACTACACCGGTGATGTGCTGAATTTTGAAACAGCAACAGAACTGCTTCATGACGATGGTGTGAAAATCGCAACGATATTAGTTGATGATGATGTGGCAGTAAAAGATAGCTTATATACCGCAGGACGCCGTGGTGTTGCCAATACCGTGTTAATCGAAAAGCTACTGGGTGCGGCAGCTGAAAGAGGCGACTCTCTTGATGAACTGGTTAAATTAGGTCATCACATTAATAACAATGGTTTTTCTATCGGTATTGCCTTAGAAGCCTGTACGGTTCCAGCAGCAGGGAAACCCTCTTTTACTTTACCTGAAAATGAAATGGAGTTTGGTGTCGGTATTCACGGTGAACCGGGTATTGATCGTCGTAAATTTACTTCCCTGAATGATACCGTCGATGCCATGTTTAATACCTTAATTGAAAATGGTCACTATCAACGCGTGATCCGCAATTGGGATCGTGAAAACGGCACTTGGATCGATGAAAATCAAGAAAAACAGCCTTTAAAATCTGGCGATCGCGTCATTGTTTTAGTTAATAACTTAGGTGCCACACCACAATCTGAGCTTTATGGTGTTTATAACCGTTTAACCCAATGTTGTGAAAAATTTGGCTTAACCATCGAACGTTCTTTAATTGGTTCTTATTGTACTTCGCTCGATATGTCAGGGATCTCCATTACGTTATTAAAAGTGGATAACGAATTATTGACCTTATGGGATGCCCCAGTGAATACACCTGCGATGGTGAAATAAGTCTTTAATAACAAGAAAAAGGAACAAAAAATGGCTTTAACTCACGCTCAAATTATTCTTTGGTTACAACAATGCGCACTGCTGTTTGAACAAAATAGTGATTATTTAACGGATTTAGATCGTGAAATTGGTGATGCTGACCACGGTTTAAATATGAACCGTGGCTTTAGAAAAGTGCAGGAAAAATTACCTGAATTTGAAGGACAAGATATTGGTACCATCCTTAAAACCACAGGCATGACATTGCTCTCAAATATTGGTGGCGCAAGTGGTCCTCTATTTGGCACCTTCTTTATTCGTGCAGCTAAACCCACAGCTTCATTGCAAAATCTAGAACTTAATCAACTCGTTGAAATGGTAACAGAAGGTGTAGAAGGCATTGTAAGTCGAGGAAAAGCAGAGCCAAATGACAAAACCATGTGTGATGTTTGGTGGCCTGTGGTTGAGTCATTAAAGCAATCTAATGAACAGGATCTTTCTATTAAAGAAGCCCTCAACCAAGCGCAAATTGCCGCTGAAAAAGCCGCTGAAAATACTATCCCGATGCAAGCTCGAAAAGGACGAGCAAGCTACTTAGGTGAGCGCAGTATCGGACATAAAGATCCCGGCAGTGCTTCTGTGGTACTGATGATACAAGCCCTTGCAAATAGCATTAATGCATAACTGACCAAGAAACCAATACAAGCAACCAATAAAGGTCTACCATGATAAATATTGTTATTGTTTCTCATAGTAAACATCTCGCTGATGGTGTGGCAGAGCTTGCCAGTCAGATGCTTAATCCAGCTCATTGCCAACTTGCCGTTGCCGCAGGTATCAACGATGAAGAACATGCGATTGGTACTGATGCCGTTAAAATTATGACGGCGATAGAATCACTTTCTCAAGCACAATCTATTGTTGTGATGATGGATTTAGGCAGTGCAATATTAAGTGCAGAAACTGCGATTGAGTTACTTGATCCAGAGCTCGCTGAAAAAGTCACCCTCTGCTCTGCACCCTTAGTTGAAGGCACTCTTGCTGCGGTTGTCGCCGCATCGTCAGGAGCGTCATTAGAGAAAGTGATTGAAGAAGCTTCAAATTCTTTATATCCAAAGAAAATTCAGCTGGGTGAAAATTTCGTTCAGCCTAAAAATGATATTAATGCCCCTGTCAAAATTCACGGCAAAGAGGCAAGTTGGGTTGTTCGTAATCCTCATGGATTACACGTAAGACCGGCTGCTACTTTAGTTGAGGTACTTTCTGCTTTTCAGGCAGATTACCAACTAGTTAAAGGGGATAGACGTATTAATCCTCTCAGCTTAAATCAGCTTTCATTAATACAAATTCGCCAAGGTGATGAGATAACGCTAATTGCCTCTGGTGAGCAAGAAGATGAAGCGATTGCCGCTTTTCTTGAACTTGCTAAAAATGGCTTTGGTGAAGAGCTGCCTTCTGATTCTAATACCATCACATTAAAGGGTATTTTAGCCCCAGTGTCTCAAATTAAAGCCCCTGCTTTTATTTGGCATGAAATAGAGCTATCACCGATAGAAAACTTATCTGAACCGATTGATATTGGCGCTCAAGTTGGCAAACTTAATTTCGCAATAAAAGAGACGCTAAAAGCACTAAAACAGACTGCCAATAAAGCGAGCCAAAAATTAGGTGAGCATATTGGTGCTATTTTTAATGGCCATATCATGATGTTAGATGATGATGAGTTAATAACGAGTGTGATTGAACGCATTAAAGAAGAGAAGATCAGTGCCCAACAAAGTTGGTCAGATGAAATGCAAGAAAGAACACAACTGTATTGCGCCCTCACCGATCCTTATTTACGTGCGCGTGAACTCGATCTTCGTGATCTACGTAATCAGGTGCTTTATCATTTACAAGATAAAACGCGTCCAAGCTTCACCCCTTCACAACCGGCTATTTTGGTCGCAAAAGAGCTTTTTCCTTCGACTTTAATTCAATTGGTTGATAGCCAATTAGTTGGTATTGCTTTAGCAAAAGGTGATAGTCGCTCTCACAGTGCGATTATCGCGGCGGAAATGCGCTTACCAATGTTAGTCAATTTAGGGCCTGCGTTATTAAAAGTTGCTGAATCTCAAAAGCTAAAATTAGATACAAATAAGGGTGAATTAGTTATTGAACCAATAACGTTATAAACCTCTTTTCATATTAATCGTATAAAAAAACCCGCACAGTCATGTGCGGGTAAGTCAACGAAAAACGCTATCACAATTAATACCGTATATAAAATAAATCAATGATTTATTAAAATATTAATTTCACCTTAATTACTTAACTTTAGAATCAATCATTTTAATACATTCAAAAAAAGACACCCCATCTTTTAATGACAATATATTTACAATGAAATAATTAATATCAAATAATTATATTGCACTCTATATAAAAATATAAATCAAAATTAGATGATTTATTTTTTTAATTTATAAAAAACATGCCTATTTTATAGATTGAAAATAAAATTTACCCTTATGGTGAGTAAATGTTTAAATTTAAAACCACCACAAGAACTATAATCCAAATATAAGCAAATTATCAATATAAAATAAAAAATACAATCCATTATAGAATAAAATCATTCAAAAAAAACTAAAAATTCCAAATAATAACCATAACAAAAAATAGAAAAACATAATAAAAATTAATCAAAAATAAAAAAATAACACAAAAAATCGAATATAAACACAAAATACATTAATTAATCTAATGAATTTAAATTAAGGAATAACACTTATAGGAATTTTCTCATCAATTTATTTTTCTATATTGTTTAGATTAGTGCCATATGAAAAATTTAATTATATTTATATTTAATTTTACAAATTAAAATATATTAAATAATTCTCATCTATTAATTACTTATAAACAAAAATGTAAATTATTTTTATTTTTGGAGGTTTAATAAAAAGAATAAATAACAACCAACCTGAAGAAAATCAATAAAAGAGTTATTCTTTAAATATTTCATTGAAATTATTTAAAGAGAAATTCTTTTATTTAAAAAAACACATCAATATATTTAGTTTCTTTCATTAATAGAAAGATAAAAGCGATCTATTATAGATAATCATTAAAGGATATTTTATGAAAAAGCTGACATTGGCTGTTCTCGCTGTTGCTATTATGGGTGCAACAACTCTTGCTCAAGCTGATACTCGTAAAGCAAGTGCTGTTGCTTCATGGGATGCGAAAGCATACAAAGATACTAAAAGTATGTTAGTTGTTACACCATTAAAATCTTTAACTTTCTATTATGCAGAAGGTATTAAAGCATTTAACTCTCAAGATGGTGCGTTCGATATCACTATTCAAGGTCAAGAAAATGCCACTGACTTTAAACTGACTTCAAAAATCATCACCGATAAATTAGTACGTACTTCTGATAACAGTGAATTAACTGTTGGTGTTAAATGGAATGGTACTGACTTAACTAGCTCAACAGACACCACCATGGTTGACGTTGCAACAGGTGCAACGGCTGGTCTTGATTTCTTAGCTCAAGACGGTGCTTACAACGGTAAAGAGCGTGTAAGCGGCCAAAGCCAATTCACGTTCAATATTGCTTCTGCAAAAATCGCTGGTACTGATGCTCAATTCTCTGATTTAGCAGACGGTTACTGGGATGGTGACGTTAAAGTTCAATTTACTGCAACTTGGGAAGGCGACTTCACCAAAGGTCCATAAGCCATAAAGTTTATTTTAATAAATTAGGGTGAGCGAATTTTCGCTCTCCCTCAAGGATCTGTAATGAAAAAAATAATATTGACGTGTTTGAGTCCTTTATTTTTTTATAGCCAATTTGCAGCAGCCATCCATGTCGGTGCCATTACTGAAACAATGCCGTCAAATCAAACTATTCTTGCAAAAGAAATTGAAAATAATGTCGAGCAAGCACGGTTAGTTGGATTATCTATTGAGCGAATTTCATCGCCTTTAGAAGATGGAAAAGTGATCCCTTTAGTTAATAATGAGATTTTGATCTCACCAGCAAACTTAATTTTACCCGGTAAAACCAAAGAAAATTTCAAGATTTTCTATAAAGGTCCTAGTGATAATCAAGAGCGCTATTATCGCTTAGTTTGGCGTGATGATCCCGTGACTGAAACTGGATCAACACAGAGCGCAAAAGCAGCAACTGCGACCACATCCGCAATGATAAGCACCATCTTAGTTGTCGCGCCACGTCAAGAAAATTTCAGTTACCGTTTCGATAAAAGCACTCGTATTGTTTATAACATGGGGAATAGCTCATTCCGTACTGTCGCCACGGGCGATTGTATGCCTGATGCCGTGACAAAAAATGAAAATAATCGTTGTAGTGAACGCTATTACGTCATGCCGGGCCTTGGTGTCAAATTAAAGCAAGTCGATGTTCAAAGCAAAAAATCAACTGTCGGTATTTGGCATAACGATGATTTTATTATTATAAATTAATTTAATAAGGACTCCTTGTGCGTAAATCTGTAGTGGCACTAGGCATTGCTATGTTCCTATTGTCCGAGAATACATATAGCCAACCAACCAGTTTAAAGATTGGTAATTATATTATTCCCAGTGTCTTTGCTACTGCATTAGAAGAAGGCATGACGATCCCTGTTTATCTGCGTTATAACCTTTCTAATCAATCTGTATTAGAAGAACAAAGCCGTAATAAGATTGCAGATGCGCTGGTAGTACTTAAAGACCATCAAATTGTTATTAGCTCTATCACACCAACTTACGATCGTGACGATTCTCAAGTTGCTTCTATTAATGACAAAATTATTAATTCACTTATCTCATTGAAAGATGCACAAATTGGGCAACAAGGCAAAGTCACGCTTTCACCTGATGCTAGTCTTGTGTTTGATTTAAACTCCTTCATTATGACCTTGGATGTCAGCGAGGCAGGTCTTGCCACACAAGTTAAAGCCCGTTCAGAAATGCTTGGTGAATCAACAGTCAGAAATATATCAGCAGTCACAACCTATGATTTAGGTGTCTACAACAATCAAATGAAACAGCAAAAAGATAACACCAACAGTTATTTTTCAATCGATAGTATTTGGAGTTTTGCTGAAAACCATTTGAATTTAAGCGCCACTGCATATGGCTTAGGCACCGCAGAGCAATCTTTTGACTTTTATCGTGCCATGTTTGAACGTGACTTTAATGGTCGCCGTCTTGCTTTTGGTCTATTAAATACATGGAACTTACAATCTATTGCTTCCATGTCAGCACTCAATAGCAGTAAAGTTTATGGTGTTACTTACGGTAATAACTCATCGTCTAAAGTAAGCCATTCTCAACTTTCTCTAACACCCATTACGGTCTTTTTACCCAGTGCAGGTGAAGTGCGCATTTATCGTGAAGGTAAGCTATTAAGTATTCAAAATTTCCCAATGGGAAGCTTTGAAGTCGATACCGCTCCGCTGCCTTTTGGTATTTATCAAGTTGAAGTTGAAGTTGTTATTGATGGTAAAGTTCACGCCAAACAAACTCAAACCGTGAATAAAACCTTCAATATGCGAGGAGCGACCTTAAACCAATTTCGTTGGGAAATATTCTCAGGCTATGTAGATTATAAAAAACGCATCAAAAACAGAGACAATGGTTATAAAACATCCAACTCTGATAATACTTGGCTAGTGGGTGGTGCTGGTACTGTCACTTTAGGGGTTTTCTCCGGGTTAAATTTACAAGCGTCAACCTATGCATTTGATGATTTAGCCGTCCTTGAAACTAATGCCAATTTACAACTCAGTGAAAATCTATCAACCAGCTGGCAATCGCTTTTTGCTAACGATGGCAGTGATCGCAATATCATTACAGCATCTTATTCACTACCAAAAGGTTTGGGCTCGCTTTGGGTAAATAAAGAGAAAGGGAATATCAAAGATGATTTCCCGATGTATGACTCTGATAACTACTCTTTTGGTACTACGCTGAACTTAACGCAATTTTGGGAATATGCAGGATCATTTACCTATTCCTACACCAAAGATTTACGCGATAAAAACAAATCAAACAACTTTGAGTATTCCACCTCACTCTATAACGGGCGTTATGGCAGTATGAGCTTGCGTACTGGTATCCAGCGTTATCACTACGATAACCAAAACAGTACCAACGAAAAATACATTACCTTAGATTTTTCATTACCACTGGCAACATGGCTTAGTGCGGGTGTTTCTTCCAGCAATGGTAATGTGCGTGGTGAGTTATCTGCGTCAAAAAGCTTTGAAGATTCTGCTATCCGTAACGCAGGCTTATCCGTGTCCACCCTATTACATGATAAAGACGGTACTGACAGTGATTTCTCTGTCAGTGGTTACGGCTCGTTTGATACTAAATACAGCACCGGTACATTAACCATGAGTCGCCCTAATAATGATCGTTTAAATACCACCTTAACGGCGCGAGGCTCACTGGCTTATAGTGATATGAATTTCTCCGCCAGTGGTAAACAAGAAACATCGGGCGTGATTGTCAAAACTGGTATTGATGGTGAAGGACAAATTGCCGCCAACGTCAATGGTCAACGCTTTGTGTTATCGGGTAGTAATAACTTTATTCCGCTCTCTCCTTATGCCGAATATAAAGTCGAATTGCTGAATGATAAAAACAGTGAAGACAGCTTTGATATTGCTTCGGGTCGGGTGAAAAACGTGGTGCTTTATCCGGGTAACGTTGCAGTGCATCAACCTGAGTTAAAACAGATGGTCACCGTGTTTGGTCGAATGAAATCGCCTGATGGCACATTGTTAGCCAGTGCTCAGGTACGTAACCATATCGGGCGAACTCAAACCGATACCCAAGGGCAGTTTGCGATGGATGTTGATAAACGTTATCCAGTGATTTCATTACAACAAGATGATAAACAAATTTGTGAAGCTGAATTAGATCTGTCGTCAGCTCGCGGTGTGCTATGGGTGGGTGATGTGATTTGTGATCCACAAACTACGTTGGCGAGTCGAGATTAAAAGGAATAATAATGTCTATTGTCCGCTTTTTTATTTTTTCAGTTCTAATGACTCTTTCTTTCAGTTCATTAAGTAAATCCACAGAAAACTGGTATATGGTAATAGAGAATAATGTTGATAATGAATACTTTATCACATCGGTCGATCTAGATTACCGTTTTACTGGTCCTAGTAAATTATCTAAATATGCTACTAATAATATTAGTATTGGATATATGGGAAAAAATGAAATGAAAATTACCCCTAGATCTAAAATATATATGGATGTTTGGCTAGAGAACTCCCCTGTAAATTATCCTTATATAGGTAACCGATGCATGGTCGGTAATGGCTGCCCTGATTCATTCCTTGCACCCGACGTTATCAAAAAAGATGGCTTTTATCATTTATATCAAGAAAGAACTGTTAGGGAATCTCAATATGTCAGACCCGCATTCTCAGAATCATTTTATGAATATTTAAAAAATAAAAGCATCAATAGCAGTGATACTTTCCATCTCTATACATGTTATACAACAAAAGATTATGACATTAATAATAATCAAACATGCCAAGATGTTGGAGGGAAAACTGAGAATCTAGATCTCACAGCAACTAAAATTGCACATATGAAATTAAAATCTACAAATGCGCTGCAAGAAATATTTATTGATAGCAATGGTAATCCTATTTTAGGATTAGGCTCTAAGTTTTGTGAAGTAACTATAGTTAATAAAAATAATGGTATCATGTGTGCATTAGGTGAATATGATTTTCAAGGCAGTATTGAAGAGTTCGGTAATAAGCTAGGAATTCGGGTTAACGTATCGTCTATAATTATGGATAATAAGCTTATTTCTAGGGATGATTTATTAATTGGTAATGGAAGTAACACTTGGCAAAAATACGATAGTAATACAACATCTATCTCTAATTATTTAAGATTATCAGATCTACTTGGTAAAAGTAATAATAAAATATATATATTTATGTCTAATCAATTTCTAAAGAAACTTATTGATAATCATATTGATCTATCCTCTAGCCAAAATATGTTTACGTTTTTATTTAAAAATAGCGTAGCTCCGCAATCTGGCTATTATGAATTTACGCCTTCCAATACTCTTATTATAAAACCCCGTGATTATGGCATTAGTATTGTCTCTAAAGAACTGGTAAACAATCCTTATAGAGAAGGGAAAGTCGGCGATAAAGAGCCACCACTAACCTTTGACTATATTGTTACCACCAGTGCATTTCGCCAAGCCAATAAAATTACTGCCGCCGTTGAAGGGCCTCAAACCACAATTCGTGGACAATCTTATTGCTTATTTAGCTCTAAAGATAAAAAAATCAATGTACCTTTTTCAGCCTATTTAACGTATACCGATGAGGGTGGCTCAAAAGTAAAAACGCGTACAGCTTGCGATAACGTGCCTATCTCCATTAAAGAGGCATTATGGACGGAGACCACATGGCCTTATCCTTATCAGTTAGAAGGTAATTTCTATCGCACTGATTTACAACTCACCTTTCCTATGAATGAAAGTACATCTCTTTTCTCAATGGAAGGTGAAGACTGGATTGGTGTCGTTGAAGCCAGCGGTTATGTCAATGTCTTTGCCGAATGGTCTGGTACTGATATTTACTAAAAGTCAGGCCGCTCAATCTACGGGTATAAATTTAGTGTTTATACCCGTTTTATTTTTAACCCTACATTATTCAATCTAGAATAACAGCATTATAACGAGATTTATTACTATTATTAAAAAGCAATTTTAAAAAAGTAAAATAAGCTCCTTTTTATGATTAATCATTTAAACACAATCATATATAGACTTGTTTTATTCTTATTTAATAAATCAACATTTATAACAAAATAAATAATAACATAATGTAACTATTATTTTACTTTTTTATTTCATTCTGACCGCTTTATAAAAAAACAATCATCTCATAAAAGCCCATTCTGACAATCAAATTAAGATAGTAGTTATTCTTAATTTAACTCTTAATATAACTTTAATAATAAAAAACTTTCTTTTTTGACACGTAAAAGGTGTAAATATCGCATTATCTAGACGATAAGAAATTTTAAATTAAAAAAGAACATTATTTAAATATAAACTATAATTTTCACATCTATTTTGGATGATATGCAAATTAAAATACAAAACAAGTAAAATATAAAATATAAAATATAATTTGAAAAACAAAAAATAAGAAATAAATCTTATGATAAAAATCGCCATACTCCCTATAGGAGTGAAACAAGGTTAAATAGATAAATATATTTTAACTTTTATTTTTTAAACAATAAATGCTATAAGAATTTTCTTATCAACTTATACTAGTATGTTGTCTAAATTAACTCACATAATAAGTATTCAGATATAAAACACAGGGTTAGGAGATATCCATTTCAGATAAAAACACCACAATTAATTAACAATAAAAAAATAACTCTTATTTAAATCGTTATTTCTTTAAATAGCAATTAGGGACTCATTATACCTAAAAAACAATAAGACAATATTTTATTGATTAATAAAAAATCAAAAAGAATTATTCTTTAAAATAGCATTTATTTAAATGATGCATTTTAGAGAAGGACTCTTTTATTCAGAAAATGGATAAACGCATAAAATTTCTTTCATTAATAGAAAGATAAAAAAGCAATCTAATATAGATAATCAATAAAGGATATAGTATGAAAAAGCTGACATTGGCGGTTCTTGCTGTTGCTATTATGGGTGCTACTACCCTTGCTCAAGCAGACACTCGTAAAGCAAACGCAGTTGCTTCATGGGATGCAAAAGCAATTAAAGATACTAAAAGTATGTTAGTTGTTACTCCATTAAAATCTTTAGTATTTAACTATGCTGAAGGTATTAAAGGCTTTAATACTCAAGATGGTGCGTTCGACATCACTATCCAAGGTCAAGAAAAAGCGACTGACTTTAAACTGACTTCAAAAATCGTTACTGACAAATTAACTCGTGCTGCTGATGATAGCGAATTAACAGTCGGCGTTAAATGGAATGGCGTAGCCTTATCTAACTCAACAGATACCACTATGGTTGACGTTGCAGCTGGTACTTCTGCAGGTCTGGATTTCTTAGCTCAAAATGGCGCTTACAACGGTAAAGAACGTGTGAGTGGTCAAGGCCAATTCACTTTCAATATTGCGTCTGCAAAACAAGCTGGTGCTGATGCTAAATTCTCTGATTTAGCAGACGGTTACTGGGATGGTGACGTTAAAGTTCAGTTTACTGCAACTTGGGAAGGCGACTTCACCAAGTAAAACATCGTAAGCCATCAAACTGGTTTTTAATAAATAAGGGGCGAGCGAATTTTCGCTCATCCCTAAAGGATTCGTAATGAAAAAAATAATATTGACGTGTTTGAGTCCTTTGTTTTTTTATAGCCATTTCGCTTCGGCTATTCATGTCGGTGCCATTACTGAAACAATGCAGTCTGACCAAACTATTCTTGCCAAAGAAATTGAAAATAATGTCGAGCAAGCTCGTTTAGTCGGGTTATCTATTGAACGTATTTCATCGCCTTTAGAAGATGGAAAAGTGCTCCCTTTAGTTAATAACGAGATTTTGATCTCGCCAGCAAACTTAATCTTACCCGGTAAAACCAAAGAAAATTTCAAGATTTTCTATAAAGGCCCTAGTGATAATCAAGAGCGCTATTACCGCTTAGTTTGGCGTGATGATCCGGTCACAGAAACAGGTGCAACCCAAAATCAAAAGGCAGCAACTGCGACCACATCCGCAATGATAAGCACCATTTTAGTCGTTGCTCCTCGTCAAGAAAATTTTAGTTATCGTTTTGATAAAAATGCTCGCATTGTCTACAACACGGGAAATAGTTCATTCCGTACCGTTGCAACGGGTGATTGTATGCCTGATGCCGTGACAAGAAATGAAAATAACCGTTGTAGTGAACGCTATTACGTCATGCCGGGCCTTGGTGTCAAATTAAAACAAGTCGATGTTCAAAGCAAAAAAGCAACTGTCGGCGTTTGGCATAACGATGATTTTATTATTGTGAATTAATTTCATAAGGACTCCTTGTGCGTAAATCTGTGGTGGCACTAGGTATTGCTATGTTCCTATTGTCCGAGAATACATATAGCCAACCAACCAGTTTAAAGATTGGTAATTATATTATTCCTAGTGTCTTTGCCACTGCATTAGAAGAAGGTATGACTATTCCTGTTTATCTGCGTTATAACCTCTCTAATCAATCAGTTTTAGAAGAACAAAATCGTAATAAAATTGCAGATGCACTGGTTGTACTTAAAGGTAATCAACTGGTTATTAGTTCAGTCACACCGACCTATGATAATGATGATTCACACATTGCTTCTATCAATGAAAAAATTATCGAATCATTGGGTGAATTAAAAGACATGCCTATTGAGCAACAAGGCAAAGTCACGCTTTCGCCTGATGCAAGCTTAGTCTTTGACTTAAACTCCTTCATTATGACTTTAGATGTTAGTGAGTCAGGTCTTGCCACTCAAGTTCAAGCTCGTACCGAAATGCTTGGTGCATCTACTGTCAGAAATATGTCAGCAGTCACAACCTATGATTTGGGTATTTATAATAATCAGTTAAAAAATCAAAAAGATAATACCAACAGCTATTTTTCTGTTGATAGTATTGTTAGCTTTGCCGAAAACCACTTAAACCTGAGTGCTACGGCTTATGGCTTAGGTACCGCAGAGCAGTCTTTTGACTTTTATCGTGCCATGTTTGAACGTGACTTTAATGGTCGCCGTTTTGCTTTTGGTCTATTAAATACATGGAACTTACAGTCGATTGCATCAATGTCGGCACTTAATAGTAGTAAAGTTTACGGGATCACTTACGGTAATAACTCGTCATCTAAAGTTAACCATTCACAACTCTCACTCACTCCGATTACCGTTTTCTTACCTAGCGCAGGCGAAGTGCGTATTTATCGGGAAGGTAAATTATTAAGTATTCAAAGTTTTCCAATGGGAAGCTTTGAAGTTGATACCGCTCCGCTGCCTTTTGGTATTTATCAAGTTGAAGTTGAAGTGGTGATTGATGGTAAAGTTCACGCCAAACAAGCTCAAACCGTGAATAAAACCTTTAATATGCGTGGTGCCACACTTAATGAGTTTCGTTGGGAAATCTTCTCCGGCTATGTTGATTATAAAAAACGCATTAAAAATAGAGATAATGAATATAAAACCTCTAACTCAGATAACACTTGGCTTGTCGGTGGCGCAGGAACAGTTACTTTAGGGGTGTTCTCAGGATTAAATTTACAAACCTCAACCTATGCATTTGATGATTTAGCCGTCCTTGAAACTAATGCTAATTTACAACTCAGTGAGAACCTATCAACCAGTTGGCAATCGCTTTTTGCTAATGATGGTAGTGATCGCAATATCATCACGGCATCTTATGCTTTACCTAAGGGCTTTGGTTCACTTTGGGTAAATAAAGAGAAAGGGAATATCAAAGATGACTTCCCGATGTATGACTCTGATAACTACTCTTTTGGTACTACCCTGAACTTAACGCAATTTTGGGAATATGCAGGATCATTTACCTACTCCTATACCAAAGATTTACGCGATAAAAACAAATCAAACAACTTTGAGTATTCCACTACTCTCTATAACGGGCGTTACGGCAGTATGAGTTTACGTACTGGTATCCAACGCTATCACTATGACAATCAAAGCAGTACCAACGAAAAATACGTCACACTAGATTTCTCACTGCCATTAGCCACATGGTTAAGTGCCGGTGTTTCTTCCAGCAATGGTAACGTGCGTGGTGAACTCTCAGCATCGAAAAGCTTTGAAAATTCAGCCATTAGTAATGCAGGCTTATCTGTATCCACCCTGTTACATGATAAAGACGGTACTGACAGTGATTTCTCTGTTAGCGGTTACGGTATGTTCGATACCAAATACAGTACGGGTACGTTAAGTATGAGCCGCCCTAATAATGATCGTTTAAATACCACATTAACGGCACGAGGTTCATTGGCTTATAGCGATATGAATTTCTCCGCCAGTGGTAAACAAGAAACATCAGGGGTAATTGTCAAAACCGGTATTGATGGCGAAGGGCAAATTGCTGCCAACGTCAATGGTCAGCGCTTTGTGTTATCGGGCGGTAATAACTTTATTCCGCTTTCTCCTTACGGTACTTATAAAGTCGAATTACTGAATGATAAAAACAGTGAAGATAGCTTTGATATTGCTTCGGGTCGTGTGAAAAACGTGGTGCTTTATCCGGGTAACGTTGCGGTACATCAGCCTGAGTTAAAACAGATGGTCACCGTATTTGGTCGAATGAAATCGCCCGATGGCACTCTGTTAGCCAGTGCGCAGGTACGTAACCATATCGGTCACACACAAACCGATCATCAAGGGCAATTTGCGATGGATGTTGATAAGCTCTATCCGGTCATTTCATTGCAACAAGATGATAAACAAATTTGTGAAGCTGAATTAGACCTTTCATCTGCACGTGGTGTGCTATGGGTGGGTGATGTGATTTGTGATCCGCAGACTACTTTAGCGATTCGGAATTAAGATCTCTTTAAATTAGGTTCCTAATATTATGATAAATTTTAAAAAATTAGGTTTTATCTTTATATCTTTATTTTCTTCTAATTCATTCGCTGACAAAAATGAATTCTTTTTTGTCGAAAATAATATCGATAATGAATATTTTATTACTACGTCAAAATTAAGTCCTCGCTTCACTGGCTCAAATGAGTTCGCGAAATTTGTAGAAAAGCACGCTAGCCTAGGCTATATGGGTATGGGCACATGGAAAGTGGGGAAAAATTATTATGGTGATATTTGGTTAGAAAATTCTCCCATTAGAGAACCTTTTACGGGTAATCGTTGCCGAAGGGATCAGTCTGGTTGTCCGGATACTGCATTAAATGCAGCGGAGTATATCCTAGCCGATGGTGCTTATCACATCCCAGCTTTCAATAACGATGGACAATCGAATAATGCTAGAGGGATTTTCTCCAACAGTTCATATTTATTTTTTGATAAAATGGCAGTAAATACTCAAACAACTTTAGACTACCGTTTTTGTTCAACAAATAAATTTTATGATCCATCAAGAGGTCAACGTTGTGTCGATGTTGAGCCTAAAAATGAAGAAAAGACCATTTACGATTTAACAAAAGTTGGACATTTAAAATTAATTTCTACAAATGCATTACAAGAAATTTTTGTTGATAGTAATGGTAATGCCATATTAGGTCTAGGCTCCAAATTCTGTTCTATAACAACAATAGCAAATGTCTCAGGGGTAAGTTGTCGTCTTGTAGAATCTGAACTAAAAGGCTCATTAATCAGTACAATTCGCATTAGTTTAAATATAGATCCAATGCTAGGTTTTGACCCTAAAAGTGCCACAATTAAAATAAAAGGAAGCAACTTTACCAAGTGGTATAATTACAATGATAGAACTTATGCTACAAATATTTTATCTGCCGGAGAAAATGGAATTGATGTCTTTTTTTCACAAACATTTCTAAAAGAACTCATTACTCGTAAAATTGATTTATCTAAAAGCCAGCAATTATTTACGTTTGGTTTTGATAACAAAACCGTTGCACCACAATCTGGCTATTATGAATTTACACCTTCTAATACGATTATTATAAAACCTCGCGATTATGGCATTAGTATTGTCTCTAAAGAACTGGTGAACAATCCTCATAGAGAAGGGAAAGTCGGCGATAAAGAGCCACCGCTAACCTTTGACTATATCGTTACCACCAGTGCATTTCGCCAAGCGAATAAAATTACTGCCGCCGTTGAAGGACCTCAAGTCACATTAAGAGGCCAGCCTTACTGCTTATTTAGCTCTAGAGACAAAAAAATTAATGTGCCTTTTTCAGCCTATCTAACTTATACCAACGAAAGTGGCTCAAAAGTAAAAACCCGTACAGCTTGCGATAATGTGCCTATCTCCATTAAAGAAGCCTTATGGACACAAACTACATGGCCTTACCCTTATCAGTTAGAGGGTTACTTCTATCGTACCGATCTACAACTGACATTCCCAATGAATGAAGGTACTTCTCTTTTCTCAATGGAAGGGGAAGACTGGATTGGTGTGGTAGAAGCCAGCGGTTATGTCAATGTATTTGCTGAATGGTCTGGAACAGATGTTCACTAAAAATAGGGTGAAGTGACCAACGGGTATAAATTGAGTATTTATACCCGTTTTATTATTCATAACACATGATGATTTTTGTATTGATGATATTATAGACTTTATTATTATCATTTATTAAAACAAGCTAATTAAAGAGATATAATGAAAAGAATATTAAAATTCATCAGTACATTAGCACTTTCAATACTGACATTTTCAGCTCATGCTCTTTATGTCGGTTCTGAAGTTTTTACCCTTGAATCTGATAAAACCTTTTTCTCTCGTACTTATCTTAATAATACAGACAGAACCAATCTCTATAAAATTCATGTTTATAAAATCGAAAAACCGGGAGGAAAAGAAAAAGATGAAAAACAACTTCCCATAGATGATGGTGAAATACTTTATACACCTTTGCAAAAAGTGTTATTACCAAATGAACATGAGTTTTTTAAATTATTTTATAAAGGTGCTAAAGACGATAAAGAGCGCTATTACCGTATTATTATTGAAGAAACTCCAGTTAACTTAGTACCTTATCAGGAAGACAGTAAACAGCCTTTGGTTGTTCCTACCGTTGGATTAAATACTGTCATGGTGATCCGCCCTCGCGAAATGAAATTCGCTTATGATCATAATAATATTGCCGGCACCATCAAAAACACAGGTAATACTTATTTCCGTTTACTGTTAAATGACAAATGCGATTCTGACGAAGAAAATGCCAAGATATTACAACTCTTACCCGGTGAAAGTTACCAACATCCTTGGCTAAAGAAAGAGCATAAACAATTTATTGTTGCTTTTGACCGTTATATTGGGTTAGAGAATAACTGCGCGACAAACTAACCTAAATGCTGATTAAAAATAAAAAGGTAGCCTGATCAGCTACCTTTTTATTATAAAATAAGTAATCCCACCTAATTTATAACCTTTCCTACTATTTCCTCTTATTTGAAAGAAATTGTAACTTTGTTAAATATATAATTTTTATAAATACATAATTAATTAAATTAATTTATATTCTGTCATATTTATCATTTTCAATTTTTTAATATCAATCATAAAAAGACACAACAATAGACATAATTATATGATAATAAATAATTTTACATTTTTAACGATAAAATTATTTTTATTACATTTTATTCCTATTTTTTTTCGATGTTTTAAATAAACTATTTTTTAAATTTATTGGGTAGTTTTTCTAATGAATTATCTTTTTTAGATAGTCATGATTTAATTTAAATCCTCATGAAAAAGACTTTCTAGCCGATATTACTCTTAACATCGATTGATCCTATAGGAATACATAATGAAAAAATATCACGCCTTACTTAGCTTATTAATGACAGCGTTTACGGCAACAGCAGCCTTTGCTAATACCTCATCAATACAAACCGTGGCAAGTTGGCAAGCAACCGCAGTAAAAAAACCACAAAGTGAATTAGGTGTAACCCCTTTAAATGCCCTACATTTTGAAGTAACAGAAAATAACCGTTTTAATGAGCAAAACGGCACATTCGATATCACCGTTAAAGATATTGAGGGTGCGACAGACTTTAAATTAACGTCAAAAGTGATCAGTAATGAGCTTAGAAATGCTGCTGATAATTCAGTGTTAACAGTCAAAACAGACTGGAACGGTAAAACACTATCAAGCCATCAAGAAACCGTTATCCTTGATAATCAAAAAGGAATAAACAAAGGGCTGGTGGTTGAAAATAAAGCGACAGAAAAAAGTGAGCTAAAAAACCTTCAAAGCGCGTTTCTCTTTAATGTAATAAATGGAACACAACCAACAGCATCCTTACCTGAAGGTTTATGGGAAGGTGCATTACGTATTGAATTTACCAGTAAATGGTCAGGTGACTTTGTGACTTTAGCGGCAAGATAATTAAAATGCTGTGACTTAAAAGAAAACCGTGAAAGAGCGCCAGTATGGCGCTTCTTTATTATTCAATAGAACGTAAATCAAACCTTTGGTTTATAGCTATCTTTATCGAGATCATGTTTTTTCATTCGTAAATACAGCTTCTTACGTGGTATACCCAAGTAATCCGCCACATCACTAACCCGACCTGCAAATAAATATAACGCATCTTCAATTAACCGACGCTCATATTCATCAACTAAATTATCTAAAGGGCCTTCTGGTGGAATAATGGCTCGATGTTGTTCACTATCCACCATTTTCACAATACCTACCGCATATAATTCAGCGACATTTCGTAGCTCACGAATATTACCCGGCCAGTCGTAACGCTTTAAAATATCAAGATAATTACGATCAATTTTTGGTACTGCAATGCCAAGTCGCTGTGCGCTTTGTCGTAAAAAAGCTCTAAATAATGGAATAATATCAGGGCGTCTTGCACTTAATGGAGGCAATGAAAAAGTAATTTGTGAAAAATAGTAATAGAATTCAGGGATTAATCGTCCTTCTGTTACTAATTGCTGTGTATTATTTTCTAAAATCGCAATCGTTCTAAAATGGCGCTTTCCTTGGCGTTCCATATCTAACAGATAAGAGCTTAACCAGCGTTGTGCTTCTGAGGATAAATCATAAGGAGAACGTAAAATTAGCGTTCCTACTTCATCCGCTTCAATTTGAGCTATAACCTGTTTGATATCAGATAAATTCTGGCAATCCACAGTTTGAATTGCTTTATCGCTATGCGGACTTAATTCATGTAATAGTTGAGCAAGAAGATGACGCCCTGTTCCCATCTCGCCTTCTATCATTAAGTCTTTATCGATATCGGCAATTTGTTGCACTTGCTCTCTGATTGCGGTGATTTGCGCACTATCTCCGACTAGTCTCTCTTGCGTGGTGCTTATTACTGCATTTCTAAGAGAAAGAATAGATTGACGCTCTTTATGTGCTTTTGCCACTAGCTCTAAGAAAACAGGCGGATTAATTGGTTTTTCAATAAAATCATAAGCGCCTTTTTTTACCGCTTCTACTGCTAACGGTATATCGCCATGTCCTGTGATCATGATAACCGGAATGCGAGCGTCAATTTGTTTAATGCGCTCTAAAACTTCCATACCATTCATGGCAGGCATATAGATATCAAGAACAACAGCACCCTGCCATTCTGGTGTTAAAAGGCTTAATGCTTTTTCTGGTGAGTCGGTGACTCGTGCAACCATTCCCGCAAGATTGAGTAAATGGCGATAAGATTCAAGAATATCTTCATCGTCATCAATTAATAAAACGTCGATATCAGGCATGTGTGATTGTGTCATTTGTAAACTCCAAAACAACCATGGCGCCACCATTTAATGTAGAGGCCAAGTAAATTTCATAACCAAACCGTTGCATAATTGAACGGCAAATGGATAACCCTAACCCAAGCCCCACATCTTTTGTGGTTGTAAATGGGGTAAATAGTTTTGGTAAAACGGCTGAATTAAATCCTTTTCCACTGTCAGCGATCCCCACTAATTTTCGCTTAGGATCAACAGATAAAAGATCAATCGTGATCTGACTTTCACCAACACCTGCAATGGCATCCATCGCATTAACAAACAAATTAACCAAGACTTGCTCAATTTGTGTTGGATCTGCACAAATGGTTAATTCATCAGGAATATTATTCGTAATAATGCACTGCTCTCGTTTAGAACGCGACTCCACCAGCACCATCGCGCTATCTACCAGCTCTTTTAATGGCGCTGAAACAAAGCTAATTTCAGACGAAGACTTACGTGAGAAATTACGTAATGCTGTAATAATTCGATTCATTCGTGCGCATAGTTTTTCAATGCGCTCGATAGAATCAGGTAATTGATCGTATTTTCCCATCTGCATAGTCAGTTTTGCGCTGTACAGATAAGTGTTGATTGCAGAAAGTGGTTGATTAAGTTCATGCGCAAGGCTGGTCATTGCCTGCCCTACAACCGCCATTTTAGCCGCTTGAACTAGTTCTTCTTGTGTTTGAATTAGATGTTTTTGTGCTTGTTCACGGCGCAACATCTCTTCATTTAATTGCTGATTTTTATCCTGCAAATCTTGTGTTTTTAATGCCACCAGCCGTTGAAGCTCTAATCGGCTTAACTCTTGGCGCGTAATATCTGTGATAGTCACAATATATTTATGCTCATCTTTATGCGGATATTCACGAATATTAAATTGTAAGAAATGAGGCTCACCTACTTTTACCATGCGAATAGTGCATTCACTTTGCCCTAAGCGATAAAGCTGACTGCTTGAGCTAAATTGCGCTTTAAGCATTGTGCTCGCCTCACCACTAAACAGTAACCAAAGAGGTTTATTACTTTGCTCTTTTCCTGTTCCTAATAACGTTGCCGCACTTGGATTGACGGTTTCCATTCTGCCATCGTGGTGGCAGGTAATTAAACTGGCATCGGTATTATTGATAAGATTTAACGCATTGCTGGCTTCAACTTCTTTCATTTGACGCCAAAATCGGCGAAGCCGCCGACTTAATAGACCAATTTCATCTTGCCCTTCAATCAGTACAGGCTCCGTTAAATTACCTTTGGCAACATGCGCTAAGTCATCACTGAGTTTATTCAATCTTGCGATAAGTCTTCTATCAATCAAGATTTTCATCACAATAATACTCAGCAATAGTGATGCAATAATAATCACAACAATAACGATTTTCCCCGTTGCCATTAGTTTACGAGTATTATCATTAAGCTTGTTTAGCGCTTCGCTTGTGGCAAAAACATTGCCTCTTACCGCATTATCAAACTGAGATAACTTTTCATTTAATTCAGGGGTTAATGCTTTAAGCTTTTTTTCGTTTTCTACATCATCAATCAGTGTTTGATAGATATCACCATCATAACGGGTGATAGCGATAATCTCTTGTAATACCTGACGATGAGCAATGGTTGACGGGTAGCTTTTTAGCTTCTGATTTAAAGCGATAATTTCGTCAATTTTAACGCTGATATAGTGGAAAGCGACATCAATATCACGGCTATAACGTTGATGCGCGATTTCCTCGACTAAGCTAATTAACTCATTTTCTGTGGTGAATAACTCTTGTAACAACGTCGATTCTAATAACAGTTGTAAGCTATTTTCCTGTACGTTTTTTTCATTGAGCATTTGGCTGACATGCCACTCAATTTCATTAAGTAGCGGTTTAATATCTTCACCAACGGCGTCATGCATCCACGCTAATTGCCCTAATAATTGAGCAAGACGATTTTCTAATTCACGCCGCTTATCCAGTAACACATCTTGTTTATTAATGAGTTCTGAAAGCTCATCAACAAGTTGAGTATAAAAATCACGTTGTGGTTTTTGCTCTATAGGAAACTCTCGCAAATTATCTAATAACTGATGAATTTCCTGCTGTTGTTGCTCTGAAACTGATTTTCTCTGTGTCTGCTCTCGCTCTTTTAATAGCATTTGCAAATTGGTGCTATAACGCTCCATGTTATAGCTGGTGGTTAACATCGGCAGAGATTCACCCACTGACGCATTAATTTGTGTCGCCAGTTTTCCCCACATAAAAAAGATAACCACACCAATCAATAAGGTGAGTAAAGAACTAAAGATAAACGCCATATACAAGCGTCTACCTAGTTTGCCAAATTGTTTAGGCACTAATAATTTCATCCGTAATACCTTTCATAAAAACAGCGCTTCCTGCTGTATATTTGAACCACAAGGCGGTTAGGGTGATTTTGTCTCTTTCAATAAAACCAATGCTTGTTCAAGCCTTTCAGCTTCTAATGTACGCCATTGATACAACACAGCTAACGCTTGATCAGAATACTCTCGCTGATCGGCTTCTTTCATAAATAATGCTTGTAATGTCGGTGAATTAGCCTCTTTTTCGCTAATAAGCACCGAACTTGCTATTTTTCGAGCTTTACTGATCGCAGAAATACGTTCTGGCGTTTTATTGTCCTGTCTTTCTGCTTCGTGGATATCATTCCAAACTTGGCGCATTAAAGGGAAGTTATGGGTGATCATTTGATCAAATAACACATTAACCACTTCACTACGACGATAAGCCTCATTGCTGTTTAAAATAAATTCCGTGTTATTGGCAAGTTCGTCGTTATTACGTAAGATCTCTTTACTTAATGGGATCTTTGCCATATCGCTTTTATAGATGATCTCTTGACCTTCATCCGATAAAAGGAAGGCAATAAATTTGGCTGCTGTGTCTCTTTTACTGCTTTCTGCCACAATGGCGACATAAGCCGGTAAAATAATCGACTTATCAAAATAGCTAAACTCAACAAAATCAAAGCGTTTTTGATGGTTAAAAGCGTAGTTATCAATAATGGGCCCAGCGCCAACAATGCCTCTGGCGATAGCATCACTGACACGCGAACTACGTGCAGAAATGGAAGAAAGATTACCACTGGTTTCGAGTAAGATCTGCCATCCACGCTCCCAGCCATACTCTTGTAGCACATTTTCTACCATCAATTGCATCGTGCCAGAGTTTGCCGGCGTCGTCATGGTTAAGTGCCCTTGATAAATCGGATCACTTAAATCGACCCAACTTTTCGGTGCCGGAATACCAAGTTTTTGTAGGTATTGCGTATTACTCATAATGCCGATGCCAGAATAGCCCACCGTGGTTATCTTATCGTTTAAGATATCACTATGACGAGTTAACCATTTTGGCGTTTCATACTTGACGGGTAATCGCGCCAGTAGCCCTTCTCTATCTAGATGATGGAAAAAGTTAGCCGATGACGACATCACAATATCAACAGGCTGTGTGGGATATTGTTTCATCATCCGTGTCGCAATCGCGACGCGACGATAAACCACTTGCACCTTAGTATCAGGATAACGTGCACTAAAGGCCTCTGTAAGTGGTCGCATTGGTGTATCTGAAAGTGTCGTCAGTATAACAAGTGGCTGCTCATCACTACGCACTGGTGTGATAAACAGCCAACTAAACAATAAACAGACGAGGCTTAGTGTTATTTTTATTCTCATGACATACCCCTGGTTTTGTTTTGAATAAACATAAAAATGTGTCGAACTTCAAACTTCTGATATTTAGCAATATTTATTATTTTGAGCTAATGAGTCCTTAATGACCCATTTACAACAATGATACGACGATATCTTCACTCATTTTTAAACCAACGCCTAATAGCGATGTTACAAATTTGACTCACCGATTCAGCAGAATGTGTCATCGATGACTCAAAATCCCTCTTTTGCACCAAGATGACCTAAATGAATAGCATCAGCTCTGAAAACCAAAATCAGCTTCAGACATGAATAATATTCGGAGTCATCTCTATGCTAAGTTTCTTTAAAACCAGAAAGGATCTGCCGCTAATAGAAGCGTCAAGTGAAAAGATCCGCGCAATATATAAAAAGCACCAATGGCAGGTCTTCTTTGGTCTTGTTCTTGGTTATGCCATGTTCTATGTGGTTCGTATGGCACTCGGTGTGGTGAAAAAACCTATGCTGGATGCAGGTATCGTAACCACCGCTGAACTCGGTTTAATGGGTTCTGCGTTCTTCTTTACCTACGCATTTGGTAAGTTCTCTAACGGCTTCTTGTCAGATTATGCCAATATTGGACGCTTTATGTCCATCTCGTTAATTGCTTCTTCCTTTGTTTGTATCTTCATGGGAATGTCAACGGCGAGCCTGTTCTTTATCCTGTTATGGGGTATTAACGGTTGGTTCCAATCTGTTGGTTCAGCACCTTCTTGTGTCTCCATCTTCCAGTGGTTCTCACCAAAACAGCGCGGTACGGTTTATTCCATCTGGGGTGGCTCGCGTAATATCGGTGAAGCAATTACGTGGATCTTGACTGCAACCATAGTGAGCTTCTTCGGCTGGCGTGCAGGTTTTATCGGTGCAGGTATCGCAGGTATTGCTGCGGGTATCATCTTACTGATGATCTTAAAAGACCGTCCTCGTACTTATGGTTTACCTGATCCAGCAACTGCGTATGGCGAAGAGTCAGAAGCGGTTAAATCAAGTGATCCTAAAGAAACTCGTCGCGCTCAGTTATTCGTATTAAAACAACCAACAGTGTGGATCATCGCAGCAGCATGTGCGGCTATGTATATCTCTCGCTACGCAATCAGTTCATGGGCAGTGCTTTACCTACAAGGTTCAAAAGGTTACTCACTGATTGATGCAGGTTTCGCAATGTCAACTTACCCAATCGCGGGTTTCTTCGGCGCAATCTTAGCGGGTATGGCTTCTGACAAACTGTTTAACGCTAACCGTCATATTCCAACACTGATTTACGGTATCGCCAACATCGCTGGTTTTGCACTGATGTTCTGGGGTCCACAAAGCCGTGTTATGGATGCTATTGCATTAAGTATGGTTGGTTTTGCAATGGGTGGTCTGGTTGTGTTCTTAGCAGGCTTAACCGCTTGTGACCTGATGCCGAAAAACGCAGTAGGTGCAGTAAAAGGCTTTATCGGACTGTTCGCTTACATTGCAGCATCCGCTCAAGAACTGATTTCAGCATCACTGATTAAAGTAACTCAAGTGGGTGATATCACTAATTACGACTTCACCACAGTACAGTATTTCTGGATAGGTTCTGCCATCGTTTCCATGATTTTAGCGACGCTAGTCTGGAATGCGAAAAAAGTTACCATGGATTAATGAATTAATTAAGTTGTCATCAAGGGATACCGTTGGGTATCCCTCTTTAAAAAGAGAATGTCATTATGCGTAAGACAAAAATTGTTGCGACTCTTGGCCCAGCTAGCTGTTCAGAACAGATGATTGAAAAGCTGATTATGGCTGGTGCTAACGTATTTCGTTTAAACTTTTCACATGGTACTCGCGAACAGCATCAGGCCACTGCCGCAACTATCCGTCAGGTCGCAGAAAAACATCGTGTATTTATCGGGATCTTAGCAGACCTGCAAGGCCCGAAAATTCGTATCGCTAACTTTAAAAATGATTCAATTCAATTAAAACAAGGCGATAGCTTTATTCTAAATGCAGATTTAGACAGCACATTAGGCGACGAGCAGCAAGTTGGTTTGGACTACCCACAACTTGTTCAAGAAGTCACACCAGGGAATATTCTGTTACTTGATGATGGCAATATTCAATTACAAGTCAGCGCCGTCAATAATAATAAAATAGAGACTGTCGTTACTGTTGGTGGAAAATTATCTAACCGTAAAGGCATTAACTTACTCGGCGGTGGTTTATCTGCACCTGCATTAACAGACAAAGATAAACAAGACATACACACAGCAGCCGCCATTCAAGCAGACTATATCGCCGTTTCATTCCCTCGTAATGGGGCAGATATTGAATATGCTCGTGGTTTAGTAATTGCAGCAGGAAGTCACGCCAAAATCGTTGCTAAAGTTGAACGTGCAGAAGTGGTTTCTTGTGAAGAAAACATGGACGACATCATTAAAGCATCTGATGTCATTATGGTGGCACGAGGCGATTTAGCCGTAGAAATTGGTGATGCCAGCTTACCGGGCGCACAAAAACAACTGATTGCACGCTGTCGCGCATTAGGTTGTCCTGTGATCACGGCAACCCAAATGATGGAATCAATGATTGAAAGCCCAATGCCAACCCGTGCAGAAGTTATGGATATTGCGAATGCGGTTGGTGACGGAACAGATGCCGTCATGTTGTCAGCTGAAACGGCGGCAGGGAAATATCCAGTGGAAGCCGTTAGTGCAATGGCACGCGTAGCTGAAGGTGCAGAGCGCTCTTTTGCCGCTAATGCTGAAAATCCTTGGCAATCACCGTCTTACTATTCACAAACTGGTCGTTGGATTGCATTAGCTGCTGCCACAACGGCTTTCCATGACGACAAGCATTTAAGCGTTGCCGCATTAACCGAAAACGGCAAATCAGTGACCTTATTGTCACGCTTTATGCCAAACAACAACGTATATGCATTAACAGATAATCCTGCACTTGCTGGTCAATTGACTGTATTACGTGGTGTAACGCCTGTGGCTTATCAACGTCAAAACACCAATGACTGCGATGAAAGCATCATGCAAAAACTGCAAGCAGAGGGATTATTAACAGACATGAATTCACTCTTAATTACCCGTTTATCAACCTTTGAAAAAACGGGTGAAAGCGATTGTTGTCATCTTGTTCCTGTAAAACAAGTTGAAGCAGCAACGGCTTGAGTGTCTTCCATCAAGGGGCTTATGAGAGAGGCAACCTGAAGTAAATAACAAGAAAAAGAGCACACCAAATCATTTTAGCCACAAGGATTGTGGCTATTTTTCTTTTTATTCATCGCAAGGATAGGCATCTTGTAATGCGGCAATATAAACTAACTCTATTGATGTATCTTTATATTTTTGCTTAGCAATAGGATATTTATCAAGATAAGCATCAATATGCTTTACCATAAAATCGCCATTTTGTATGACTTTTTTGGGTGGACAATAAAGTGGCTTAAAATCATTACCTTCATTATGCAATCTTACTGATACTGCATAAAAATTAAATCCATTCGCAATACCGTTCAAGTAAGCTTGTGTCACCGATTCTAGTTGTTTATTAGAAGGATGGTCTAAGGCTAATAATCGTTTTACCTCAAGATAACCACTTAATGTCACTGCCTGTGAATAAAGTGGGAATAGCAGTAACATCCCTATTAACCCTTTTAATAACATTCCTTTTTTCATGCTAATTTTCTCTTTAGTTCAATAGATATTGATTTCATTCTAGTCGTTTTATTGCTCTAAGAATATGTGCAACGAATATATACATTGAAGATCTTTTCGAAGATCTGATTGTACAAATCAGACTCATCAAATTGTGATCACAAACTCATTTAGAATGGTTTCTAAACTAATTAGTCGTTTTATACTTTACAAAGTAAATAAAACGGTGCATAACTATCAAACACAGACGATTTTATATAAAAAAAACATCTTTTAGTTTTGTTTCTAAACAAATGGAGTAGTAACGTGACACCGAACGTACCCAATACATTACGGCAAATGAATGCCTCGCTTGTATTAAATGTCATTCGTCATCAAGGTCCTTTGTCACGGGCTCAGATAGCCAAAATTAGCGGGATTACAAAAGCGACGGTGTCTGAAATTATTAACGATCTCCTTGAAGAAAAAATCGTTTATGAAAGCGGAGTCAGTTCGCCAGCAGGACAAGGCAGGAAAGGTATTTTAGTTAACTTCGATCCTCAACACAGTTTAGGTGTCAGCATTGACTTAGGTGGAACAAAAATCGCTTATGCGGTTTTTAACTTAGATGCCGAATTGTTGTATGAATATCAAGAGCCTACCTTTGATACTGACGATCGTGAGTACTTTATTACGCAATTTGCACAAAGTATTGAAAATGTGATCGAAAAAAGCGGCGTAGACCGTCAAAAGATCAATGTTATCGGTGTCGCCACACCAGGGATCATCGATATCAAAAATGGTGTTGTACTAGAAGGCTCCCCTAACTTACCTCAATGGGATAATTTACCTCTAGCACAACAGCTTACAGAAAAACTCAATGTACCCGTTGTACTCGAAAATGATATTCGTGCAGCACTTGTGGGTGAAATGTGGAAAGGCCGTTGCCGTCATACGCACAGTTGTGCGCTGATTGGGATCGGCACAGGATTAGGCTCCGCCTTGCTGATGGATGGAAAAGTTATCCGCGGTGCAAACAATGCGGCTGGTGAAATCGGCTATATGATGTTTGCTCGTGACCATCTCTTTCGCAATTGGCGTAACAAAGGATGCTTTGAAAGTTTCTGCTCTGGCTCAGGTTTAAGTGAGCGAATGGCAAACTTACGAGGAGAAAATCTTAGTGCCATTGAGATTATTCAAGCCTCACAACAAGGCGATCCGCTTGCTCAATCCTTAGTTGAGGAAATGGCTGATTATCTTGCTATCGGCATTATGAATTTAGTCGCCATTGCAAATCTGGAAAAAGTGGTATTAACAGGCGGGATCACACGCTCTGCTGACACCTTTTTACCGCGTGTTCAGGCAAATCTAGATAGACATTTATTTGCTAACACCAAAGTGAATATCGAGCTTTCTGAATTATGGGAAAAAGGCCCGCTTTATGGCATTGCTATTCTCGCCTTAGCCACGGTTTATCCATCAATTCAATTTATGCCCGAGATCCAATTGAGATAACCCTAATAAAAAGTCTTTAAACGAGATGGGAGCGACTCATGGCAGGAATACATCTTCACCCACATGATATTTTAGACGAAGGCATGCCCGCTATTCTTCAACGCCTTGATGGTATGAAGCATGTTGAGCATTTATTTGTCGAAATTAATACTATATTTGAACGTAACCCTTACCCTGTTGGCGATCTGCCTCATAACCCTATTCATAATGTGGTTATGGGAACAGGTACACTACATATCAATACTCATACTGATTTTCCTCGTCTGGGCCAACGAGTTGATCCCACCATTTTATCGGGTGCTGATCCGCTAATGACGATAAAAAAAGCCACCGACGGTGGAAAATATAAAGTCATTCCATGGGCAAATATTCTGAATGGCGATTTTATTGGTGATGTAGAAAACAATCAGGTTGTCGATTTTAAAGGCCGTCCACAAGAACACTGGCTCTGCCCTAATGCCCCTGATGTTGCTCAATTATGGCAAAAAACATTCACAGCATTAAAACAAAACTACGGTTATGACACTTTTTTAATTGACCGCATTCGTTTCCCTGATTGGGCAGGTAAAGAAGTCAATCCAGCGGGATTATTTACCTGTTTTTGCCCTCATTGTGAAAAGAAAATGGTGCAACAAGGCTTACCCGTTAATGAAATCAAGCATCGCCTTGCGGCTTTAGCGGATTCATTAAAACAAGGGGATTTCGAAGCACCTGTTACTGCACTAAAAGAAGAACCTCTGTTAAAAGCATGGCAGCTATTTCGCCAACAGAGTGTGACTCAATTAGTTAAAAAATTGCTGTCTGATGCCAAACAAACGGCGGGTGGAATTACGTTATGGCTCGATTTGTGGCCACCGGCATACAGTTGGATTTTGGGTCAGGACTATCATGAATTAACGCGTTATTCATCAACACTTAAACATTTCCCTTATCACAAATTAGGGGGCGGTGCGGATGTTCAAGGATTAATTAATCATTTTGCTCATGATAGTGAAAGCCAAGAGCGTGCATTTACTGCGTTTAAACGCTTATTTGAATTACCTTATGATATTTCATATGAAACCTTTAAACAGCAAGGTTTCCCTATTCACTTTGTTGCTGAACAAAATAATAAAGTTCGCCAGCTTTCACAGCCAAATACCTTTATTTATAGCGGTATTCAAATGTGGAATTTACCTGCCGCTCAATTAATTGAAGCCGTTATTGCCGCAGAAGAAAGTGCTTGTGATGACTTACTTTATTATTGCTATGGATGGGCGACTCAAGAATTATTTGATGCGATTGGTGAACACAATGCACCTAATAACGCTTATAACAACAATAACAACAACACAATTAAAGAATAATACACCGCGGAAAATCAGGATCAAATTATGGCTAAACAACAAAAATGGAAAGTCTTTTTCCTTCTGTTTGTCACGATGTTTTTACTCGGTGGCATTCAAAATACAAAAGGACTTATTCTCGAACAAGTTCAACATGATATTTCATTAAATATGAGCCAAGTGGGCTCATTAATTACCTTTTTCCAAATCGGCTTTTTAGTCGCCAGTTTATTAACGGGCTATTTTACCGATAAGAAAGGGTTAAAAGTCATGATGTTTATTGGCTCATTAATGATGGCTGTTGGTTTAACAGGAACCAGCCTTGCTTTCAACGTGATGCTATTTTTTGGCTTTTATCTGGTCATTGGTTTAGGGATTGGCTCAATGCTTGTCTCTATCGTTACTGTTATTCCAACTTTCTATAAAGAGAAAGCAGGAATGATGTTTAATGTCTCTAACGCTATGTTTGGTGTAGGGATGATTGTTACGCCACTTATTTTACAATATCTATTCTCACACTCTATTTCATGGCGTACCTTTTATGTTGGTGTTGCCGTTATTGTTGCTGTGATTATTTTAGTATTAAGTACGCTAAAAATAGAAAGTAGCGCACAAGTCGATATGAAATTCAGTGACTTTTTAGAGTTACTGACACAAAAATCACTGTTGCTGGTTATTTTATTTATCACTTTATATGTGGCAGCTGAAGCCGCATTCTTAAACTTCTTCCCTATTTTCTATACCTCTATGGATATTGGGAATATGAGTAATGCGCAAAAAGCAGAAACAGCCGCTTATGTTATTTCTAGTTTTGCATTCTTATTTACTATCGGTCGCTTTATTGGTGGCTTTATTAACCTTGCACTGGGTGATCGCAAAACATTGATTTTATTTTCACTGTTCTCGCTTATCGCCATTATTGTTAGCCGTATCTTTGTGCAAGATGTTGTTTATCTCTTTATGGTATTTGGTTTTGCATTATCTGTGCTATTTCCAACAGCCGCAGCGGTTGCCACAAAATTAACCAGTAAAAGTGGCTCGGTGATGGGACTTATTTATGTGGCTTCAGGATTGGGCGGTGCGTTAGCAGGTTCATTAATCGGTCAGGTTTCAGAAAGCTATAATGTTTCTGTTGGCTTTAACCTAATTATCGTATTCGTCGCCCTCTTCTTTATCATTTCTCTGTTTATTAGAGAACAAAAACAATAACAACGACGTATTATGCCTCTGAAATTTTCCCCCTCTTTATGAGGGGGTTTTTATTTCTATCACCCTATCTTCTCAATCTATATTCTCTTTTATTCTGTTGATTTTTTCGCCATCGCCCTAATAATAGTATTTATATTCACTGTTAAAATAGGAGAATATGATGGCAAGTGGATGGGCTAATGATAATGCTGTTCAAGAGCAAATAGATGCCACCATTGATGATGCAATTGCAAGAGCTCGCAATCAAATGGCACAAGGTGAAAGTGCAGAGTTTTGTGATGAATGTGGTGAGCCAATCTCTCTGGCTCGGCAAAAAGCCGTTCCAGGTGTACGCTATTGTTTAAATTGCCAAGAAGCGTTCGATAAAAAGAATAATACGTTTAGTGGGTATAATCGTCGTGGTAGTAAAGATAGCCAACTCAGATAATCTGCAACTATTATCCGATAAAACAAAAACTGTACCTTAATATGAGTTTCCTCTATTAAAGTACAGTTTATTTTATTTAATCAGCCAATAATTTGATTAGATTTTCGCAGCCTTTTTTGAGCTCATATTTTGACTCATGTCGGTTAAAATCTTCATAAAATTATCAATATGCGCACGTTCAGTATTTGGGTTCATAAATACGGCTTTTTCACCCGGAAGATAAACATAACGGTTATTTTTCGCATATTTAGAGCAGGCAATAGAATCCACCCAGTTAGTAAATAATCCTTCTCGACCACGCTGTAAGAAAAGTTTTCTATGCCATTGTGTGTTATGAACCATAAAATCATACGCTTCTTTGTCAGTAGAACATGTCTGTTCTAAATCAAACGCAACGTTAGGATCTTTTACTAAGTTAGGATCATACAGTTTAAAACCAACACTTGGACCTTGGTTTTGAGGAACGATAACTTTTGCGTTACCCATCTCTAAGAGTTGATGGCGCATATAGTTCGCATTTTGCAGGCAGTGAGCAATAATGGTTTGATAACCCTCAATTCCCATATAATGCATTGCAGAGTAAGCACCAAAAATACCCACACCACTACGTGTACATTCAATAGTAGATTGTAAGTGAGTCTGCCCTTCTAACTCATGCTCAAAATAGGTGAAGTTTTCAGGATCGTTTTCAAGTGCAACGAAGTCATTTCCGTTTTTCACCAGCACTAAACTTGAGGTGTAAGGAACGTAGCCCCACTTATGGAAGTCGATAGTGATAGAATCGGCATATTTCAGATGTTTGAATTTCTCTACGTTCTGACGTAAACCTTCTAAAGTGACATCATTAATTGCCAGTGGGTTACCGCTAAAGTCATATTCTAAGAAGAAAATGATCGGCCAACCAACAGCCGCATCAACGTGTACGTGTGGCTTAACAGGGATCTCGAACTCTTCACATAAACGGTCACGTAACTCACAAACACCTTTCACATCATCCACACCAAAGGTATCTGTTGTTCCGGTAGTTAACATGATCGTTGGCACTTTACACTTAACGGTAAAGCACGCTCTTAATTCACGCTCTAAGTGCTCTAAATTAATGGTGTTATCTTCAGACACTTTAATACGGATGGTTTTGTTATCAACATCAACACCTAACAGCGCAAGGTTAGTCATGTTTGAGTAGTGACCACCTTGAGAGTTAATGATGCGATAATCTTGATCTGCTGCCATACCTAAGTGTTTAGAATTAGGCATAGATTTGCGTAAACCAAATAGATAACCATATAAATTACACATGGTGCCACCTTGAGTGAACACACCAGATGCAACTTCAGGATCGTAACCAACCAATTTAGCGACTTTTTTAATCGTCACTTTTTCTAACGCATCAGCGACACCTGAATATTCACAATACACCATGTTAGGGTTGCCCATTAACCCCAAGATTGAACCATAAACACCCGGATCACTTGGCATTGCAATAACGTTTTCAACAGCTAATGGATTTTCCCAGTTTTTACACAGTGTCGAAACTAACATCAGTAATTCATTAGGATCGTTTTCTGGGTAATTAATATTTTGTTGGATTTGCGTATCCGCCATTAAACGATCGAATAGCTGTTGCCCATTTGAGTAACGTTGTAATTGGTCATTATCGTTAGTTGTTGTTTTTCTAAACTGTGTAATCGATTGGATTGTTTTATCCTGAAATATCGGCCAATACTTCGGATCTCGGCTGAAAAAGTGAGCAATAACGTCGTGGTATTTCTTCTCAAATTCCGCATTCAGAATGTTAGCAGAAGATAGACCTAATAAATCTTGATTTTTCACTATATTCTCCAAATAGAAACCGACAAAAATTCAAATTGATTGCATAGCAATACTATACATTTTCTAATTAAATTAGTTAGTGCTTCATGCGATCACATAGGTTCTGTTGGCAACCACATAAAACAAAATATTTTATTTAATATCAATACAATAGAAATCTTCGGAAAGTTAAATTTACAGATGTTATTATTTCATTTATATGCTTATGTGACTGACATCACAGTGAAAATAAAGCTATAAACAAAAATAATCACCTGCAATACTATTAACTATTTGAAATATAATCAAAATATAATAATCACATGCTAACCAACTGATATTACTGAATTCTTAATTTAATTAATTGAATTAATCTGTTATTTCCACAATTGGTACAGCAAAAATTACATTTAATTTAATTACAACGAACAAAATCAAACGAAAACACTATGATATTTTTCATAATTAGCAAATTAATTTTAATTTTAACTATTATTAGGTACAAAATATTGGATAAGGCTAAGTTAATAGATAGTGTTTAATGAAAATATAAATAAAGAAATTATCACAGTTGATTGTTCTGGTAATACTATAAATATTGGTTAAAATGAAAATTAGTAACCTAACTAAATAATCAGAATATTTACTCTACATATTTTGTGTTCTTTGCCGATACTTAAGGTAATAGAGTAGGTAATTAACGGAGAACACAATATGAAAGCACATATCGCTGTTGCTGCTGTATTCGTATTATTATCCGCAAGTGTCCATGCTGAAGAATTTACCTGCCAACTTGAAAATGGTAAGTATGTCAGTGTGTTCGTTGAACATGGAAAGCCTCCTGTTTATCGTTATGGCACACTTGCTAAAACAGAGATCACGCTACCAGTCCCTCAGCAACCCAATAATAATGTCTTTTATGGACATCAGATGTTTGTTGCAGGGGCATCGACCTATGTTCGTTTTAAGAATGGAAACTATAGCTACGTCGTTTATGACGGTGAAGGAAGAGGCTGGAATTTTAACGGTATTATTGTTTATAAAGACAATAACATTATCAGTAAGAAAGAGTGTAAAGAGCCATTAACACCAAGTCTGGATAATATCAAAGATTATTCCATCAAAATGGACCCTTACTTAGAAACGTATATTTATGCTCCATAGTTTTTAGCTTTATTAATTAGACATAAAAAAACCCAATTTAAAAATTGGGTTTTTATTATTTAAATTGACGCTCTAATAATTAATATATTAAGCGCTCCCCTATAACTAATAGCTATATTAAAGAGAATATATTAAAGAGAATAAATTGAATAATGACTTTAAAGTGTTGAATTATCTAAATTTCAAAAAGGGCATCGCCGTGATAAGCGTTAAAATCCCATTTTCTCATAATAGTAATGACTTGCTGTATTACCCATTTTGAACCAATATCAAACTCATGTTCAATAGCGCAAGGTATTGCAATACCTGAGTTTTTACATTTTATCGTAAAAGAAAACCCTTCTTCTTTCTCTAATATTTTCTGTAAATGATGCTTAATAAATTTTATAAATATAGTTCTAAGTTCATTTAAAGTAATTGGTGGGTTATTACGATTATCATTAAGTCGTTCGGCTGCAAAATGGAATGATATTTTTAATTTAGCCCTATCTTCTTGAAGAATTTCATTAATATTTGCAACTAACTGATTTATTTCTTGCTCTGTTATCATATATAGGCAGCCGTGATCTCAGCGAGTTTTTTATTCAATTCTTCATCACTTGTTGCGGTAATCGTACCTACAAATTCCGTATGAGATAAAGTTCCTGTACGTACATCAAACTCATAATTATTAAATGAATCAACCACAACAAATACTTTTGTTATCGGGTTAAAAAAAGATGCACAATTTTGGGCTATGCACATATCAAAGTTCATATTACCCTCCTACTTTGCTATAAAAATGTAGGAATAGAGATCTTCAATCTCATTACCTATGTTATATAGGCTACAAAATACACTATTGATAGTCAAGAAAATAGATAGTTACAAGCTAAAAAAATAACAACTAACACATTGATTTTAAACATCTTATTAAAGCTTTTCGTTTATTTTATTGAGTAATTAGACATAAAAAAACCCAATTTAAAAATTGGGTTTTTATTATTTTTAAGCAACGAAATGTATTGATTAGTCTTCTAATAACAGAACAGATTCTAATGCAATTTCAATCATTTCATTAAAGGTAGTTTGACGCTCTTCTGCAGTGGTCTGTGTACCTTTTTTGATGTGGTCAGATACAGTACAGATAGTCAGTGCTTTTGCGCCGTATTCAGCTGCAACACCGTAGATACCTGCGGCTTCCATTTCAACACCTAGGATGCCGTATTTTTCCATTACATCAAACATTTCTGGATCTGGAGAGTAGAACAGATCAGCAGAGAAGATGTTACCAACGCGAACTTTAATATCTTTCGCTTTTGCTGCATCAACAGCATTTTGAACTAATTGGTAATCAGCGATAGCGGCAAAGTCTTGGTCTTTGAAACGCAGACGGTTAACTTTAGAGTCAGTACATGCGCCCATACCGATAACAACATCACGCAGTTCAACATCTGGTAATACTGCACCACATGAACCAACACGGATGATAACTTTCACGCCGAAATCTGTAATTAATTCTTTTGCGTAAATTGAGCAGGAAGGAATACCCATACCGTGGCCCATTACAGAAACTTTACGGCCTTTATACGTACCTGTAAAACCTAACATACCACGAACATTGTTTACCTGACGCACGTCTTGTAAAAAAGTTTCAGCGATGTATTTAGCACGAAGCGGGTCGCCCGGCATTAAAACGACATCAGCAAAATCGCCCATTTCTGCGTTAATATGAGGGGTAGCCATAATTCTTCCTTTTAATTGATCTTTTTACTATTTAAATATAATTCGGTAGGCATATTGCTATGCCTACCGAAGTAAAATTAAAACATTGCTTTACCGTAATCGACTGGAGACACACCGAAGTATTTAACAACAGTTTGGCCGATATCAGCGAAGGTTTCACGATGACCTAATGAACCTGGTTTAACTTTTGGACCATAAACAAGAACAGGGATGTGCTCACGAGTATGATCAGAACCCGGCCAAGTTGGGTCGCAACCGTGGTCTGCTGTTAAGATAAGAATGTCATCTTCTTTTACCAGTTCCATTAATTCTGGTAAACGACGGTCGAATAACTCAAGTGCTTCACCGTAACCTACTACATCACGACGGTGGCCGTAAGATGAGTCAAAGTCAACAAAGTTGGTGAATACAATTGTGTTGTCGCCCGCGAGTTTCATTTCTTCAAGTGTCGCATCAAACAGAGCATTAATACCCGTTGCTTTCACTTTTTTAGTGATACCTACGTTTGCGTAGATGTCAGCAATTTTACCGATAGAAACAACGTGACCTTGTTTTTCATCAACCAGTTTTTTCAACATAGTTGGTGCTGGTGGCTCAACCGCTAAATCATGACGGTTACCTGTACGAGCGAAGTTACCTGGTTTGTCACCGATAAATGGACGCGCAATAACACGACCAATGTTGTAATCGCCTTTGTTTAGTTCATCACGAGCAATTTCACACAGCTCATATAATTCATCTAAACCGTAAGTTTCTTCATGACATGCGATTTGGAATACAGAGTCAGCAGAGGTATAGAAAATCGGCTTACCGGTTTTCATATGCTCTTCGCCCAGTTCATCCAAAATCACTGTACCAGATGCATGGCAGTTACCTAAGTAACCTGGTAATTTTGCACGTTTAACGATGTTTTCTAACAGTTCTTGTGGGAATGAATTTTTCAGCTCTTTGAAGTATCCCCAATCAAACAGAACAGGAACACCTGCGATTTCCCAGTGGCCTGACGGAGTATCTTTACCAGAAGAGATTTCACTCGCGTAGCCATAAGCACCGATAATATCTGCGTCTTTATCTAAACCAATAGGGAATTTACCTGTTGATTCTTCCGCAGCTTTACCTAAACCTAAACGGCAAAGATTAGGTAAATGAAGAGGACCTTTACGGCCATCTCTATCTGCTTTACCGTCAGCAAACGCTTGTGCGATATGCCCTAAAGTGTCTGAACCTTGGTCACCGAATTTCTCCGCATCACCGGCAGCACCGATACCGAAGGAATCTAATACCATGATATGTACACGTTTCATAATTCTCTCTCCTGTGTCATTCTCCGTAGACCACGGATATGTCACTTATAAATCGTAATTGAGTTCTTATTCGCTGATTTGGCGGTACACCATTGGTGAAGCTTCGCGTTTGCTGTCACCAATTACCATCGCTTTACGGACTTCAGCCGCAGCTTCTTGCCATGATTTTTCACTGTTAGCGTGGATCATCGCTAAAGGTGTATCTGTATTGATTTCAGCACCAAGCGCTACGATGTCGCTTAAGCCAACACTGTAATCAATAGCATCAGTTGCTTTACGACGACCACCACCTAATGTCACAACTGACATACCTAATGCACGCGTATCCATTTCAGTGATAAATCCTGCTTTCTCAGCGAATACAGGTTTACTTAATACCGCAGTTGGCAGGTATTTATTGTAGTTTTCAACAAAATCAGATGGGCCTTTCTGTGCTGCAACCATACGACCAAAGACTTCTGCCGCTTTACCGTTATCCAACACATCTTGCAGTTTTTGACGAGCTTGTTGACGATCATCCGCTAAACGGCCTGATACTAACATTTCAACACACAGCGCCATAGTGACTTCAAATAGACGTGGATTACGATATTCACCTGTTAAGAATTGAACAGCTTCACGAACTTCAACCGCATTACCTGCGCTAGAAGCTAATACTTCGTTCATATCAGTTAACAGTGCAGTGGTTTGACAGCCTGCGCCATTTGCTACTTGAACAATTGACTCAGCCAGCTCTTCAGATTTCTGATAAGTCGGCATAAAGGCACCCGAGCCCACTTTAACGTCCATCACTAACGCATCTAAGCCTTCAGCTAATTTTTTACCTAAAATAGAGGCAGTGATAAGCGGGATTGAGTCAACTGTAGCAGTAATATCACGGGTAGCGTAAAAGCGTTTGTCAGCAGGTGCTAATGAATTAGTCTGCCCAATAATAGCAACGCCGACATTACGAATAATGTCGCGGAATTTCTCATCATCAGGGAAAATATCAAAGCCTGGAATTGCTTCAAGCTTATCTAATGTTCCACCTGTGTGGCCTAATCCACGGCCAGAGATCATAGGAACATAACCACCACAAGCCGCAACCATTGGCCCTAACATCAGTGAAGTTACATCGCCTACACCACCTGTTGAGTGTTTATCAACGATTGGGCCATTTAAATTTAGGCTTTTCCAGTTCAGTACTGTACCGGAATCACGCATAGCTAATGTCAAAGCAACACGCTCTGGCATTGTCATGTCGTGGAAATAAATAGTCATTGCTAATGCAGCAATTTGACCTTCAGAAACAGTATTATCTCTGACGCCATTAATGAAAAAACGAATTTCTTCCTCAGTTAAAGGATGACCATCACGCTTTTTACGAATAATCTCTTGGGCAAGAAACACTGCAACCTCCTGGTTTTATAGCATTGGTAATGCCCACAATAATGAAAAGTGGGCATATTTTACGAATGGATTAGTAACCACTAGACGATTTTTGTTCGCCATGACCTAAAGTGGCTAATAAATTACCTAACAGGCTTGACGCGCCAAAGCGGAAGTGACGGGCATCAACCCAGTTGTCACCCATAATGCGGTTAGCTAATGCAAGGTATTGTGCGGCTTCTTCAGCGGTACGTACACCACCAGCTGGTTTGAAACCAACTTCTTTGCCAACACCCATATCGTGGATCACTTGGATCATTAACTCAGCGCTTTCCAGTGTTGCATTTACAGGTACTTTACCTGTGGAAGTTTTAATAAAGTCAGCACCTGCTTTGATTGAAATTTCAGATGCTTTACGGATAAGTGCTGGATCTTTCAGCTCACCCGTTTCAATAATTACTTTCAGTAAAGAACCTGCTTCTGCACAAGCTTCTTTACAAGCTTTAACGATATCAAAACCGATTTGCTCGTTACCTGCCATAAATGCACGGTAAGGGAAAACTACGTCAACCTCATCTGCGCCATAAGCTAATGCCGCGTTGGTTTCTGCTAATGCGATATCTAAATCATCATTACCATGAGGGAAGTTAGTTACGGTTGCGATACGGACGTCTGGAGTACCCTGTTCGCGTAACACTTTACGTGCTAACGGAATAAAACGTGGGTAGATACAAATAGCGGCTGTATTACCTTCTGGGCTTTTAGCCTGATGACATAATGCAGTCACTTTTGCATCAGTGTCGTCATCATTTAATGTAGTTAAATCCATCAAAGACAGCGCAAGGCGCGCTGCAGCGGTTAAATCTGTCATAAAACTCTCCAACGATGTTTCTCAAGCCCTTTTGGGCATACGCTTAAGGTTAGCGATTAAATTTGTTGGCGAGCGGACTTGGTTCCTTGAAGATGTTGTTGTAACTTGCGCTACAACGACAGCTGAGCTCCCTCTCACCGCGCTATGCTCACTTCGGCGACCCGTCATTGAGCCTTCGCCATTCCATGAAGTTTCAGCACATCTTATTTGAACACGCTAAGGAACAATTAGATGTGCTTTGCGTCACACTAATCAAATGCAACTTGCAAACAATGACATAAAAGTGTGACTAACATCACAATTAGGTCATTTTCTGGTTTAATGTTACTCGAATAGCGCCTTTAAGTCGTCTTTATAACGCAAAAAAAGCGTGATCAATATGAAATGATATTGCTATTGACCCTATTCAATACAAATTGCGAAATATCTCACACAATAAAAGTAGTTAACATTACAGCAGAAAACAAACATAAAAGAGCAGATAGGCAAACCCCATCTGCTCTTCACAATAAAAATCAATTAAGCAGCAACAACAGCCATTGCTGTTAATGCAAAGAAGAAACCTGCAATTGTTGCACTCATTAAGTTAGAGAGCGTACCAGCCAGCACAGCTTTCATACCTAAACGCGCTACATCTTTACGACGGTTTGGTGCCATTCCACCTAAACCACCTAGCAGTACAGCAACAGAAGAGAGGTTAGCAAAACCACACAGTGCAAAGGAGATGATGACCTTCGTTTGAGCCGATAATACAACCAATCCAGAACCTGCGACTAGTGCATCTTCTTTGAGGTATTTACTAAATTCAGAGTAAGCATAGAACTCATTGATAACAATTTTTTGTCCAATAAATGAGCCTGCAATGGTTGCTTCACTCCAAGGTACACCAATCAGGAAAGCAATTGGTGCAAATACCCAACCTAGCACTAGTTCTAATGAGAAATTTTCATAACCAAACCAGCCACCAATACCACCAAGGATACCATTAACTAATGCAATCAATGCAACGAAAGCAAGTAACATAGCACCGACGTTAAGCGCAAGTTGTAAACCTGAAGAGGCACCCGCAGCAGCGGCATCGATAATATTGGCAGGTTTTTCGTCTTCCGCCATTTTATCCAGCGCATCTTTTTGATCATCCGGTGTTTCTGTTTCAGGGATCAGCAATTTAGCAAAGAGTAAACCACCTGGAGCTGCCATAAAGGATGCTGTGATCAGATACTCCAACGGTACGCCCATACTCGCGTATCCAGCGAGTACTGAACCCGCAACAGAGGCTAAACCACCACACATAACCGCAAAGAGTTCTGAGGTTGTCATTCTTGCAATATAAGGGCGAACAACAAGTGGTGCTTCGGTTTGTCCAACGAAAATATTTGCAGTTGCAGACATAGATTCTGTTCGTGATGTGCCAAGTACTTTTTGTAAGCCACCACCCAGAATTTTAATAACTATTTGCATAATGCCGAGGTAATACAGCACTGCAATTAATGAAGAGAAGAACACGATAACAGGTAGTACGCGTAGGGCGAATACGAAGCCGCCACCACCAAACAACTCGAACATTTTATCTGATACTAGGCCTGCGAATAGGAAGCTCATCCCATTATTGCCGTAATCAATAACATTCTTAACGCCATCAGAAACCGCAAGAAGTACCTCGCGACCACCGTCAGAATAAAGAACGAAGGCACCTAAGCCAATCTGAATAAGGAATGCGCCACCAACTGTACGTAGTCTAATTGCACGTCGATTGCTGGAAAACAGAATGGCTATCAATATTAATGTTACCATTCCGACCAAGCTCATAATGAGTTGCATTGAAGGATCCCTGTTCACATAAAAATTTAATGGATTATCAATAATGCCCTTGCCAGAGCTTATTGACTCTTTTTGCCGGATAATTATACCTAGTCTAAGAAAAGAACCCTCAATATCCATCACAAATAGAGTCTGAAAAAAGTAACACAAAAGTCACAAATGAGAAGTTGATCACATAAACAAGAAAGAAAACGCATTTGTTGAACAGGCTAATTAGAAAAAATGCGCTTGGGATTAACAAAACGTATTTTCAATCTTAAATCGAGGGAATAAACAAACGCCCTATTCATATTAATAAGATTAAAATAAGGGGTGTTTTTAACCTTTAGATAAACCGCATTTTCATTCAAGCGCTAGGTAATATTGTTGAGCCCAAATAATTGTAGGCTATTGAGATAGAGTTGCTCTGCGATCACCTCTGGTGATCCTTGACGTAGCTCACAGAGTTGGGAAAAAACGTTCTGAATACGTTCTGGACGATTAGGTTCACCTTGAAAACCACTCACAGGCATATCAGGTGCATCTGTTTCTAGTAACAGATATTCTAGCGGTAACGAGGCAATTGCACGGCGAGTTTTTTGTGCTCGCTCATAAGTAATGGTTCCACCAACGCCAATAAAATAGCCTTGCTGAATAAACTTTTCTGCCTGTTGCAGACTTCCTGCAAAACCATGAATAACCCCTTTACGAGGCACATCATAACGGCGTAAAAGCGCACTTAGTTTATCGTGGGTTTTACGTGAATGTAGGATCACGGGTAAATCAAATTTAATCGCTAACTTAAGCTGTGCAATTAAAAATGCCTCTTGCTTCTCTAGCTGAGGATTTTCCATATAGTCATCAAGCCCAATCTCTCCAATGGCGACACAACGAGAAGCTGTTTTTAATTTTTGTTCTAATTCCAATAGATGTTGTTCAGTGTGCTCTTCAATATATAAAGGGTGTAACCCCAATGCACAATATAATTGATGATGATTATTAGCGAGCTCAGCAACAACATCAAAATTCCAACGGGCAACGGCAGGAATAATTATTTTTTCAACATGAGCTTGATGCGCTAATGACAAGCTATTGGCAATATCATCATAAAAAACTGGGAAATCAAAATGGCAGTGAGTATCAATAAATTTATTCATTCTGAATTTGCCTCACATCAGGATGTACGCTTCGAGTTCCTTGTTGAATAATAGAAGCATTCTCTGCTTTATCCGCCTTTGCTTCTTGTTCAAATAAGCTAAAGACTTTTTTATCGTGCTGTTTGAATTTTTTCTTAGAAAAGTGCTGACCAATTGTCGCCAAAAAATAGCGGCCACAACGTCTACCCACATGATAATCATGATTTAATGCACTTAAACGACTTCCTAATGCACTAGATTGCAATGTCGTTGGTGGATAAATTTCAATAACCACAACATCTTCTGGGGGGGATTGGATAAATTTAATTGTTTCGGTATAGGTTTCGATATGTACTTGAGCCATCTCCATAAAGCGCTGTAAACGGCTATTTTCAAACCATTTTCCCATACGCTCAACCCACTCTGTTGTGTATTGGTATTCAGAAGGAACAGTACGAACAACGACAATAGTACGACAACCTCGTCGATAAGCTTCTCTCACAGGAATAGCATCGCTGATCCCACCATCATGATAAACAACATCATGAAATAAGACACCATTACGATAAAAAGCAGGAATAGCACTGGACGCTTTGATTATCTCAAGCCAAGTCGGTTCATCTGGTTGAAAATAATTTGCCTGAAAATTATCAGAACGACTTGCCACCATATAAAACTCACGCCCAGCATCAAAACGGCGTAGTGCTGTTGGCATATCAAGAGGCATTTCTTTGGCTGTTGTATCTATATACCAATCAAGATCGAGTAAATTGCCACCACGGACAAAACGAATAGGATTGAAGAATTGATTATTGGTTGTATAACGATTAATAATTTTACGTGCATATCCACGCTGACCACAGGCAAAAGCAGATAAATTTTGTGCTCCCGCAGACACTCCAAGTAGAATATCAAAGGGATCAAATTGTGATCGCATAAATTCATCAAGGACACCCGCAGTAAAGATCCCGCGTTGACCTCCGCCTTCACAAACTAAAGCCACTTTGCCTTGTGGTAGTGAGGATTGAAATTCAAGTGCCGTAATATTATTTAATGTGACAGGTATATACTTCCCCATAATGTCTCCTTTATACAACTTATTAAAGGATACCCGCACATCTTTTTGACGTCATTATTTTTACGTATTCATACAAATAAATTAGACAATATCTTCTTGGAATATGACGAATACAAAAGAAAATCATGTTTATGATTTGATATTTACATCTGAGTCTACGCTTTTAACACCTTCAATCTTTTCAATAATTTGTAAGATTTTTTCTTCTTGTGCTTTACTATCAACAAAACCTGAAAGAAAGACATGCCCAAACTCAGTGCGAATAGAAATATTTTCACTATCAATATCTTGCATTGGTAATAGCGTATCTTTAATTTTATTCGAGATGGAAGTATCACTTAAATAATAACCCGTGTTATTTCCACTGTTATTAATTTCGCTATACCACGATGTTTCAGCTGATGCACCCATACTAACAACAGCTAAGCCCATTGACATCACTAACGCTAATTTTAGCGTTTTATATTGTTTCATTGCTCTCCCCCTAATCACAATAACTGCGATAGGAAATATGTGTGTTTTAATATCTGTATTTTTATGAAGTACTACAAAATTTTAACAATCTAAGCTATTACACTAATAAGCTATTTGAGTTAAATAAAGTAAAAAATAACAAATAAAGACTAATCCTAATAATTTTATTCTAATAATAACAAATAAAACTATAAGAAATTTTACATATATTTATAAATAAGTATAAAAACGGGCACAATGTTAACAGAAAAAAAAGAGAGTAATTCCAAATGGAGAAGGGCTTTTTGGCAGGATATTAGTGATATGCAGAGTAGATTTAACAAAGAAAAACGAGTTTATTACTAAGATTTATTGGCTACAAACACTTAAAAAAGTAAAAACACAAAAAAGGCTATATTAAAATATATAGCCTTTTCATTAGATTACATACTCTAAATAATTCAAGTTACAACTGTAAGTATGCCAATGCCATTACTCTAAATAATTCAAGTTGTAGCTAGGCGACAAGTAAATGAGTCGCTAGGAGCATACACAAGTATGTGACTAGTGCGAATGAACGCCGTCAACAACGCTACACCTTGAAGTATGACGAGTAAGACGAGTATCAGTGTTCACGCGTCTGATGAAACTCAACATCAGGATAACGCTCACGCGTTAAATTCAAGTTAACCATCGTTGGTGCGATATAAGTTAAGTTATCGCCGCCATCAAGTGCCAAGTTTTGTTCATTTTTACGTTTAAACTCTTCGAGTTTTTTCTCGTTATTACACTCAACCCAGCGAGCTGTTGAAACGTTAACGGATTCATAAATTGCTTCAACGTTATATTCACTCTTAAGTCTTGCAACAACTACATCAAACTGAAGTACACCCACCGCCCCTACGATTAAATCGTTATTTGCCAGTGGTCTAAAGACCTGTACAGCACCTTCTTCTGATAACTGTACCAATCCTTTAAGTAACTGCTTCTGTTTTAACGGATCACGTAAACGAATACGGCGGAATAACTCAGGCGCAAAGTTTGGAATACCGGTAAATTTCAGGATTTCACCTTGAGTAAAGGTATCACCAATTTGGATTGTACCGTGGTTATGAAGACCAATGATATCCCCTGGATAAGCATGTTCTACGTGAGAACGATCGCCTGCCATAAAGGTTAATGCATCAGAAATCACCACATCTTTTTTGATGCGGACTTGGTGTAACTTCATGCCTTTATCATACATACCTGAAACAACACGCAGGAATGCAACACGGTCACGGTGTTTAGGGTCCATATTGGCTTGGATCTTAAAGACGAAACCTGTGAACGTCTCTTCAGAAGCGGTAATTTCACGCATATCAGTTTGACGAGGCATTGGTGCTGGTGCCCATTTTACAAGGCCATCAAGCATATGGTTAACACCAAAGTTACCTAATGCAGTACCAAAGAACACGGGAGTTAATTCGCCAGCTAAGAATGCTTCATGATCAAATTCATGAGATGCACCTAATACCAACTCTAATTCATCACGTAATTGGCTTGCTAAATCATCACCAATAGCTTCATCAAGCTCTGGGTTATCTAACCCTTTAATGACACGAGAATCCTGAATAGTATGACCTTGACCTGTTTGATAAAGATAGGTTTCATCTTTAAGAATGTGATAAACCCCTTTAAAGAGTTTTCCGCAACCAATAGGCCAAGTCACAGGGCTACATGCAATTTTCAATTCTGTTTCAACTTCGTCCATGACTTCCATTGGATCACGAATATCACGGTCGAGTTTATTCATAAAAGTCAGAATTGGAGTGTCACGTAAACGTGTTACTTCCATTAACTTACGAGTACGATCTTCAACCCCTTTAGAGGAGTCAATTACCATTAAACAGCAGTCAACTGCGGTTAAAGTACGATAAGTATCTTCAGAGAAGTCTTCGTGCCCTGGGGTATCTAATAAGTTAACTAAGCAATCGGCATAAGGGAACTGCATGACTGAGGTTGTAATAGAAATACCACGTTGTTTTTCCATTTCCATCCAGTCAGATTTTGCATGCTGATTTGAACCACGGCCTTTTACGGTTCCTGCACGTTGAATTGCTTGTCCGAATAACAACACTTTTTCAGTGATGGTTGTTTTACCCGCATCGGGGTGGGAAATAATGGCAAAAGTTCTACGACGAGCAACTTCTTGCTGAAAAATAGGATTAGACATCAATGGTGATCTTCTGGTTGATAGACGAGAGAATGTAAGGCACTGATATATTGCGATAAGTAATAATTAAAGTGACTATAAAAGACATTCAACCCGTAAGTTAATCTTAATTGGCGCTTATTTTCGCCTATCTTGTCTGTATAAACAATCAATGGTTACTATTTTATCTGCTTGAGGGAGTGATGCCTAGTGTTCGTGATAGGTAATAACATTCATCAATTATGATCTCACTGTATTATGGTGCTTTATTGGCGAGAGATGAATCAGCTTATTCAAAAAGCTGTTTTATCGTTTTCATCGGAAGAAACATTCTAACTCGCCCATTATGCTCACAAAGAACATCAAAGCCAAACTTTGCATAAAATGATTTTGAGGCATCAGTTAAGCAATCAACAACGACTGCATACGCTCTCATATAGGTATTTACCTTCCACAAATAATGAAGCGCACGAACAAGGCTTATTTTCCCCAAACCAACGCCATGAAAATCTTTATGCACAGCTAACTGAGCAAGTAAAAAAACAGGTATAGGATAACGAGGGAGCTTTTTGGCTAAACTTGTTGGTAATGTTTCTCGATGTATAGCACTAGGCGTTATGCTGTAAAATGCACATATCGAGTATTTTTGATTATCCAACAACTGTTTGCTGGGTAAAACCATTGTCCGGCTTATCCCAGCTTGCATATGCTTAATTGCTTGGGTTTGAAGAAATGTATTAAGCTCCACTTCCCCACAATCAAACGACGTCCTATCATGTTTTAGCTTACATAATTCTTCAAACTCTTTGCCTATACTCACTTAATACCACTTTTATTTGCAAGTTGGACTGCATCAATAAGTGCTTGGTTAGGGGCTTTAGCATTATCACAAGCTGTTAGAAACTCATCAAAAATATCATTTTTAACTTCAATACTTTCGTGTTGCAAAATGACCTGTGTTGCATTTTCATCCATTAACCTAACAACATACTCCGTTAAACTCTTAAGCCCTAACAACGCTGATGCTTTTTCAGCTTTTGCTTTTATCTCTTCGTCAAGCCGAATATCAAGACGTGTTGTTGCCATATAATCTCCTTTGTACGTATCTTTTCCGTACCAAAAGAGATTATATTGCATAGATTTCAACCAATCAACCTTGTACAGCAAATTTCCACTCTTCTTTTCTGTATGCATTACATACAAAGATCTACAATTTCTAACCCAGTTAGCCATTTGTTCTGTGAAGAATGTCATGGTTTGATTTATAAATGTAGCAAGTGCATTGAGAGTTGTTGATTGACTACTCTGCTATTAAAAAAACCAATACCATTAATAAAGCCCTGAATTAGCCTATTTATTTTCGGTTAAAATCGGGATTGAATATAAGATCCTATATAAATACACCTTTATTTAGATTTAATTTTGTCTATATTTAGAGACTAATCACTTTATTTAAAACAAAAACAAATACTCAATTTACTTATTTCAAATACTATTCACCTTTTTAACACTGTTATAATCACCTAACGTTTTAAAATTAAACAATGACAAAAGTGAAATTAACTTGATAAATTTACATTAAGTAAAAATAAAGATAAATTTTAAATACAATTAATAAAAAATAAAATTTTCATACTTCAAATAAAATAAAAAAAACGCCTAATAGAAGGCGTTTTAAATTTAACTTAAATAAAGATTTAATTAGAAAGAAATAGGATAAGCCATGATAATCGCATCTTCATTCCCCGTCTTTGTTGGGTAATAGTTTTTGCGTTTTGAAACGAAATTAAATCCAATAGATTCATAGAGATTGAACGCTTTTTCATTGGATTCTCGCACCTCTAACCACAAGGTAGTGATATTTTTTTTCTCAAGTGTTTCAATCAGTTCTAATAAAAGAGCTTTGCCGTAACCTTTCCCCTGATAATCAGGATGGATTGCAATATTAAAAAGTGTTGCCTCATCTAATATTAATTGCGTAATTGCGAAACCTACAATAATATTATCAATGCAAATTTTCAGATTAAAATAATGACTTCCTTGGTTACTATAAAATGTTTCTTCACTCCAAGGGAATGAATGACTTAATTTTTCAATTTGCCATGCTAAAGGTAAATCAGCAGGGTTTAAGAGTGAAATGGTCTTCATATTGATAGATTTGTTTCCAAAGATCGCGTTTTGCATCAGCATCAAAATATAACTGATGTAATGAAGGGCTTCTCAGAGAAGTATATTCAGAGGGAAGTATGAGATCAGTGCCTAATAACCAGCAGGGAAGATCAAATGATTCTGTGAGCATGCTCACATCATCTGTTGTAATACAATAGATTTCGTCTTTATCTATCCCCATGGCGCTAAAAATATCAGAGAAAAGCCCGTTATTTAGATCAACGGTATCATCAGTAATGATAAGTAAACGTGTTGTATCCGGAAATTGAACAGAATGCTCGCCTTTTAACACAGCAGGCTTACGAAGTACCCACTGACGAATTCCAAGTTGGGATAACATTCTGTCTTTACGGCTCATTATGCTTACCTATCAAGTGTAGAACAACGGTACATAGTATCAGAGGGCATAAACTACGCCAATAAATAGCGTCGGTTTCTTTATATCTGATATCATGCGTCTCATGTTTTTTAAGGAGTAATAATCATAATGTCCTCACTGTCCCCTGCTAGCGAAGTTATTCTTCGTCACCTAGATCATTTCGCAGACAGGCATGTACTTATTGCAGGTGATCTTCAAGATACTTTCGCGGCGCAAATTCAGGCGAAAAGTGTCAGAGCATATACCAACCAATATCACCAGTGGCTACCATTACTAAAATCAATGGGTGATAACGCACTCTTCGGTTTAGTTGCAGATCAGTCCTTTGTGAAATATTGCAATACCTTGATCTATTTTTGGCCTAAAAATAAAAACGAAGCCACTTTCCAACTGCGTAGCCTTTGCTCTAACTTACAAGTGGGTACTGAAATCTTTATCGTTGGTGAAAACCGTAGCGGTGTTAAAAGTGCCACTGAATTAATGAACGGTATCGCTAAACTAAAAAAAATAGATTCAGCACGCCGTTGCAGCTTATTTTTTGGTACTCAAACATATCAAACACTGTTTGACCGTAATAACTGGTGGCAAACTTATCGCCATGATGATCTTACTGTAATGGCATTACCGGGCGTCTTTAGCCAAAATGCATTAGATGAGGGTAGCCGCTTATTACTTTCAACTTTTGATGATGCAATGGTTGGCGACTTACTGGATATGGCATGTGGCTGTGGTGTCCTCGCCACTGTACTCGGTAAGAAAAACCCAATGTTAAAACTGACACTGTGTGATGTGAATGCCGCAGCAATTTCTTCTAGTATCGCCACCTTAAACGTGAATGAATTAGAAGGTCGAGTGATTGCAAGTAATGTCTATTCAGCAATTGAAGAAACTTATGATTGGATAATCTCAAACCCGCCTTTCCATGATGGTTTAGGCACAAGCTATGAAGCAGCTGAAGATATCATTCGTCTTGCACCAAATTATTTGAAAAGAGGCGGTAAATTACGAATTGTGGCGAATTCGTTTATCCCTTATCCAGATATATTGGATCATGTATTTGGCTCTCACGAAGTGCTTGCATCAACAGGTAAATTCAAAGTTTACCAAGCAACTAAAAAAGACTAATCACAAGCCCTGTTATAAGCCCTCCCAGTAATTGATTTTCCAACTACTGGGGGTCTTCAGTTTACGTCTAAAAACAGTCATCTAATAACAAATCCTTTCATTTTCAAGCGAAAGTTATCATTTTTTTGAGCCAATAACCTGACCACTTTTATTTAGGTAAATGGTCTCACCATTACTACCTGTACGGGCTGAACCAGTGATTTGGCCACTTTTATTTAGGTAGGTAGTCTCACCGTTACTGCCTGTACGGGCTGAGCCAGTGACTTGGCCACTTTTATTTAGGTAAGTAGTCTCACCATTACTACCTGTACGGGCTGAGCCAATGACCTGGCCACTTTTATTTAGGTAAGTGATCTCACCGTTACTACTTGTACGGGATGAACCAATGACTTGACCACTTTTATTTAGGTAAATGGTCTCACCGCTACTACCTGCACGGGTTGAGCCAACAACTTGACCCGTTTTATCTTTGAAGATTTCTGCATATACATTACTTGATATCATCACAGATAAAATAACAATCAACATATTGATTTTTTTCATAAAAAACCTCATGAACGTATTGCGAAATTGGTTTTTGTAATGATTATTAATCTTAGCTCTAAAAAAAATATAGTCGATCTATTTTATGTATTTCTCTCGCTGTTTTATTTTTCATCACTAAGATAATTTATTGATAAAAAATAATTGACGCCAAAAATAAAAGGCATAAAATTCGCTTCCTGTCTGAATGCGAGAGTGGCGGAATTGGTAGACGCGCTAGCTTCAGGTGTTAGTGTCCTTACGGACGTGGGGGTTCAAGTCCCCCCTTTCGCACCAACAGACACAATTAATTGAGTAAGACTGCGAGGATGGCGGAATTGGTAGACGCGCTAGCTTCAGGTGTTAGTGTTCTTACGGACGTGGGGGTTCAAGTCCCCCTCTTCGCACCACTCAATAACCCTTTTTTCTCCTTGTGATAACACCCATTCTATTACACACCGAATATTCTATTCTCTATCCATAATATGCGACTAAAAGTGTCATAAAACTGTAGGTCAATACAACACCTGCGGGGATCATTACCCACATCTGTAATTTTTTATGAAATAGCATCAAGGTGGATAACAGCATTGAAACCACTAAAACCAGCGTAAAGGCAGATGTCCCTGCAATAGAATGCATGATCACTGTTAGTAAAGAAGAAACCGCCAACATTTCCCATAAACTAATGCGAGATGTCCAAGATGTCACTGGAGATATACGTGTTGGTTTAGCCATAATAACCCACCATTAATGATAATGATTTTCATTATTATATATAACACCTATACTAAATCAACTTATATAAAGAAAAAACTTACTTTATATCCTTATTTTTTAAAGGGTTATGTCTATTCATTAGTGTCATAAACAAAAAAAGCCTTATCATTTTCATGATAAGGCGTTTAATTTTATTATGTGTTGTACTGATCAATAAACGAAACTAAGCATTATTTGACTTGATAAAATGAAAGACTAAATGAATATCTTCAGGCTCTCTTTCATAAAGTTCAGGATCAGGAATATCAATTAAACGACACCCTAAATGCTGATAAAAATTCACACTATTTTCAGAAGGTGTTGATGAGATATATAATCCACCAGCCCCTTTTTTCTTCGCATATTCCACACAATAATCAAATAATATTCGTGCTAAACCTTGCCTACGTTGCTGGTGGCTAACATGTAAAAAAGAGAGTTGAAGTAGAGTACCATTTTGACCGCGTTTTTGCGGATCAACACTCGCAGCTGCAACCAATTGACCTTGTTTAAAAACACCCCAGAAAGGCGCTCCTCGGTCAAAACTTTCGAGTAAAACAGGAGTGTAATGCTCTGCTTCACCTTCTGGCCAACCTTTCATATCAAAGCGTTGTTCTGATAAATGCAACGTTCCGTCTTTTAATACATATAGCTTTTCAATAAGCTCAGTTCTATCAATTTCCCACACTTGTGGAATTTCATTTCTTGTTAATTGACGAATATTGTTTTTCATTATTAAAGATTAACCTGTTCTGATGATGATTCACTTCGTTCTAATGCGTGGTAAGCCACTGCACAGAATAAGGAATTCAACCGTTTCATATCACCGAGCAAACTGGTATGCAGAGAACTGGTTTCAATGCTTTGCATATTATGCAAATGAAGACGTTCTACATGAGCAAACGAGTAACGCTGGTTGAGTAAACGGAAACGATGCTTTGCTCGACGTAATTTACGAGCATGTTCCATATTGCCGGAAACAAATACCGACATCGCCAGATTCAGATTACTTTGCAGACGCTCAAGGAGTGTCTGTAATTCACGACGTCCTTCCTCCGATAAAAATAAGTGATGATTTAAACCTTTACTCACCACTTCAGCCGACATACGCGCAATGATAGCGGATGATTGTTGTAAATTCATCGCTGTATCAATAATTTCAGCCCAACGTCGAGAATCTTCAGTTCCTAGATCATGCTGTTGAATTTGTGCCATATACAATTTAATGCTGCTGTGGAGTAATTCCACCTCTTCTTCTAACTGGCTAATTTCCCTTTTTTGCTGACGATCGCCTTCCATTAATGCAGTAAAACGTTGCAGCATTTGTTCTATAACATCACCTAATCGTAGTGATTCTCTAACCGCATTAGCAATTGCCAACGACGGTGTATCAATCGCGGATTGGTCTAAATACCGCGGCGCCATTTCAGATTCAGTAACCGGTAATTCAGGAATAAGTCGCTGACATAATTTCGCCATTATACCGACAAAAGGGATCATCAAAATACAGCGAACAAGATTATAAATAACATGAAAATAGATAACGACTTCAGCCGGTGAAAATCCATACTGCTGAATTTTATTTGCAATGATGGTAATCCAAGGTAAAACCAATAGCGCACCAATCAATTTAAAAAATAGACTTCCTAGTACTACTTGGCGTGAAACAACACTTTGACCTCGACTACTCATTAGCGCCAGCAAACCACTACCAATATTAGAACCAATCACAATGCATAAGCTGATATATAAAGGCATTAGCCCAGTTGCACTCAGTGTCGCGGTTAATAATACGGCGGCAAGGCTCGAGTAACTTACCATCGCAAATAAAGCACCCACGAGAAGCGCTAAAACAGTATCGCCACTTAATGAAGTAAAGATAGCTTGTACCGCACTGGCATGGGTAATTGGCTCGGCAGAGGTGACTATCAGTTGTAAGGCTAAAATAATTAAACCAAGACCAATTCCTACGCGCCCTAATTGCCCAACTCGCTCTTTTTTACGACTTAGAAAAGTGATCACCCCGACAAGAATAAGCAGTGGTGATAACCAAGAGAGATCAAAGGTTAACACTCGCGCCATAAGTGCAGTACCCACATCTGCACCTAACATAATAACCAGTGCTGGTGTAATCGAAATCAGTCCTTGCGTCACAAAAGAGATAACCAAAAGTGCCGTCGCATTACTGCTTTGGACTAATGCCGTTACTCCCACCCCCGCAAGGAAAGCGTTGGATTTCTTATTAATACTTTTACCTAAAATTCGGCGTAAATCAGAACCAAAGACACGCATAATGCCTGTACGAACAATATGTGTTCCCCAGACAAGAAGCGCGACTGATGAGAGTAAATGAAGCAGTGTCAGCATAGAAAGAATAACCTTATTTTTATCGTTGTTTGTTTGACTCTGTTCTCCTTCAATCTCATAAAAAAGAGAAAGACCACGAGCAGATAATCTATCTGAGAAAAGATTTTTTACGGGTAATGCCTTAATAACGTAGAGCGTTATTAGACAAAAAGATATTGCAACTTAAGTGCAATAATCAATGGAGAAGTTGAGAATATTACATAGATTAATTTGTAAATTCTGTTAATTATAGCAGAGAATGTGTAACTTTCAAAATCAGCCTGTAAATAACCTATTGATTTATTATCATTTTATTTTAAATAGACTAAATTATTAATAAAAAAACGCGACCAGAGGGTATCTCTCTAAGTCGCGCGAAAATACAACAATTTAGTAAGGCAATTCGACTACAAGTTCAGACAGACTATAAATTCAACTTAAATTTATTTCAGACCCATCGCATCACGCATTGTGAAGAACAAGTCTGTTTGGTCAGTTAACCCAACCACATTGGCAGCGTGTGGGCCATAAGCAGCAACACGTAACTGAGCCCCTGTATGTTCTTGGGATTCTTCTTCCGAGTTACCGTAATTCACCACCATTACTGCACCATCTTTAGTGATAAGCGCTTGTGTTAAGCCACTTGATTTCACATCTGCTTCAATAATTTGGCTTGAATGAGCATGGTCAGCCGTCACGATAATCAGAGTGTCACCGTTTTGCTTAGCGAAATCTAAACCGATTTGTACGGCTTCATCTAATGCAACAGTTTCACCAATTTGTCCGCAAGGATTAGCATTATGATCTTGCTTATCAATAGAGGCACTTTCGACTTGTAAGAAGAAACCTTTTTCATTGCTCTTCAGTAAGTCGATCGCTTTTTTGGTCATTTGTGCCAGTGTTGGCGCATTTGGATCAAGTTTAGAATTAGGTTTGCACTCTAAGGGTGGATTGTTCAAATTACCATGATATGTCGCTTTAGGGCCTTCCCACGCCACAGCCATATTGCCCTCGTGGAACAAACCTAATACTGGTTTATCTTGGTTTGCCAACGTAATCGCATCCAGTGATTTTGCATCCTTCACGATTTGATAACCACGTTCAATCGCTTGCTGTTCTAATGTTTTACCTTTGTACTCACCCGCAGCCGCAGTCTGAGCAAAACTTTTCGCTCCGCCCCCTAATGTAACGTCTGCGCGAGTCACTAAAAGTTGCTCAGAGATAGAGCCTCTACCGCCATTTTCTAATGCGTTTGTTGAGCATTTTTCTAAAGTCTCAACGGGACCATAGCATTTACGTCCTGTCACATGCGAAAACAGTGCCGCAGGTGTTGCATCTTGAATTTCCGATGTCGTCACATTCCCTGTTGCCTTTCCATTGGCTTTTGCTAATTCCAAAATAGTTTGGTGATCCTTACCAAACACATCAATTCCTAATGCACCATTATAAGTTTTCACACCCGAAGCCCATGCTGTCGCAGAAGCGGCGGAGTCTGTTACATAGTTAGGTTTTTGTGTTTTTCTATCTAAAGCATAGTGTGTGTATTGACCCGTCATCGGTAAGGCATCGATACCTTTAAAGAAACCACCTGCACCTTCCGCGTAGTTACGCGCAACAGTGATTTCAGAATCCCCCATACCATCACCAATAAAGAGGATCACATTTTTTGCTTGGTTATTATTTAAAGCTGCTTTTAATGCCTCAGTTTGATCTTGAGTCATACGGCGAGCACCGCCAAATTCCGTGATATTACCTTTTGCTGCGCGATCTTGTGCCAAAATTGCATCAGCAGCAACGGGAGCTGCAAAAGAAGAGAAACTCGCGCCAGCCAATAGCGTTGTTACAATAACGGATAAAATAGAACGTTGGTAACGATGAGACATAGCTTTTTCCTTGCACTCTAAAGTAAAAAAAACAGGATTAATGTTTTAAGTCAGGAAAAGCTTACGGCAGTTAAATGACAGAGAAATGAAGAGTAAAAGCGATTTCGATGACAACTTTATGACAAGTTAATGACAAACAAAAAGCTTATACCGCGAATGCATGTATAAGCTTCTGTTGTATTAAAGCATATTGTTAAAGCGAGGTATCGAGTTGAGGCCTTAAACTAGTCATTCTCTTGGGTTAATGCTTTAGCCCCCAAATACAGGGTTTCACACCAAGAAATATAATCATGCCCACTGGCCATTTCGAGTGATTGAACCGGATAACCTTTTTGCTCTAAAACCTGCTTAAGGTGACGGTTATTATTTAAAATTCCGCCTTTATCTCCCCGACTTTCAAATAGCCCAGCCTCTAAGAAAAACTGCAATGGCTTTCTATCTGCTTGCTCAAATTGTCGAATAAGCCATTCAGGCTCTTCATTTTCAGGCGTCCACCAATAAGAGCCAGACATACTCAACACTTTACCAAAGCGATCAGGGCGATTAAATGCGACCCATGAAGATGCTAATCCGCCATAACTTGAGCCAGATACTATCGTTTCCTCTCCAGATACGTGAACGCCCTTCTCTTTTTCTAGCCAAACAAATAGTTCATCTGCTAAGAAACGGTAAAAATCAGGGTTTGGTGGTAACTCAACACTACGGCGATCACTATCAATGCTATCAACAAATAAGATCATCATAGGTGCCAATTTGCCTTCCTCGATCTGTTTATCAAAAAACCGATCAATACCATATTGGCGACGATAAGTTTGACCATCAAATAAGACCAAGATCCGCGGTATTTCCATTTTTTGGGCTGGCTGATAAAGTGCGATTTCACGATCATTATTTAAGATCTTACTGTGAAAACGAACAATCTCTGTCTTACCCTTCATTGTTCTATCAAGAATATCAGGCAATTGGCATTCACGTTTACTGTCTAACGACAATAACGAAAAGTGATTATAGATATCCTCAGATTGACTTGGAGAATTTTGGGAATTAAACGGATCAGCTTGTGCTGTGGTTAAAATTGCGCGACGTTGCTCAAATGGTGCTGAATTTTCAATAACAGGTACATCTGGCGCTAACTTATATTGCATTAATGTATCGTTAGGCACGATATAACTACGATACCAAATATCACTATTGGCTAAATGCGTTAATGGATCATGATTACCATCAGGTGATCCCAATAAATAGACATTCTTTTTTGCGCCTCGCCATAAAAAAGTCACTCGCTTTTTATCATTATCATAAGGCTCAATCAGAGGAGCGCCTTCCTGACGTATTTGTTGCCAAAACGCCTGAATATTTTGTTGATTAAGCTGTTTTGCGAGTGTTTGTAAACGGGGGCTTGTTGGTGCAATACCGGCATCTTTATCTAACGGTTGATAAGGCTGTGTTGTTAACGTGAATTGCCACTGTTTTTTAGCTTCACCTTGTGCAACCAATTGATAATTTGCCGTTTCAGGTAATAAAAAGCGTACTTTTTGTTGCCCATCAGCGGGAATATCCTTTAATAAACTACGAATATGAGTGCCATCTTGTTTCTCTAACCGTAGGTTTTGTATCCCTTTTGCGTTTAATTCAACATAACGTTGGCTTTCGAAATGAGCGGTAAAACACAACGTATTGTTGTTATCAAACTGACCTGTCATTTCTATATTTTCAGTTACTGCTAAGCAACTAGCAAAACTGGGAAAAGAGGCCATCAATGCGCATATCATCAGAGGAATTCTCACTTTATTTCTCATTATTAACTATTGTGAGAATCAATAGTAATGATAATTGTTATCAATTCAATAAAAATTAAGCGTGTACAAATTTATAATAAATTTAGTACCTCAGTAAAAAATAATAAAAACCTCCTCAATCATTTTTGTTATTGAGGAGGCTTCCTTTCTAAGCTAATTAACGTTAAAACGCTCCCATTAACGCTCTTCTAGTGGATAACTACGGAAACTCCATAATCCTAGCGCTTTTAAGCCATCACGATAAATACCTTGTATATCTGATTTACTTGCCTTTTGTAATTCAGCTAATGGCTTATCTGGTGCAACAACCGTTAGATAAGTAATGTCACTTGGGCCACTTTGCCAGCTTGCAAGCGTGAAAATCGCATCTGCACGACGAACATGACTACCAGAGCTAATAATAACGGCTGTTTTAATACGATGTTTGGTTAAGGCATAGCGACTAAATAACGCATTTTCGACGGTTGTGCGCGCATAGTTCTCTTGGAAAATACGCTCTGGTGCGATACCATTTTTCACCAACCAATCCGCCATTAATTTACCTTCTGTTTGATGAGCTTTAGGCACACCACCCGTAACGACAATCATGGCTTCAGGCAATTGCTTAGCCACTTCTAAGGTTTTATTTAGACGCTCAATTAAGATTTTGTTCATTGTACCATCGGGATTTAATGCATAACCCAATGTCACAATCGCGTTGTTATCTTTGGTTTTATTTAATTTCGCTAAATCTGTTTGTGTTAATTTATCACTTAATGGCATTGTGCTTACGCGATCAATTTGTGCAAAGAAGCGGCTGATCTCTTCAGCTTTAGCTGGATTTAATGATTTCAATTTAGCGAAATACGCTTCGCTCTCTTTGTCTTTACCTTCAAAACGAGTCCATGAAGTGACGTAAATTAGCGCATCAATATCATCAGGAGCCGCTTCTAGGATCTGTTTATAAATCGTAATCGCACGAGGAACATCATTGTTATAAATATAAGCGCTAGCAGTACTAAATAATAAATCGAGGCGATAAGGCTCTAATTTATAAGCTTGTTGCAGTTTTTGCGCCACAATTTCCATATTTGATGGCAGTTTTCCCGTAAAACCAGCATCAGAGACACGCGCTGGTGACTTAAAGGCATCTAATGCATCTTGGATCAAGCTATCAACCGTTTGGCGCTGAGAGACATACTGCTGATAGCTATTATCTGGTTGATGAACTTTTTGATAAGCCAATGCATTTGATGAGACGGTAAAACCTAAAGCAGCAATCGCTAACGAAATGACTGTTTTCTTGATATGAAGTGAAACACGGGAAGGTTGCGCCATTATCTTGTCCTTTTACGAAAAATAGTCTGCTTCTTCACTTGAGCGAATGAAGATAGAGAGTGTGACTCCTCACACCTAATGGCAAAAGAAATACACACCGATAAATCTATACCTGTTATCTATAATAGAGATCCCCGCATTAATTTTCAGTAACCTTTTTCACCTTATTGAAAAAAATAGCATTATTACGTAGATAGCTTATTTGACAGATTTTTTTATGTATTTTTATCTTTTGGTGAGTGATTTTGTTCTGATAGGGCATCAGTGATAAAGAATAATAAATAAAAGGAATTTACTCTGAGAGGAAAGCGTTGAGTTTTGAGAACAGTGATTATTTTTATTCTAAAATATAAAACGCCCCATAAGGCGTTTTATATTAATGTATTCACTCAATATGCTTTGATTGCATCATCAATAATTCTCTGACTAATTCAACGCAACTTAAGAAGCGTTCGTCATAATCAGGTGAGTTAACTTTAATATACTCGATATTGTTTTTATCGAGCATTTCCATTAGTAAGGTTTGGAAACGGCGACGATCTTTATCACTACCTAAACTACGCAAACCATCTGCTACCCACGGCGTATTATTTTCTAGCAAAATAACTAAATCAAAACGGTATTCATCAATCAGGGCTTGAACAAAGGGATGTTCTTTACCTTCATAACGCAAGCAGAATGCCTGTGTTGTGACAAAATCCGTATCAACAAAAGCGACTTTATTTGCATATTTAACAGCAAAATCAATATATTGAGCATGTCCTAAAGCAATTTTATCGTAGTCGGAATATTGTAATGCCATTTCATCGCCACCAAGGTGAGAAAATACATAATCACGACCATATTCCCATGCACTCGTCGTATTAAAAATATTGGCAAGCTTATTCACTAACGTTGATTTACCACTGGATTCGCCACCCAAAATCGCCACTGTGCGCACAAAGAAGGGTTTAACTTCTGTTGGAATATATTCCCAATATTTAAAAGGTGCTTGGCGAATTTGACTGCCACTGATATTCATAAATGAGCGTTCAGGATCAATCAATACCGTTTCAATACCCAAGAAAGCATTATATTGATCCGCATCTTCCCGTTCACTGGTATAGATAAAATCGGGGGTTATTTGCTTTTCACGTAAAAATGTTTTGATCCCCTCACTCCACATTTCCCAACCGTGAGGCTGTGGCTCTATACCGTGTTCATCAAACTCATGAATACGGATATTTTTTTGATATTTAAAGGTTTGTAATAACCAGCGCAATCTATCACTGACTGTCGGTTGTTGTGACATCGCACTGTTGATAAATAGGTTTTTATCACGAGGCTCGTCATGACATAAAATGACGTGCAATTCATCAACTTGACTACAAGCGCGTTGAATTAAATAAATATGTCCTGTGTGAAGAGGATAAAATTTGCCAAAAATCACACCGATAGTTTTCTTTTTCACTGGGTATTCTAACCCTAAAAATTGGTGTAATGCCGACATCTTTTGAGCACTGGGACTCTTGATTTTATTATTAATCAATTGGCTAAGATAGCCTTTCGTCATATCACTTTCATCAGCAACTTGTTGTAAAGTATATCCATTTTTTCTGATAGCCTGTTTGATATAATCAAAAGAACCCATACTTTTCTCCTTTAGAAATCTTCCAAATCATCAAGGACAGATAACGCATCTGACAGCTTCTTCACACCATACACTTTCATATCAGGTGGATTCTTTTTCGGCATATTTGCACTAGGTACAATTGCCCGTTTAAATCCATGTTTTGCTGCTTCTGCAATACGCTCTTGTCCACTAGGTACAGGTCGAATTTCTCCCGCAAGCCCTACTTCACCAAATATCACTAAATCACGCGGTAAAGGACGATTACGAAAACTTGATACCAATGATAATAACAAGGCTAAATCTGCACTGGTTTCTGTCACTTTTACCCCACCAACCACATTCACAAAAACGTCTTGGTCAGACATTTGTAATCCGCCATGGCGATGTAAAACAGCAAGTAGAATAGCCAGTCGATTTTGTTCTAATCCCACTGCAACACGGCGTGGATTGGATAACATTGAGTGGTCAACTAAGGCTTGGATCTCCACCAGCAAAGGTCTTGTACCTTCCCACACCACCATCACAGAGCTGCCCGATGTAACTTCATCACCTCGACTTAAAAAGATAGCTGAGGGATTGCTCACTTCTCGTAATCCTTGTTCTGTCATGGCAAAAACGCCTAATTCATTAACGGCACCAAAACGGTTTTTATGACTACGTAAAGTACGAAAACGAGAGTCTGTTTCGCCATCCAACATCACTGAGCAGTCAATACAGTGTTCCAACACTTTAGGCCCTGCCAATGTGCCATCTTTTGTCACATGACCTACCATAATAATGGCAACATCATTAGTTTTAGCAAAACGAGTCAGATAAGCAGCGGTTTCTCGAACTTGAGCAACACTGCCCGGTGAAGATTGAATATCCGCCATATGCATCACTTGAATAGAGTCAATCACCATTAATTTAGGTTGTTCTTGTGAGGCAATTAAACAAATCTGTTCAATACTGGTTTCTGACAACATATTCAGTTCTGCTGTCGGTAAACCTAATCGATGAGCGCGCATAGCGACTTGTTGTAGCGACTCTTCACCTGTGACATACAGTGTTTTCATTTCAGTCGCTAAACGGCACATGGTTTGTAGCAATAAAGTACTCTTACCTGCGCCGGGGCTTCCCCCGATTAAAATGGCACTTCCGGGAACAACACCACCACCTAATACACGATCAAACTCTTTAAATCCTGTGGAGAATCGAGGTAACGCTTCAAGGCTAATTTCCGATAGTTTTTGAACACGGCTAACACCTTTTGCATCACCCGCAAATCCACTAAAACGGTCGTTGCGGGAAGAAGGGGCTGCTGCAAGGCGCACTTCTGTAATTGTATTCCATGCATGACAAGCAGAACATTGTCCTTGCCAGCGAGGATAATCTGCACCACATTCATTACATACAAACGCTCTTTTTGCTGCTTTTGCCACACTTCTCTCCCAACAATAACTATTTTAGAAAAACGCCTTTAGCGCTCTTCGTGTTTTAAGCCACCACTTAAAATGCACAATACACCCATTAGATCAGCGTGGCGGATCGCCACTTTCGCCTGAGCATATACTTTAGGTTTTGCATGATAAGCAATACCTAGCCCTGCTTTTCTCAACATTTTAAGATCGTTTGCACCATCACCAATGGCAATTGTTTGCTCTATTGGGATCTCTAAATCCTTAGCTAAACGAGCAAGGACTTGCGCTTTATATTTCGCATCAACAATAGGACCTTTAACTTTACCTGTTAGTTTGCCATCTTTAATTTCAAGATGATTAGCAACAGCAGCCACTAAACGTAATTTTTGTTTTAAGTTATCAGCAAAATAAGTAAAACCGCCAGATGCGATAGCAATATGCCAATCCATTGCCTGAAGTTTTCGAACTAAGCTCGTTAACCCCGGCATAAGAGGCAAATCATCCATCACTTTTTGTAAAATAGAAGCGTCCGCACCTTTAAGCTCAGCAACACGGAGTTTTAAGCTTTCACTAAAATCCATTTCACCTTGCATTGCTCGCTCTGTTATCGCAGCAACTTTATCACCTACTCCAGCAAGTTTGGCGATTTCATCAATACATTCAATTTGAATAGCCGTTGAATCCATATCCATCACTAAAAGCCCAGGAGAGCGTAAACGAGGAATTTCACCTAGAGGAACGACATCTAGGCCACATTCATCGGATAAACGGCGGATTCGGCGAGTTAGGCTACCTGCAATACGCACAACTTGGTAATCATCAATGCGCCATGAAGAAACCACTACGATTGCCACACCTAATTTATGTTGGAACTCGCTTATTCTTTTCTTATCAAGTTCACGTCCATAAAGTAACCACCCACTATCGCCAGCGCGGTAATCTAGTGGCATTACCTCTTCACCGCTGAGTGATAATGGCAGACCTGGCCATTTACGGATTTCATCCGGTAAATAGCAATAGGTCAGACTATTTGACATACTTATTCTCCTGTTTTCCCCTGTCTGAACAAAATAATCGTTATTCAGCCTATTCTATCTCTGACTCATCTGGCAACATGCACATACTTGCTTACGCAAAAGGATGAACATGCTTAAAGACAAACTAAAATTCAAACTACAAAAAACGGCGATTATACTGATTTGTATCGCACTATTGGCATTTCTTATGCAAGGCGCGTCTTATTTTAGCCGTGCAAATCAGCACGCCCGTATTACTCAGTTTGAAGAGCTTGCAAAAACGCTGGCAGAACAAGTTGCGTTCTCTTTATCCACTTATATAGATGACAGTAGCAAAGATAACGTAAATCCCCTCATTATGGCTAATTTAAATCATCTGACTCATGATAGTCGGGTGCTTGATGCCAGTCTCTATTTAGAAGATGGTACACAAATAGCGCATAGTGGTGAAAATGTCACTGTTAAAGAGCGATTAGCTTTAGAAGGGCAAAAGAGTGGCGGTTCTTTTAATCACCAACTTGTTGTACCTGTACCGGGCAAAGATAAACCCAAAGGCTTTTTAAGACTCACTCTGGATACTCACCAGCTTGTCACTGAATCAAGCCAAGTCGATAACACGACAAATTTACTACGTGTCATGTTATTAGTTGCGCTTGCAATTGGCTTTTTGCTTTCTCATAACCTTCTTCAGTTAACCCCTGTTCATTGGCAACAATCACCTTATTTATTAACTGCCAACTTACCGCCTCGTACTGAAAAAGAGGAAGTAGAAGAAAATGAGGGTGATGAAGAGAAAGATAACGACACCGAGAATAAAACAGATAAGCCATAGATTTTTATTACATTAAGAAGTCACTAAGTGGGTTGAGTTATTCATTAGCTGAGCTCACTTTTTTTATTTCTAGCTAACCATAACTTTATTTAGATATATCTAATTTATACGTATTTTCGTGCTATTTCCTTAATCTTTAAAGGGGTTTTGTTTAAAGTCACGGTAAATTCTAATCAAGTCATTAACCTAAAAAGATAGGTTTTAAATCTTTTTCTGGCTCTTTGAGTACTGAGGTGGTTATGACTGAACAATCTGTTATCCAACGTTGTCAACAAATCGTAGAAAACCCAACCCTTTCCCCTGAACAAAAACGTCATTTTCTCGCTTTAGAAGCTGAAAATATGTTGCCTTATCCCTCACTTCCTGAGGATGCAGCTAAAGCGCTTAATGAACGGGTTATCTGTGATATGTATGAAGGTCACGCCCCTTATAAACCGCGTTATGTCTTACCCGATTATGCGAAGTTTTTAGCACAAGGCTCTCGCTATTTAGAACTGGAACCTGCGCAAGATTTTGATGATGCTTTAAACATGCTGACTATTCTTTATCATCATGTTCCTTCTGTAACCTCTATGCCTGTTTATTTAGGGCGCATTGATAAAATCTTATTGCCTTATGTTGGCGAACTGACCGAAGAACAGCTTTACCCTAAATTAAAACATTTCTGGCGCTATCTTGATAGAACGCTACCAGATGCCTTTATGCACGCCAATATCGGCCCTGAAGACTCTGTTCTTACGCGTCTAATTCTTAAAGTGGATGTTGAACTTCAGCAAGTCGCACCTAATCTCACGTTTATTTATGATGCGAAATCAACGCCTGCTGATTTACTTCACCAAGCTATCACCAATATTTGCCACAGCAGTAAACCCCACATTGCGAATGGTACGCTGCAAGATGCGGTATTTGGCAAAGATGAATACGGCATTGTGAGTTGTTATAACTCGCTGCCTCAAAGTGGTGGTGGCAGCACCTTAGTGCGTATAAACCTTAAAGAGGTTGCACAGCGTAGCCAAAATAGCCTCGATTTTCTTAATAATGTATTGCCTTTTTATATGCAAAAACAGATTGAGATCATTGATGCTCGTTGTGAGTTTCTCTATGAAAAATCTAACTTCTTTAAACAAAGTTTCTTAGTTGAAGAAGGGTTGATCTCGCCTGATCGTTTTGCGCCGATGTTTGGTATTTATGGAATGGCTGAAGCAGTAGCGCTTTTACTTGAAAAAGAAGGTAAAAATGCTGCTTATGGCGATAATGAATCTGCCAATAAACTTAGCTATATGATCAGCGAGAAACTGGCACAATTTGTTACAGAAACTCCCGTAAAATACGGCTGGAACCACCGAGCGATGTTACATGCTCAATCGGGTATCAGTTCTGATATCGGCACAACGCCTGCGACTCGTATCCCTTATGGTAAAGAGCCTGATCCTGTTACCCACTTAATGACGGTTGCTCCTCACCATCAATTTTATACCTCAGGGATCAGCGATATTTTAACCGTGGATGAAACCATCAAACAGAATCCTGATGCCCTAATGCAACTCTGTTTAGGGGCATTTTCCTCTGGACTAAGAGAATTTACCGCCAATGTGGGTGGAAATGATCTCGTTCGTGTAACGGGTTACATGGTGCGCTTATCTGATTTGAAAAAATATAAAGAAGAAGGCTCTCGTCTTAATACTACTTGGTTAGGTGATGAAGCCACAGCAAACTGTCATATTGCTGAACGAAAACCACGAGTTATCAGTCATGAACAGCAGATGCGCTTCGATAAATAAGATACTCCCCTTCTCTTGTGTTGATGGTCCAGGCAATCGTCTGGCTATCTTTCTACAAGGATGTAATCTGCGGTGCAAAAATTGCCACAATCCCTACACCATGGGGATCTGTGACAATTGTGGTGACTGCATTCCAACGTGCCCACAGCAAGCACTTTCACTGCAAAATGGTGTCATGAGTTGGAACAGTACCAGTTGCGAACAGTGTGACACTTGTATTCAGCAATGCCCACGGCAATCAAGTCCAATGACCTTAACCTATACTGTTGATGAGTTAATGGTTATTACACGAAAATATGCAGCATTTATTAATGGGGTGACAGTCAGCGGTGGTGAATCAACATTGCAACTACCTTTTTTAATTGATTATTTTAAAGCAATCAAAGAAGCACCTGATCTCAAACATCTGACTTGTTTAATTGACAGTAACGGCACTCTTTCTCTTAATGGATGGCAAAAAGTCGCCCCTTTTATGGATGGAGCCATGATTGATTTAAAAAGCTGGGATGAAGATATCCATATTTATTTAACTGGGCGAGGAAATCAGCGGATTAAAGAATCAATCAAATGGTTAGCTAATAATAAATTACTTACAGAATTACGTCTTTTATATATTCCAGAAAAAACCGATTATTTAGAAAATATTGAATTACTTTCGCAGTTTATTAATTCACTTGGTGAATCTGTATTGATTCGTATTAATGCATTTCATCAACATGGTGTTTATGGAGAAGCTGTAAATTGGCAATCCGCCAATAAAGATGATATTAATCGACTGAAAATAGAACTTAATAAAAGAAACATCACATTCATAAAAACACCTAACATATATTCATAATAAAAATATATTAAATAAAATAAAACAAATTAAAAACTAATAATATCTAAAATAATTAAAATAAAATTTTTTAAATAAAACACTCTAATATTGACAGGTTTATACGTTCAAATTAATCTTCAAAAACCTGCAAAATAGACGGAGTCATTCCTTATGCTTATAAATAGAAAGAAATTAAAAACTTCAATTATTATATCGCTAATAGTCACCCCTTCATTAAGTTACTCTAAATATATCACTTACGAATTAATAGAAACATCTCCTATTGATTTTAAATTTTATGAAGTAAATAAAAATAACTTAACTCTACCAAATAATTTTTATCATCACGGAAAGCTATCATCTAAAACAACGCCAACAATATTATCATCAAAATATTCAAACATTATTATTCTATCTAACAATAATAAAAACAGTATAAGTTATGATGCTGGGGTTAATTTCCAAAGTTTAGAAATTGAACATTATAGTAATATAAATTTCCTTTCGTTATCAGAAGATGGCCGTTACATTACAGCTCATGGAAATCATCTTAAAAATAAAGAAAAAAATATATTAAAACGATTTTTTATCTATGATACTTATCTAAAAACGGTTCATCAATTTAATTCAAAAGAAGATACTTATTATGATAAGGAAGATTATTTCCTTACAACAAAAGATGGTAGATTTAGCCTTTACGCTGATTATTCAACAGAGTATGAAACCATAAAAGAAGCTAACAATGGTTATCTTCCTTATAATAAAATGTCCTACTTTATCTATGATAATAAAACTAAAAAAACAATCTCACTAAAAGATATTGAAAATACGGACATAAATAATCATTTAGAAAAAAACAGATTTAAATCTTTCCTAAATTTAGATTTTATTAATGATATTATAGATAGAAAACCTATTTTGACAGGTGTTTCTTTTGATGGGAAATATTTATATGGCACGTTAAACAGAACATCATCTATTTCAGAAAGTAAACCTGCTTTTATTTATGACTCAATTAACAACACTATTAATTTTATTTCAAAATCAGAACATGGTGACGCAAAAATAAATGCAATGTCAAAAAATAATATTGCAGTAGGCTGGTTAGAAGATAGAGTAAAGTATAAAAATGAGCGAAATCAAAGACTACTTAGACAAGCATTTATTTTCGATACAAAAGAGAACAAAACCATTATTCCTAGCAGAATAAACCCAGATAATAATGATTATTATAATTCAGAAGCTACTGGAATTTCAGACAATGGTAATACTATTGTAGGCTGGGTAGAGCAAGGATATAAACGAAATATCAATAGAAGCTTTGACTATAATAAAGATTTAGAATCGAGATATCCTAGAAGTGCCTTTATCTACTTTAGAGATAATGATACTTCATTATTACTACCAAACTTAAACCACTCCAATGAATTAGAATCTGAAGCACACGCTATCTCAAGTGACGGTAAGGTTGCTTTTGGTGTCGCTAATAATAAAGATAATATCTGGAAATTTGTTAGTTGGAAAATAGAAGAAACCAATAAAATAGATAAAGATTATCAAGCATTAATTACTAATAATAACATTTCATCAATGAAGAATATAGTTGATAATCTTTCCTTAGATATTAATAAAGAAAGAGAAAAAATTAGACTCACGCTTTTAGAAAAACAAAAAGAGACTGAAAAAAGAAGAAATGAAGCAAATTTAAATAAATTAAGTTTAGAAAAAAAATTAGATGATCCTGATTTATTCAATAAGTACATTGGTGAATATACAAAATATCAAGATAACGAGAATTTAGCACAAAATGAACTCGATAATATACAAAATACTTTAAATAATTTTGAATCATTAGCATTAACACCTGAATTAAAAGCCAGAGAATATCAATATAACGTATACAAAGAAGCGCTTGATATACAACAAGGCATGGCAATAAATAAAAATAAAGAGGATCAAGATAAAACAACAACAGAGAAAGAACACCTAGCCCAGATTGCTAAACAAAAAGAGCAAGCTGAAAAAGAGCACCTAGCCCAGATTGCCAAACAAAAAGGGCAAGCTGAGAAAGAGCACTTAGCCGAGATTGCCAAACAAAAAGAGCAAGCTGAGAAAGAACACTTAGCCCAGATTGCCAAACAAAAAGAGCAAGCTGAGAAAGAACACTTAGCCCAGATTGCCAAACAAAAAGAGCAAGCTGAGAAAGAACACTTAGCCCAGATTGCCAAACAAAAAGAGCAAGCTGAGAAAGAACACTTAGCCCAGATTGCCAAACAAAAAGAGCAAGCTGAGAAAGAACACTTAGCCGAGATTGCCAAACAAAAAGAGCAAGCTGAAAAAGAGCATTTGGCGAAAGAAATACTACTCGCTGAAGACGAATTAGCACTGCGCGCTAAAGAGAAAGCAAATACCAAACCATCCGTTGTTATTAGTAAGCCTATTGATATTGAAAATACTTATAAATCCATGCAATTAATGGCTGAAAATAGCTATAAATTAATGGATATGCAACAAGGTCAATTACGTTATCTGGCATCTGCAACTTGCTCTGTAGGCACTGAAAAAGCTTGCATTAGTGGTTTTACACATTATCAAAATTTAAATAAAGCCAATGCGACACAAACAGGATTAAGTGGAGCTTATCGTTTTGACATTAAACATATTCCATTCGTTGTTGGTTTAGCAATTGATACTGATGTCTACTCTTCGTTACCGAAAGGCTATCAATATCAAGGCTATGCATTACCTTTAATTGGTTTTAGCTTAGATTTAATGCCGTCACTCAATGCTGAGTTAAACAGTAATGCACTGCATCTTTCCTTAAAGGGAGCTTATTTAAATCGTAAAGTTTCTATTGAAAGACAAGCATTAGCAGATACTGAATCAGGTAAGGGTAACGCTAAGGTTTCTGGTTATCACATTGATTTAAAAGCTTATTATCCTTATTCACTATCAGATAATTTACTGCTTACTCCGTTTGCAGGGCTTACTTTCAATCAGATTTCTCGCACAGCCTACAGCGAAACTAAGAATGCGCAATTTGTAGCGCACTATGATGCACTGAAAACACATTCGCTATTAGCCAAAATGGGATTAGGTATGGATTATTTACTAGGTTCATCATTCATATTTAATACTAAGGCGGGCTTATTGTGGAACTTATCGCACCATCAAGGAGATTTCCGTAGCCATATTGATTACATAGGTCAGCAAAACATTGATCACGTTGGCAATAAAAAGCAACTCAAACAACGCCCATTTGCTAATGTAGGGTTAACTTATCAATTTGATAAACAGTCTTCCATCAATACATCCGTAAATTGGGAAATGACAACCTATCGTAATCACGATATGCAAATAGGTGTAAGTTACACTTATCGCTTCTAATTCCTTATTGTTACATTTAGCCGTTATATTTGGCTTCCTATATCAAAATATAGGAAGCTTTTTTATTAAAGAGGATAGTTATCCGTTCTTATTATAGAAATACTCTTCTTTATCGACCCACCACACTTTGGTCGAAACCTTCTCAAGTAGTGCTTTATTGTGGCTAAAAATAATCAAACTTAAAGGACGCTTCTGACTTTCATCGATCAATACTTGCCAAATATCAGCTTGGATTTGTGCATCTAACTGCGCAGTTACTTCATCAGCAATTAAGATTTGAGTACGAGGATCTAATGCTCGTAATAACGCAATACGTGCAAGCTCTCCGCCAGATAATTCATTAGGTCTACGCGTTAACCACTCTTGCTTGATCCTTAGTTTTTCAAACCAACTTTCATCTGGTGACCAAGCATCACGAACACTATCTCCCGTTGTTCGAAAGGGATTAAAACATTTATCAGGGTGTTGAGGAACTAACTGAATAGGGCAATACCCCTTGTTAGATAATGGTTTACCATTAACAAGAATTGAACCTTGAGTAGGCGTTTGCCACTGAGCTAAAACACGACCTAATGTCGTTTTTCCTGTGCCACTTGGCGCTGAAATACCGAGTCGCTCTCCCGCATCTAACGAAAAGGAGAGATCTTGCCATAACACTTTACCTGCTTGCTCCACAGATAATTGTTTTAACTCTAAAAGTGGCATAAAGATAACTCCAGAAATAACAAATTAAACGTATAAAAATAAAACTTAAGAACTCAATATTATAATGGGTTAAGTGATGCTTCTTTTGTATTTATAAATTGCTGTTCAGGTAATGCATTCCAGAGTGTTTTCAACCACTCACTACCTTCATGGCGATTAAGCACATTAGCTGGAATAATCTCGTTAACTTCACCCTGATTAAGCACCGCTATTGTATCCGCAAATCGTGCGGCTAAAGCTAAATCATGCGTAACCCAAAGCACTGATTTACCTTGATTGCATAACTCTCTTAAATGCCCTAATAACAAACATGCATGTTCATCATCAAGCCATGAGGTGATCTCATCAGCCAAAATATATTGTGCATTAGAGAGTGTCGCATTACAGGCCAACACTCGTTTTGCCATCCCACCAGAAAGTTTTGCTGGGTACGTTTTTACCAAAGAGCCTGATAGATGATACAGCCCTAACTGTTGCACGATATCATCAGACGAGACATCTGCGCCACTTAAACGCGCAGAGCGACTTAATTGATCACCGATACAGATCAACGGATTAAGAGCGCTCACACCTTGAGGAATATAACAAAAGGTATTCCCTCGATAAGCGATAAGTTCCCGTTCACTTAGTGTATGCCCATTCAATTTAATCGCACCACGGACTCGCATATTGGCAGGCAAAAGTCCTAATGCACTTTGTAATAACAGGCTTTTACCTTCACCACTGCCACCGACTAATGCCAGCATCTTTCCGGGTTTAATATCCAATGAGATTGATTTTAGCAACGGTTGCCAATTTCGTTTTCCTAGCCAACGAAATTGTGCGATATCAATGGAAAGCTGTTCAAAACTTAACATCCTGCCCCTCTTAACCATAACTGTTGCATTGCTTTAGCAAATTGATCGAAGATCAATACCAAGCACATCAAAATCAATCCCGGAAACACCACCATCCACCATGAGCCCGTACTTAAATAACGCAGTGCATCAGCCAGTAACAAGCCGAGTGAAGGTTCATGAGCTGCCTGACCAAAACCGAGGAAACTTAAGGCTGCGCTATGCAATACGGCATGAGGAAACATTAACAATGTTCCCACGATCCACTGAGGTAATAGCATAGGGATATAGTGTTTTTTCACGCACTCAAAAGGAGTATTACCAATACGGCGTGATAACATCACATAATCAGCTTCTCTAATACGCTGAATTTCGCCTCTTAAAATTAAAGCTAATTTAGGCCAATGGGTTAATGCCACCGCCCAAATTACCCCTTGTTGCCCACCACCTAATGTAAAACAAATTAAAATCAACAGTAATAAATGAGGTAATGCTAAAAGCGCGTCAACAACGCCTCTTACAAAAAAATCACAATAACGGTTAATTGAGGAGATACCAGCAAAAATCAAGGCGATTGCACCACTAACAACTGCACTCGTCACTCCGATATTTAAACTGCTCAACATACCTTGGAAACAACGTAGCCATAAAGAACGACCTAAGTTATCAGTCCCAAACCAATACTGATCTGACGGAGCTTGATTCCTAGCCAGAAAATCCATTGCGATATCCGTATGAGAAACAGAAAAGCCATACGCCACTAACCCAATTAACGCGAGGGCTACTAATAAAAGTCGCAACAAAGGCCTATTTGGATCGTAAATCATGAGTCTCGCAAAATTCCTTTATTAATACGTCGCAATAGCAAGTTAGAAATACTATTGCCAAAGAAAATCAAAATAGTACTAAAAACAACAATACCCATTAACAGAGGAATATCTCCTCGTAATCCGGCATCAACCGTTGCTTGCCCTAATCCAGGATAAGCAAACACTTTCTCTGCTAAGAGAGAGCCTCCAAGCAATTCGCCGATTGATGCAAACTGTAAGCAAAGTGCAGGTGTAATGGCATGACGTAGAACATGAAATAGCATCATAGCCCACCCTTTATCACCTTGAGCCTTAGCAAAATGGATAAATTCACTGCCCATAACTTCGGCAACTTTTGCGCGAGTATGCAAAGCGATATTCCCAGTGCCTAATAATCCAAGCGCAATCATAGGTAAGATCAGATGAGAAAAACGCTGACTTAATGTTGCCGTTTCGGCACTACTTCCCATCGGCCACGCACAACAAATTGGTGCCCAATGTAAGGTGACAGAAAACAGAGATAGCAGCAGTAATCCCACCCAAAATGTCGGTAATGCGGCTAATAGATAAGATAAAGTAGAGATAATTCTATCTGGCCAACGATTAAGATATCGACCTGCGACTAATCCCATCACAACGCCAATAACACCTGAAAATACCCACGCTGAGAAAAGCAAGATAAACGAAGGCCCGGCACGCTCACGAATAACATCAATAACAGGCATGTTATACAACATGGAATAGCCAAAATCCCCTTGAATAATTTGGCTAAACCAAAGCCAAAATCGCATCCATAAAGGTTGGTCAATTCCCCAACGCGCCGCAATTAAAGGATATTGTTCCGGAGGAACATTCAGTAGATCACTACCGATATAGGCCTTAATGGGATCGATCGGTGAAAAACTTAATAAAATAAAAACACCTGCTGTTGTCACCAACAGCAGGCAGAGTAATCGCAGGAAAAAACCCGCACTTTGACGTATTACTGACAAGTCCACTTCCAAGTATCTACGCTATTTAATAATGACCATGAACCATGGATTTCAGGTGTTCCTGTACCCAGATCAACACAAGGGTTAGTTAGGTAAGTATGTTGCACATTCATCAACCAAGCCCAAGCAGCATCACCTTTTACACCAACGCCATTTTTACCATCCCACTCAACGGCTTTCCAATGAGGAACAGCTTCTTGCCACGTATGGGCATCAAGTGCGGCTTGTAGGTGTTTTTCGACTTCAGGATTTTTATAATAACCCGGATTATAATAACCAACACCAGCGGCATTAGCACTGTAATGATGATAAAGCTCCATAGGATCAAGGCTACCCCAACCAAATAAAGTTGGATTTGAGTGCATATAGCGTTCTACTGTATCCCAACTTCCTGATTTAAGATCCATTTGAATCCCAAGAGGTTGCACTAGCGCACGAATTGACTCGGCTAAATCGCGACGAGTTGCATCACCACTGGTATACCATAAGGTCAGTTTGGCTTCTAAACCGTCCTTTTCACGAATACCGTTTTTATTCAGTTTCCAACCTGCATCTTCAAGAATTTGCTTCGCTTTTTCAACATCACCATCTTTGAAGGCAGCGTCAGTTTGATCCCAAGGTAAACCTTTTACGCCGGTATATGCAGGAACGGCATAACCATCAAGCACTTGCTCTGATAACAATTTACGGTCAAGAGCATAGTTAATCGCTTTACGAATAGCGATATCTGCGGTGATGTCGTTACCAATGTCATAACCTAGGGCGTTCTTCTCACCTGATTTTACCATTGGGAAAACAATACCGCGGTTTTCAACACTTGGTCTTTCCCACAATTTGGTATTTGGTAAATTCTTAGCGATTGCAGCCGTTGCTGGTGGAATACGCACAATGCCTAATTGCCCACTTTGAGCAGCAGCAAAGGCAGCATCTTCATCAAGGAAAACAAAGATGAGTTTTTCAAAATCGTTTTTCTGTCCTGCATAATAAGGGTTAGCTTCAACAATTAATTGCTGACCGGGTTGGAAGCTGACCATGCGATAAGGACCAGCACCAATTGGCTTTTGTGCATAGGTTTTTTCATCATACTTATCAGCAGAAACAATGCCTAAAGAGCCAAGTACGTTAACAAAAGTACTTTGTGGCGCTTTTAATGTAATAGTGACATGTAAGTCATCATCTGCTTTTGCAGAAAGGAAGTTACCCATATCAACTTTACCGCCACTTGCAGCGGCATTGTTATAGGTAAAAACGATATCTTTTGCTGTAAGTGGCAGACCGTCAGAGAATTTTAAATCTGGCTTTAACGTTAATTTCCATGTTTTACCATCTTCACTTGGCTGATAGTCACTTAACATATTGCTATACCAAGAGAGATCCGCATTTTGCTTTAACAATGGGCTATGAAGAAGTAAATAACTACCATGACTCCAACCCAGCATTGGGTCGAATCCCTCTGTTGGCTCTTCACCAATCGCTAATTTCAACGTTTGAGCAGATGTTGCAAAAGGGACGCTTAACGCGGCTAAGCAAGTTAACGTTACTAATGATTGACGCCAACCAAACCGAATAGACATAAAACATTCTCCGATTTTTTAGATACGACTTATCATCAGTCTCTATCTAAATAAGATGAAGAGGCTGAAACAAGATAAATAACAATGATAATTATGATGTTCTGCAACTTGGTACAGATAAAGGCTAAACCAGTGGCATCATAATAAGTTTTTTTATTCAACTACTCGAATAATATTCGACAGTTTATTGATTTTACATAAACTTTTATTAGGCAGTAATTCTCATTATGGCAAACTTCTAGCAAGTGCACAGTATTTTTCTAATAAATAAGTTATATATTTATCATTGAATTTATTAGTGAGCGCAAAACGAAATAAAGTGACTTTTTAACGAAATTAGATTATTTCATTTTATTTAATATGCACTGAAAATAAAAAAGGCACATTATTGTGCCCTCTTGTGATTATGAATTTAATATTCTTTTTAATTTAAAATAGCGTCGTCCTAGACGCCAACGCAATCTAAAATCTTTCGCATTATTCCAAATTAATGACCATATTCCTCTATCAAAAAACTCTTTAACTATCTGTTTTTTAACTTCAATAGATTGAATAGAACCAATTGAATGGATGATCCCCAACCCCTCTTTTGCTATTTGCCAATAACATGCATTGATATTTTGAGACACTTCCTTATGCTTTTGATTAATAGCATCAAGCATTTCTAATATTTTCATGTAATTATGAATTGTTCTAACATGAATAGAATCATTAGGTGTTGTATGAGAAACAGATCCAGAGTGAATAAAGTAATCGTAGTAACGCTCATCAATATATTTGACACGTTTAGCGGTTAATAATGCTTCTGTTGTCCACGGAATATCTTGATGATGTAAACCAGGCTCAAAATAATAACCATGAGCAAGTAGAAATTCGCGTCGATAAATATTTAACCAAGTCACATGCAAAAATTTCTTAGAATTTAATGCCATTTCTAGCCATTGTGGCCCAGTTAAAACATCGGTTGAATGTAATCGGTTAGATGGGAATATAGGTCGTGAAGGTCGTCCATCTGCATAGACATAATTACCATTGCAAGTCGCAATATCTAAATCATCAGCAAGAGCGATTTCGAGCAAACGAGAATACATTCTAGCATCGATAACATCGTCAATATCAGGGAAAGCGACGTATTTTCCACGAGCAGCATGAAAACCAGTATTGCGAGCAACGGAAACGCCTTGGTTTTCTTGTGTCAAAATAGTGACATCAGGGAATTTATCTTCCCATTCATAAAGTAATTTCAGTGAATTATCTTTAGAACCATCATCAACAAGAATAAGCTCCCAACTCGGTAGTTTCTGCGCTTGTAAATAGTTAAAAAATTTCGATAAAAATTTCTCACCATTATAAACGGCAACGATAATACTTAATTGAGGTACAAAAGAAGACATAACCAACCTTTTATTCTTTCTAATAAGTAACTTTCGTTCTGAACATATTGGTTAAGGATAGCAAAGATACCAACCTCAATATGGAGCTATTCTTGCTATTCACTCGTTATGCTTAAATAAAAAGTTACTTTTCTGCCGATTCGAAGTAAAAATCATTATTAATAAAGAATAAGTATAGTTAACTTTGAAGATATCCCATGAAGAAAGGGTTAAGGTGGTTTATTTTTTAAAAGAAATAACTAAAGGAAAAATTAAGGTTTATACAGAAAAAACATGTTATCAGTCGTTATGCCATTTATTAATGAGTAATATAAGTGTCATTAGTGCTCATTTTTGTAGTTAATGAGTAATATAAGTGACATTAACGAAAAACATCCGCAAAGCGGATGTTTTAGTTTTTATTTATATAAATAATCAGTGGATACTTGTTATATTTTTATTCTTCAATATCTTCTTCATCGCAGACTTCAAGTTCTGGAAAGTAATCAACTCGCCAAGACTTGATCCCTTGATACACTTCATCAACGGCATTTTTTACCGCTTCGGTCATTGGATAATAAAAACCGACGAGATCCGGCTGGATCCCCAAGAAAGTGATATCTGGAATATCATCTTTTAATTGATCGATAAGAAAATTCAGCGGCATATTATGGGTGCTCATAATAAACATTTCCGCTATGTAGTCAGGATCTATCACCCTAATTTCACCGGGGTTTAGACCAATATCTGCTGCATCAACAATGACAACACATTGAGGTTGTAATTCTCTTACTTGATAAGAGACATTTTCAGGTGCGCTTCCCCCGTTGATAACAATCCATCCATCAATAGGATTTGCTTCCATTAACTCAGCAAGCAGAGGGCCTGCACCATCGTCACCCATCATGCTGTTGCCAACCGTTAATACCACTTTAGGTGCTGTCATTGCTTTACTCATGGTTTTCTCTTCACAATCAAATAAATAGCAGGTTCTGCGTGGATCTCACCCAGTAATTTAATCAGCGTTTGACTCCATTCACTAAAAATAGGATCGTCATTTTTGATAATAGGATCAAATGCTAACGCTAATAAGTGAGTATGCTCCGAGTTAATATTGATTTCACCAAATGTCAGCAATCCCTGCATTTTGCGTTTTGCTTCACCTTCAGGTAATAAATCAATCCATGCTTTATATTTTTCTAAAGGACAGACTAGCTCTGTTTTTAGACAATCAATCATACCCACGTGGTGACCAATCGCGAGCGAATAGTACATCACCTGTTGCGCTTGCTCAGGAATATCATCATCGCTATCAACAAACTTTTGTCTTAGTGACCAAAAGTAAACTTTAGCGTCATCAGGCATAAATTCCCCCTTGGCTTAATGAATAGACCAGGCGTTTTACAATCTCTGATAAACGAGGATCGTTAGCTTGTCGTAGCCATTCATCAACACGTCCACTCACTTCTTGAATAGTGGCACCTTCTAATAAGGTAAGGAAGTGATCACTGATTTGTCTTCCTTGATAATAGCCAGCAAGACGACGTGCTTCACGTTCAATCATCACTCGAGCATCTAAAGGAATGGAAGGCAGAATGAGAGATGCTTTCTCATTTTCTACTTCAATGTGTGATTCGCCTTTTAATTTTTGGTCTAACAAACCCAGTGCGACAGCAAATCCATAAATTGTCGCCGCCGGTGTTGGAGGACAACCAGGGATCCACACATCAATAGGAACAATAGATTCACTACCACCCCATACACAATAGAGATCGTGGAAAATACCGCCACCACAGCCACAAGCGCCATAAGAGATACAGATTTTTGGATCTGGCGCTGATTCATAAGCACGTAATGCAGGTACACGCATCTGGCGCGTTACTGCGCCAGTGAATAATAAAATATCAGCGTGACGAGGCGAGGCTACCACTTTGATACCAAAACGTTCAGCATCAAAAACCGGTGTAATTGCGGAGAAAATTTCAATCTCACAACCATTACAACCACCACAGTCAACACGATAAACATAAGCTGAACGCTGAATATCTTTCAACAATGTCTGTTTTAGCTTTTGTACCTGATCATCAAGGGTGATCGGTTGGCTAACATGATGATTAATGGGAATTTCTGGTAGACTCATTTTATTGTACTCCCAATTTCGCCCACACTAATATTTTCACGACCATCAGATAACAAGTTATGTTTACGCTTACATTCAGGGCAAGTTTCAAATTGTGGGCGCATCGCTTCAACAGTTTGCTCATCCCAACCTGATTGCACTAATAGTTCCATCGCATATTCAACTGATTTTCTAGGCGTAAATGGTTGATGGCATTCTCGGCAATTCAATAATTTAAAAGTCCCTTTAATATAAAGATCTGACTTTTTAGTCACTGCCGTTTCAAACATATCGGATAAAACAATCGCTCTTGTTGGGCAAACTTCTTCACAACGACCGCAGTAAATACAGCGACCAATGAATAATTGCCAATGACGCTCGCCTGTTTCCAAATTCGTTTCCATCGTTAACGCATTAGCAGGACAGGCTGCGGTGCAAGCACCACAGACAATACATTGCTGTGCATCATATTCAGGCTTTCCTCTGAAACCATCAGGTAAATCCAGAGGCTTAAACGGATATTTGGTCGTTGCTTCGCCTGTTTTGATTATGGTTTTAAACAATTTTAACATCGTTCATTCCCTCACTTGAGCGGCGAATTTTTACGTTCGATGCTGTAACGTTCAATTTCTTTATAAGAAACTGTTTTAGATTTACGTTTTTTCACATCGACGAGCGTTACCCTGTCAGTACAGGAATAACAAGGGTCAAGACTACCGATAATTAACGGCGCATCAGAGACGGTATTTCCTTGCAACATATAACGTAATACAGGCCAGTTAGCATAAGTTGCAGCACGACAACGCCAGCGGAATAATTTTTGGTTATCACCCAACATACTCCAGTGAACGTCTTCGCCTCGTGGTGCTTCAGTAAAGCCTAGTGCAAATTTATAAGGTTGATAAGTAAAGCCTTCGGTTAACAATGGGCCTTCTGGCAAATTATCTAAGGCGTATTCAATCATTGCCATTGAATCCAAAACCTCTTTGATACGTACCATCACACGGGAGAATACGTCGCCACCTTCATAACTAAATAGAGTCAGTGGAAGATTGCCATAATCTGCAAATGGGTGGTCAAAACGCACGTCACGTTTAAAACCACTTGCTCTGATCATTGGACCTACTGGGCTGAAATCACGAGCCACTTTCTTATCTAAAATACCTACGCCGACTGTACGCTGTTCCATATTAGGCGCTGATAGAAGAATATCTACCAGTTCAGTGACTTCTAGACGCATTTCTCTAACTAACTGAATTGTTTTCAGACGCTGATCTTTTAAGATATCGCGACGAATACCACCAATTAAGTTTAAGCCATACGTTTTACGCGCACCGGTCAGCATTTCTGCAATTTGCATTGATTTTTCACGAATACGGAAAAATTGCATAAAACCAGTATCAAAGCCTGTAAAGTGGCTAGCTAAACCAATATTTAATAAATGGCTATGAAGACGTTCGACTTCTAATAAGATAGAACGAATAGTATGCGCACGACGAGGCACTTCAATGCCTAACGCATTTTCAACAGAAGTCACATACGCCACACTGTGAGTAAAACCACAAATACCACACACGCGGTCTGATAAGAATGTGACTTCGTTATAACCCATACGGGTTTCAGCCAGTTTTTCCATACCACGATGAACATAGAACATGCGGTAATCAGCATCGACAATGTTTTCACCGTCTACGAATAAGCGGAAGTGTCCCGGTTCATCTGAGGTAATGTGCATAGGGCCAATTGGTACAACGCGTGCATCTTGCTTACCTTCATTCAAGAAAGGATAAGTTTCAACTTCAGTTGCTGGTGCTGGACGTTGGCGGTAATCCATCGCGTCTTTACGCAGTGGATACATCTCTTCAGGCCAGTCATCTGGAAGCACTAAACGACGTTCATCAGGTAAACCAACAGGGATAAGGCCGTACATATCACGGATTTCACGTTCGCCCCACACCGCAGCAGGTACACGCGGTGTTACTGACGGGAATTCTAAAGTGATTGGGCTAACATGGGCTTTTACAACAACCCAGCACTTTTCACCCTCTTCCATTGATAATGCGTAATAAACAGCATAGTCCCCGTTTAAACTACGTTCATCATTACCAAATAAAACAGGTAACCAACCGCCTAAGCCGTAATACAGGTATTCCACCACTTCAGGAAGTGATTCCGTTTTTACTGTTATCGTCAATTGATCAGCGGTTTGTCGCTCTTCATCAAGAACAGCTGATGGGAATTTTTCACGAACTTTGGCAACATAATCTCCGCCTAATTCTTTTCCCTCTTTTCTACTGACATAATTTTGGTAGCTCACGTTACATCTCCTGAACCGATGTGGATGGATTGCTGATTAAAGCCGTTGGCCATGCATAAGTAGGTGACTCACTTTTATCAATATTCATCACGATATTAGCGGCATTTTCTAACAGCTCGCTGACAGGCTTAGGAATGTGAGTTCCCATTAACAGCATAAGTGCAATCAGAATGACCATTGGTAATGTGGTTAAAATTCCCAGTTCACCTTTAGCAACAACATCAGGTTTTGGACCAAAGACAGTTTTAGCCACCATACGAACTAACCCACCTAATACCACGGTCAATAACAATAATAATAGGATAGTTAAGCCAATGTGCTGAGAAGCTAAACCTGCTACAACAATCATAAATTCACTGATAAAGACGTTGAAAGGAGGCATACCGCCTAACGCTAAAGCACCACCAGCAAAAAGCGCTGCACTTAATGGCATCACTTTAAACATGCCTTTCACGACATTTAAATCACGAGTACCGTATTTCAATAACACGTTACCAGAGCCACAGAACAACAGGGCTTTCGCCAGACTGTGGTTTAAGGTGTGGAATAAAGCAGCCAAAATACCGATCGGTCCACCAATTCCTAATGCGACGGCGATTAACCCCATGTTTTCCACACTGGAATATGCTAAAAGACGTTTCATATCACGCTGAATAAGGATAAAGAACGCCGCGATAGCAACAGAGAGGAAACCAAAGATTAACAGTAAGTTACGTGTAAATTCAGTACCAATTGCCGCATCAATAATGATGTAGTAACGAATGATGATTAACAGCGCACAATTCAGTAGTACAGCTGATAACAGCGCACTGACTGGGCTTGGTGCTTCACTGTGCGCATCGGGTAACCATGCATGCATTGGGAATAAACCCGTTTTGGTACCGAAACCGATTAAAATAAAGACAAAAGCTAAATGCATCAGTGTTGGGTCTAACTGGTCTGTATATTTCAACACTTCAGTCCAGAAGATAGCCTGATCTGGATCAGGCATAAAGCTTGCGGCATTGGCATAAACCAAAATAGTACCGAAAAGACCAAACGCCACACCCACACTACAAATGATGATGTACTTCCACGCTGCTTCCAGAGAAGAACGTTGACCATAAATTCCGACTAAGAATGCAGAGCTTAGGGTTGTTGCTTCAATGGCCGCCCACATTAAGATCAAGTTATTACTTGTGATTGCTAATAACATGGTGAATAAAAAGAGGTGGAAGAAACCATAGTAGTTACACAAAGTGCGCACTGAGATTTCACCCTCATCCACTTCATGATTCATATAGCCAATAGAATAAAGCCCAGTTAAAAAGCCGATAATACCTAAGATGGCAAGAAATAATGCGCCTAGGCTATCCACATGAACCCAATTAGCAGCAGCCAATATTTCGCCATGAGACATGACATCTGCCACAGTCCCTAATGCAGCGATTAACAATACGGTGATACCAATAGCATGAATACCCGTCACGACAGGACGCGCACCCGCTTTTAATAACGGACTTAGAAACGCCAGTATTGAAAATACCAGCGGTGCAAACATTAAAATTGTTAACATGGTTGTTTGGTTCATCTCCTCACCCCTTCAGCGCGGTCAGTTGATCCACGTTCAGTGTGTTGAGCGTGCGGTAAATCTTACGAGCCAACACTGCCATAACAATCACAGCAAAGATGGCGTCAGTGGCGATACCGATTTCGACCAGTTCTGGTGCTCTCCACGCTAATAGTGCCAGTGTTAAGTGAGAGCCGTTTTCCATTAAGCAGTAACCAAAAGCTTGTTTTAGGATATTTCGTTGAGTCACGATACAAAGCAGACCCAACATAAAGTGTCCTAAAGAAACCGCGAGTGCAGGTTTCAAATCAACAACCATTGGTATTTGAATTGGCTCAACCACAAACCAACTTAAAATAACGATAACAGCAGCCAACAACATTAAAAGTGCAGGGCTAATAACACTGATATTCGCACTAGGATCGGATAACTTACGGAATGCAAATCCTAAAATAAGTGGCACAAGCAGAACTTTAGTAAAGAAGGCGGTAATCGCCCAAAGTGTGAGTTGGTGTGCATCCAATGTATTGGCTAAAGTGACGAAGATCATCACTAAAACGAAAGATTGCAATGCATAAAACCAACATGAAGCAATCGGCTTTTTAGCGCCAATTACCAGTAGCGAGGTGATCATCATTAACCCCGCTAAATTGTTTACGATAAGTGCTCCAGTCATGATTTATCTCCCTTATCCTAGCCAAGTGACTGCGATAACACTGGATGCAAAGGACATCACAATCAGTATTCCAATCACAATTTGCATTGCCATAGGAACAGGTTGCCCTTGTGCAACTTCTGTACTTGGTTTGCCAGGAACAACTCGACCAAACCAGTAGATAAACCAAGTGAAGCTAGCAACAGATTCAATCAGTACCAGCACCATAATTGGTGTCATCACCCAGAAAACACTCGACAGTTCAAAACCTGCGGCAAAAATTGGGAATTTACTAAAGAAACCATTCATTGGTGGAACACCTGCGATTGCCAGTGCGGCAACACAGAAACCGACACCCAATAATGGATATTTGTTAATTAACCCTTTTAAGCGAGGCAACATACGAGTACCACAGCTATAACTCAACGCACCTGCAACTAAGAAGAACAAGCTTTTAGCGAAGGCATGGTTAAAGATATAAGCGATACCGCCTTCGAACGCTTCGCGCGGTCCAAAGATAGAAATAGATAATGCAAGGAAGATATAAGAGAGCTGAGTAATGGTTGACCATGCTAACAGGCGTTTCATATCTTTTTGTGGCAGATACATCATAAAGCCATAAATCAACGTGATAACTGCCATCGTAATACCCACCCAACCAATAAGATGAGGGACATCACCATCTGCTGACATAATCGCACGAGCAAAGATGTAAACACCGACTTTTACCATTGATGCTGCGTGTAAGTAAGCACTCACAGGAGTTGGTGCTTCCATCGCATCAGGTAACCAAGCTTGCAGTGGTAATTGAGCTGATTTACCCCAAGCAGCAAAGAGAATTCCGCCAAACACAATCAGTTTGGTTGGTTCATCTAAAGTTGCAATTGCGGTTAACTCAAAGGTACCCGTACTCACAAACAAGGTTGCTGCTGCAAGATAAAGACCGATTGAAGCAACGTGAGTGATCAACAACGCTTTCATTGCTGAGCGCAGTGATTTTTCAGATTGGTAGTAGCCGATTAATCCCCAAGAACATCCCCCTGTGATTTCGAAAAACAGGAGTTGACCTAAAATAGTCGATGAAAGGACTAATCCCGCCATTGCACCAATAAAAATCAGTAAAAAGGCATAATAGCGACGAGTACCATCATGTGGATGCTCACGGTTGCCATTGGTCAGATAGCCAGTAGAGTAAAAACTCACTAACAATCCTAAGAACACAACAGCGAAAGCAATCAATGTACTGACACGGTCAATGGTAAAACCAAAGAGCGCAACATCACCATATTGTACTAGCGTAATTGTGGTATCGACTTTACCTTCAGCGAGGAACTGCCAACCTAAAACAACCGTTCCTAATGTGGCTAATAAAGCGAACAGTGTACATAACCACTTCGCCATCCGATTTGGCATTAAGGACGTAATCAACGCCCCCGCAAATGGGATGAGTAAGGTCGCAAGAGCTATATTTTCCATTGTAATCATCGCTCCTTATAGACCGGTTAAATAGAAAACAAGAGCCAGTGCCGCAACACCGAATCCTAACCATGTCACATGGTGAGTCAGTAAGAAGCGACCACGCGCTAAACTGTTTTCAACCAATGACGCTAATACAAACACTACTAACAATTTCACTGCCATTAAAACTAGCGCAATGATCAATGCAATAAAGGTGAATTCTGTTGCTTTACCGAAAGGAATAAAGATGGCTAAGAACAGTTCAGCCACAACCACTTGTTTTAAACCAAGACCCAGTTTTACCATTGCAAAACCAGAGCCTGAATACTCAGTTAATGGCCCTTCTTGTAACTCTTGCTCAGCTTCCGCAACGTCGAATGGCATTTTGCCCATTTCAATAAATGCAGCAAAAGCACAAGCGAGTAAGGCTAACAGTGTGGCAGTTGGAGATACCCAACCTTGAGCCAGTGTTGCACTGATAGTGCCAACGTTGGTTGAACCCACAATTAAAGCCACCACAATCAGTGATAACACTAAGATTGGCTCAACTAACACACCCAGTGTTAATTCACGGCTAGCACCAATACCAGCAAATGGGCTTCCTGAATCCAAACCAGATAAAGAGAAGAAGAAACGATAAAGTGCAAACAGATAAATCAGTGCGATAAGATCCGCTGCACCTGCAAACAGTGACGTTGCTGTAAAGACAGGCAGTGCCATAGCAACCACCAGCATGCTTCCGAGTAACACATACGGCATCACTTGGAAGATCACACCAGATTGCTCAGGTGCCACTGATTGACGTTTAAATAACTTAAAGATATCTCGATAATCTTGCAGAATTCCGGGGCCTTGACGCGAATGCATCTTGGCGCGAATTGTGCGCGAAATACCTGTACATAATGGGGTTATCGCCAGCAAAAAGAGTGCTTGTATTAACGCGAATATTCCCATCATTAACGTAGGTGCTTCTTGGAAAGTCATAAGTCCCTCTCCTTACGCTGCGATGACTAAAAGCAAGATGACCAGCGCTGCGACAACGTATAGACAATAGAGTCTGAAATCCCCGCCTTGTAGGCATTGGATACGTTTTGCAAAGCGTTGGATACCACGAACCAGAGGATAAATAATGCGTTCATCCCAGAATGGTTCGACCTTTTCAGCACCGAGCTGTGTTTTATTAAAACCACGAGACAGCAATGGAGATGGATCAAGTTGTTTACGCATACGATAAAGCGGTGCAAACATGCTACGTAATGCTTGAGTAAAGCCACCTGCTGACACTGCCATGTCTTTTTCCCACACATAACCACACGCCCAAGGATTACCTTTACGACGAAACGCTGGTTGATTACCTTTCAGGCCGAGGTAAATCAGGAATGGGATAAGCGGCAGAGCGATTAATAAAACAAATGTTAATGCTGGAGAGAACATTGCTTGTGATGCAGCATCAGGAACAAGCATAGAGCCTTGAGCCACAGTTAATGCGCTGGTTTCGCTAAGAGACATTGCAATATTGGCAATAATTGGTGCGACAAAAGCAGCACCCACACCTAACACAACACAGAAAAGCGCTAATAAACCCATCGCAATCGTCATTGGTAGTGGTACTTCTTTTGCTTTTGTTGCTTGCTCACTACGAGGACCGCCACAGAAGCTAACACCATAGACTTTAACGAAACACATTGCTGCTAATGCCCCTGTAATTGCCAACATAATAATGGCAATAGGACCACTTAAGCGCATCACGAAGTTACCTTCGTGACTCATCGTGAATAGAGACTGATAGGTATACCATTCACTCACAAAACCGTTTAATGGTGGTAACGCGGAGATCGCCATACAACCGATTAAGAATGCCGTTGCAGTGTAAGGCATCAGTTTGGCTAACCCACCCATTTTATCCATATCACGAGTGTGAATTTGGTTAATAATCGCGCCAGCACCAAGGAATAATAATCCTTTGAACACGGCATGGTTTAATAAGTGATATAAAGCACCTAACAGGCCAAGTGCAGCAATAACAGGATGATCTGTTGCCATTCCTACCATACCCACACCAACACCCATTAAGATGATGCCGATATTTTCAACGGTATGCCATGCAAGTAAACGTTTTAAATCGTGCTCTGCTAATGCGTACATAACACCCAGTACAGAAGAAACTGCACCGAATGCGAGGACAACAATTCCCCACCACATTTCAGTTGCACCCAGTAAATCGATACCCACTTTGATTATCCCGAAGATACCAATTTTGACCATCACACCTGACATTAATGCCGATGCATGTGAAGGTGCTGCGGGGTGAGCTTTTGGTAACCAACTGTGTAATGGCAACATACCGGCTTTGGCACCAAAACCAAAGAAGCCCAGTAAGAACACCACAGAGGCCATTGCAGGAGAAAGAGAGAGTTGACGGAATGAATCAAAATCAAGGCTACCACTTTCACGCCACATCAAGAAGAAGGCAATCATGATTAACACGGAGCCTGCGTGAGCGATAAAGAAGTAAAGTAGACCTGCGTGAATAGATTCGTCATCTTGGTCAGCAATAACTAAGAACCAAGAAGCCAGTGACATCATTTCGAATAGGATAATAAAGTAGAACGCATTATCCATCACCACTAAGCCAACCATAGAAGCAATAAACAGATTCATAAAGAATCCCATGCTCCAAGCGCCACGTCCTTTATATTCTTGTACATAAGCAAGAGAATAAAGTGCACATACGCTGACCAGTAATGAAATGACGAACACCATAAACGCGCCTAACATATCCATACGCACCACGAAGGCGGCAAAATCGAAAGGCCCTGCAGCGGTAAAAGTCGCAATCTCACCGCCAAAAATAACCGGTAATGCACTTAAAATACCTAAGACACCACCAATGATTGCGCTGATCCCTGAAATAAGGATTGCCAACCCTTCCTGTTTTTTTAAAAACAGTGCAATAACGCCACCAACAACATACAGGATGACTGACCACAGCAGTAACTGAAGAGGTTCCATATTACTTCCGCTCCTGTGTCAAAGTAGATAAATCGTCAAGACTGGTAATTGGTTCCATCACTGAGCCTAAGCGACGCGTTTTCATCTGCTCTTCAAGTTTGTCTTCTTCAACTAAATGCAATGCATCTGTTGGACATACGTTGACACAAGCAGGGCCTTCATCTGAGAAAGCACATAAATCGCATTTCACTGCGATTGCGCGGACACCCACATTCCATGCAAGGAATGGGTTGGTTGTTGGAAGGCTTGCTGGTACATCAGCCAACATTTCTTCAGGCACAAAGTGTTCAAAAACAGCCGGTAAGTTAACGGGTTTACTGCCTGATGGTGTAATTGCACCAAAAGGACAAACCAGACCACACAACTTACAGCCAATACACAGGCTCTCATTAAGAAAGATCATATTATCTTCATGAGTGATGGCATTGACTGGGCACACGCGAGCACAAGGAGCATCCTCACAGTGCCGACAAAGCATCGGTGCTGTCTGATCCTCCACTTTTACCACTGTAAGACGCGGATGCGCCTGTAAACCCACAGCTTGGTGAACTTCTGAACAAGCTGCCATACAGGTATTACACCCTATGCATCGTTGTGGCTCTGCAATTACAAAGCGATTCATTCGCCACATCCTCCGAGAAAAACGTTTAACAGCATTACTGTCGTCAATTTTTCTTTAGATAAAGCATATTTCATGCCAAGAGAGGATTTAATTTATTTACGATAAAAATCATTGAGATAGAAATACAAGAAGGGATTAAGAATGACGTGTCGACAATAATGACGTTGACAGTAAGAGGTGTGTACTAAACAACAATTTCGTCGTCACTATGATGAGGTATCAAAAATGGTGGAGTACAAAGAAAAAAATAGCTGAATTATATTTAGATAATTCAGCTAAGTTTAAACGCGTAATATTAAGACTTACCTTTATAACATAGGATTAAGGCATTAAAGGTGATACCAGCGGTGTTCTTTCATCATTAACCACTTTACCAAAACGCTCACTGCCCGCATTCCAATCGGTAATTGCTTGCTGAATTTCCTCTTTGCTACGACCAATAAAATTCCACCACATCAAAATTTTTTCATTTAAAGGTTCACCACCTAAAAAGAGAATTTGGGCATTATCACTAAGTTCAATCGTTAATGACTCTGAGTTTTGTATCCCAATATAAGCAAGTTCATTCGCAGCAAAGGTTTCCCCTTCTATTATCATTTCTCCCGTTAAGACAAAAAGCCCATATTCATATTTAGGATTTAATGATAAAAGAATACGAGTGGCATGTTTTGCCATAATATCCATGCCAACCATGGGTAATAAACATAATACGGGAGAGTTCTGATTTTGATAATCACCAATTAATAACGTGAAATCAGCACCGTCGGCTTGCCATTTGGGTAGGTCAGGATAGTGATCAAAACGCGGTGGCATATTTCTTTTATCGTTTGGTAGCACTATCCATAATTGTGCCAGATGAACTTCTTTTTTATCACCATGGCTATCTTCTGAATGGCTAATACCATGCCCTGCTGTCATTAAATTAACTTGTTGAGGACGAATAACTTGCTGAAAACCGAGGCTATCACGATGTAATATTTCCCCATCTAACATCCAAGTAAAGGTTTGCAAGCCAATATGGGGATGTGGCGAAATGGCTAATTTATCGACAGAATCATTAAAAACGGTAGGGCCTAAATGATCGAGAAAACACCAAGGTCCAATTAAGCGTTGTTTTTTATCAGGTAAAGCACGATAAGTTTCAATCCCTCCAACATCACGGGTTTTAGAGGTAATACGTAATGGGGCATTTACTGCATCAGAGTGTTGATGTTCCATTGTTCACCTACTTTTGATTTATTGTTTTAAGTATTTTTTAGTGTAGCGAGCAAATGGCACTAGCTCAATCTTTGAAAAATAAATAAATTTTTTATTTATAATAAATAATTTTTAAATAGGATATTTAAAAAAATAGGTATAGAAACGTTATTTTTGGACACGTTAAAATATTTTAAAATAAAGAAATGAACAACAAATAGAAAGGATTAAATAGATAATAAAGTGTTTCTAAAAAAACAAAAGAGATATATCAAAGTAAATGTCTATATTGAAAGGGTTTCCCTAGTACAACTAAAATATAAAATAAAGATCAATAATATTACAGGATTAATGTTTTTATCTATACTCTTCAATATCTCTTAAAGGAAAGTCAAAATAACTTAAATAAATATTGCTGTGGATTATCTTTACCAAAACAACCTACACATTCATTCTAAGAAAATGGTTATTTTTTACCAATTCCAATATTGAATACGGCATTCTATTTTGGCATTAGATATAATGAAGGGATAAATAAATCAGAAACAAAATAATAACACAAAAAATTAAATAATGCAGTAATACAAATCACTCAAATTTTTAGAAAGAAAATACTGCCTATTAATCAATATTTATAAATTAAAATAAAAAAATACCGCAGATATTTAACATTATCTGCGGTAATTATTTATTGTGCTTAACGTTGCACTCAGTAAAATAATCTACGCGATTATTTTACGCGCGATACGTATTCACCTGAACGAGTATCAACTTTGATAACTTCACCGATTTGTACAAACAGTGGAACTTTAACAACAGCACCAGTGCTTAATGTTGCTGGTTTACCACCTGTACCTGCGGTGTCACCTTTCAGACCTGGATCAGTATCAACGATTTCTAATTCAACAAAGTTTGGTGGAACAACAGCGATAGGACGACCATCCCACAATGTTACGATACACTCAGCTTGGTCGATCAGCCATTTAGCGTTTTCGCCAACAGCTTTCTCGTCTGCTGCTAATTGTTCGAAGGTTTCATTGTTCATGAAATGCCAGAACTCACCGTCGTTGTACAGGTAAGTTAAGTTGATATCCATGACATCAGCACCATCTGCTGAATCAGTAGATTTAAATGTTTTTTCCAGTAATTTGTTAGAAATCAGTTTACGCAGACGCACACGAGCAAATGCCTGACCTTTACCTGGTTTAACAAATTCACATTCAGTAATGACGGCTGGCTCGCCATCTAACATGATTTTAAGACCTGAACGAAAATCGTTGGTATTATAAGAAGCCATGAATATCCTCTAACTTTTTTAATTTAAAATGGCATAGCCAAAAAATGGCACACATTGTAACTCATAATCACCCCACCAGAGAAGTCTGGTTAACACAACTCGCGCAGGCAATCAGTGATCCTGTTGAATTACTCCAACTTTTAGCGTTGGAACATCACGCTGATCTCCAAAAAGGGGCTCAGGCACGACGGCTTTTTCCGCTACGGGTTCCCCGTGAATTCGTTGCACGCATGAAAAAAGGCGATCCTAACGATCCATTACTTTTACAAGTATTAACTGCAAATGCTGAATTTACCATAACACCGGGATTTTCTACGGATCCGTTAGATGAGCAACAAAATGCGGTGCCGGGTTTATTACATAAATATCAGAATCGTGCATTGCTTCTGGTCAAAGGTGGTTGCGCTGTCAATTGTCGCTACTGTTTTCGTCGTCATTTTCCTTACGAAGATAACAAAGGAAATAAAGCGAATTGGCAAAAAGCAATTGAGTATATCAAAAATAACCCAAAACTCGATGAAATCATCTTCTCTGGGGGAGATCCCCTTATGGCGAAAGATGATGAGCTTGATTGGTTGATTACACAATTAGAGGCTATTCCTCATCTTAAGCGCTTACGTATTCATTCTCGTTTACCTGTGGTCATCCCAGCACGTGTCACTGATGCGCTATGTCAACGCTTACAACAATCACGTTTGCAAAATATCATGGTACTGCATACCAATCACGCCAATGAGATTGATGATGCATTAAGAGAAGCCTGTGCAAAACTAAAAAATGCCAATGTCACTTTATTGAATCAAGGTGTGTTATTACGAGGTGTCAATGACAGTGCTGAAGTCCTTGCGGATTTAAGTCGTACCCTCTTTGATGCCGGTGTTATGCCGTATTACTTACACGTTCTAGATAAAGTACAAGGTGCTGCTCACTTTATGGTGCCAGACAGTGAAGCGAGAGAAATTATGAAAGCACTGATGAGCTTAGTTTCAGGTTATATGGTTCCCAAACTCACGCGTGAAATCGGTGGTGAACCGAGTAAAACATTGTTAGATCTTGGGTTACGCCAGCAATAATCAATGCCACAAAAACAAAAAAGCTGTAGCTCAGTTCAAATAGATGAAGTGACTACAGCTTTTTTATCTATTAGCAGACTAATAAATAGTGAATAAATTAAATGCCCTTATTGGCATTTATAAACTTGTCCACTCATTTTGCTATCTAATGGTGCAAAGCTATCAACAAAGCTACCTGCGCCAGTACCAACGTTAAAAATAACGTTACCACCCATTGCGGCTGCTTTATTACGTAGATCGTTAGCAGCACCTCGCAGTGATTGGCTTTCAGTACGGGAACCTGATAACCAGTTATTTTGAACACCTGTCACTGTTCCTAATAATTGGCATTCACTGCCTGGTTGCGTATCAGTGATTTGTACCTGTGAGCCCGCAGTGCTTAATGTGTTTGTTGCAGAACAGCCTGCTAGTAACAACGCTGCAGCAGCTCCCAATAACAATTTAATTCGCATGATCCCCTCATTTATTTGAGTGTCCGTTTAGTCACGACAACAATATACCTTGTCATCCCTATTATGCGCAAAAATAAATCATCATTGCTATCTCACATTAGCCAATAGCCTTAAGATATTATTTTCGCTTTAAACTTATTTTAACGTACAAATTCAGCTTTGAGATAGACAAAGCAATAATGTCTCTATTCTACACCGCTTTTATGCTTTTAAAACGATCTGGCTTATTTTCGGTCTATACAGTGCGAGAATGAACACACAATTAGTTCATTTTTTAAAAATCTTCAGACAGCAAATCGCTATCTGAAGATAATATTGTCCAAATTAACTCAAATGATGATTCAGTGCTTCTTCTTTTAAATCTAATTCATGTCGTAAACGGTGGTAAATATGTTCACTAATATGACGAGATTTGCGTAATTGTTGCAATGTATCTCGCTCAATTTTTAACGCACTACGCGACAATTTACGCTCCATACTAAACAAGCGTTTAAGATCAAGTGCACCTTCTTGCACACTGTCTTCGCTATCAAGACGACGACTGTAGATTTCTAACAAATGAGAACCCGCTTCTATACGTAATGACATTTCATCAAGATCTTCACAAGGTTGATTCATCAATTCATTAATATGTGCAATCGCCGCTTCGTTTAACGCCAAGCGAGTACGAATTTCATCATCTTCATACGGTAAATCTTCTGATAGCCCTTTGGTTAAAATCGGCAATGCGATAGTTGCAATTAATAATGAACAGAGAATAACGCCCATAGCAATAAAGATTGCGAGATCACGCGTTGGGAAAGGTGAACCATCTGTCATTAATAAAGGAAGAGTTAAGATACCTGCTAGTGTAATTGCACCTCGTACTCCTGCGGTTGCCATAATGGCCATTAAACGCAGATCATGGCGAGATAAACGTTTATCAGGAGAGCGGAATACTGTCAGCGACATCGAGATCCACACCCATGTAAAACGTAATACAGCAAGCCCTATCGTAATAATAATGATGTAACCTACTACCGCCCACGGATTAGTCGCGCCAGCGGATTGCGTCACTTCAGGTAACACTTTCCACATTGCAGGAAGTTGTTCACCTAATAAAATAAAAATCATCCCATTAAGTGCAACTTGAACCGTATCCCAAACCGCTTTACTTTGCATACGTGTAGCGGCTTGCATACGACCCACAATTTTCTCGTAGTGCATTGCAATACCAGCAACAACTGCGGCTAAGATCCCCGATACATGGAAATGCTCCGCCAATAAATAAGCAATAAATGGCATCAATAAGCTTATCAAAATTTGGATAGCCGGATCTTCACCGGTACGTTTAACCAAAAACTGATTTAATCGACCAATAACGCCCGCCACAATTAATCCAATTGCAGCACCACCTAAAGCCACAACTAAAAATTGTCCTGTCGCTGAAGCAATAGAAAAAGATCCCGTTAATGCAGCTGCAACAGCAAAGCTAAAGCAGACTAAACCTGTCGCGTCATTAAGCAATGATTCGCCTTCTAAAATATGCGTCATACGCGAAGGAAGTGGCGAATTTACGGTCATAGCCGAAACTGAAACAGGATCGGTTGGTGACAAAATTGCCGCTAATGCAAAAGCAATCGCAAGTGAAATTGAAGGAATAAGCCAGTGAATAAAAAAGCCCATACCAATCACTGTCACTACGACTAAACCAATTGCCAGCGACATAATCGGTTTAATTTCTTGGAATAACGCCTCTTTGGGAATACGCCAACCATCTAAAAAGAGCAATGGAGGAATAAACAGGAATAAGAAAAGATGCGGATCGAAATCAACTTCAAAGCCAAAGATAGATAAACAAGCTCCGACAGCAATCTGGATCAAGGGCAAAGGAATTTTTTCTGACAGTAATCGAGAGATAAATACACTCACAATCACGGCAAAAAGAAAAATAAGCACGATGGCGACGACAGACATGGTGAACACCCCAATTTATTTAATTATTTTTTAAGCGATGCAGTAAAAACGATCTGTTGCCTAGTTGTAAAGAAATAAGTTGTTTCTAATTATATAAAAAATAAATTATTAGAGACTTCTGAAGTAAAAATGCATAAAAAAACCCGAGCCTAAGCTCGGGTTCTTCGTGCAAAACAGTTAGCTGATGAATTACATCATGCCGCCCATTCCACCCATGCCGCCCATACCACCAGCGCCACCTAAATCCATTTTGTCGTCTTTAGGTAAATCTGTGATCATCGCTTCTGTTGTGATCATCAGACCTGCGATAGATGCAGCAAATTGCAGTGCAGAACGAGTCACTTTAGTTGGATCTAAGATACCCATATCAATCATATCGCCGTAAACATCTGTTGCAGCGTTATAACCGTAGTTACCTTCACCTGCTTTCACGTTGTTTACAACAACAGATGGCTCTTCACCTGCGTTAGCAACGATTTGACGCATTGGGGATTCCATTGCACGTAATGCAACGCGGATACCTACTGTTTGTTCTTCGTTATCACCAACCATCTCACGCAGAGCGTTAGCAACACGAACCAGAGCAGTACCACCACCAGCAACAACGCCTTCTTCAACTGCTGCGCGAGTTGCGTGCAGAGCATCGTCAACACGAGCACGTTTTTCTTTCATTTCAACTTCAGTTGCTGCACCGACTTTAATTACTGCAACACCGCCAGCTAATTTAGCAACGCGTTCTTGTAATTTTTCACGGTCATAATCTGAAGTTGCATCTTCGATTTGTTGACGGATTTGAGATACACGACCGCTGATTGCGTCTTGATCACCTAAACCATCAATAATTGTTGTTGTATCTTTGTTGATAACAACGCGTTTTGCTTGACCTAAGTCTTCTAATGTCGCTTTTTCTAACTCCATGCCGATTTCTTCAGAAATTACAGCACCGTTAGTTAATGTTGCAATATCTTGCAGCATTGCTTTACGACGATCACCAAAGCCAGGTGCTTTAACAGCAGCAACTTTAACGATACCACGCATGTTGTTCACAACTAATGTTGCCAGTGCTTCACCTTCAACATCTTCTGCAATGATAAGCAGAGGTTTGTTAGCTTTAGCAACGCCTTCTAATACAGGCAGTAATTCACGGATGTTAGAAACTTTTTTGTCAACTAACAGAATGAATGGGTTTTCTAATTCTGCTGTGCCTGTTTCTGGTTTGTTGATGAAGTAAGGAGACAGATAACCGCGGTCAAACTGCATACCTTCAACAACGTCTAGCTCATCTTCTAAGCCAGTACCTTCTTCAACGGTGATAACACCTTCTTTACCAACTTTATCCATCGCTTGTGCGATCAGAGTACCGACGGTTTCATCAGAGTTAGCAGAAATTGTACCAACCTGAGCAATCGCTTTAGTATCTGAACATGGAACAGACAGTTTTTTCAGTTCTTCGACTGCTGCAACAACGGCTTTATCGATACCGCGTTTCAGATCCATTGGGTTCATGCCAGCAGCAACTGCTTTTAAGCCTTCGGCAATGATTGATTGTGCTAATACTGTTGCAGTTGTAGTACCGTCACCTGCCGCATCATTGGCTTTAGAAGCAACTTCTTTCACCATCTGTGCACCCATGTTCTCGAATTTATCTTCGAGTTCAATTTCACGTGCAACAGATACACCATCTTTAGTAATAACAGGTGCGCCGAAAGATTTATCTAAAACAACGTTACGACCTTTAGGGCCTAAAGTTACTTTAACTGCATCTGCAAGAACATTAACACCACGTAACATTTTATTACGAGCATCTACACCGAATTTGACGTCTTTAGCTGCCATCGTATATTTCCTTTGAATTCGTTCAGTTTAAGAAGATCTTAAAAGAGAAAAATTATTCTTCTACAATTGCTAAAATGTCGCTTTCAGACATGATAAGCACGTCTTCGTTATCAATTTTTTCTGTTTTAACGCCATAACCGTCGTTAAAAATTACGATATCGCCAACTTTAACATCCAGCGGTTTAACGTCGCCGTTTTCCATAATACGGCCTTGACCTACGGCTAAAATTTCGCCACGAGTAGATTTACCCGCCGCTGTGCCAGTCAGTACGATACCGCCTGCTGATTTAGCTTCGACTTCTTTACGTTTAACAATAACACGGTCATGTAATGGACGAATCTTCATTAATAGTGCTCCTATAAAAAAGTCCATATCAGGATTAAGGTTGATACCAGTGCCCAAGATGAACCAGTACCATGACGATACAGGTGGGGGCATCCGGTAAAACTTCAAGGGGAGAAGTGTGATTTTTTTTCAAATTTTCCCCATTTCAGTTGATTATGCTTTGGGCTAATTATTTTTTGTCAGAAAAATGGTCGTTATCCTGATCTTCAGCCTTATTATTCAGCTGGTTACTCGGTGAATCCTCTTTACGCTGAAACTCGCCTTCGAATGTTGTTCCATTCTGATTAGAAGAAAATCCACTTTGACCATGACCTGCTGAATAAATTTGAATTCGAGAGATCAATTTCGTCACTAATAGCGCTTGCAATGGGGGTAATAACAACAGCAAGCCCAAGAAATCCGTAAAGAAGCCGGGGATCAACAATAAAATACCCGCCAATATTAACGAAACGCTTTTCACCATTTCTGCTGCGGGGACTTCACCTACTGCAAGTTTTTGTTGCATTGAAGCAATATTTTTTACGCCCTGATTTTTTACCAGTGAGACACCAACACAAGAAGTCAGCACCACAAGGAATAGTGTTGTAAGAACGCCAATAGAAGATGCCACATTGACGAAAATAACAGCTTCTATATAGATAAGAAGGCAGATAATAATTAATGGGAGCCAACGCACTTGGTTCTCCTTTTTATAAAAAAGATTCATATTATTAATAGAAAGGAGTGTGAACTACATCTAAGGTGATGGTTTACAAACTCGCTTTTTCTTAGTTTATCTACATAATAATGGGGAGCCTAACACTCCTTTTCAAGGGGCGTTAAAAAGAGAAGTAGAACTGTAAAATCCATGAGATAGATCACAAAAAGAAAATATTTGGACATTATTTACTTATAAAGTGATCCAGCTTAAAGGTATTTGTTCACAACCCGAATATGATCGTGTCAGTACCAAGCAAAACGGTAAGTTATATTACATTATTAACCGTTAACGATATATTTTATTAACAAGCGCATAACTAGACAGTTAAAATTTTAATAAGAAGGTTCTCATGTCAAATAAAACTCGTATCGAAGAAGACCTGTTAGGTAAAAGAGAAGTTCCTGCTGATGCTTATTACGGCGTCCACACTTTACGTGCTATTGAAAACTTCTACATCAGTGATCGTACCATCAATGATGTTCCAGAATTCATCCGCGGTATGGTAATGGTGAAAAAAGCTGCTGCATTAGCAAACAAAGAACTTCACACTATTCCTCGCGAAATCGCTGATACGATTATCAAAGCCTGTGACGTAGTATTAGAAACAGGTAAACACATGGATCAATTCCCAGTTGATGTATTCCAAGGCGGTGCTGGTACTTCATTAAATATGAATACCAATGAAGTTATCGCAAACATCGGTCTGGAATTAATGGGCCACCAAAAAGGTGAATACCAATACCTGAACCCGAATGACCACGTCAATAAGAGCCAATCAACAAACGACGCTTATCCTTGTGGCTTCCGTGTAGCGGTTTATAACTCTGTTATCAAATTAACTGAATCTATCGAACTGCTGAAAGCAGGTTTTGATAGAAAAGCGGTTGAGTTCAAAGACATCCTGAAAATGGGTCGTACTCAATTACAAGATGCTGTACCAATGACTTTAGGTCAAGAATTCCACGCTTTCTCTGTACTGATGAAAGAAGAAATCAAAAACCTGAAACGCACTGCTGAGTTATTGTTAGAAATGAACTTAGGTGCAACAGCTATCGGTACTGGTCTGAATACAGCGCCTGGTTACCAAGAACTGTCTGTTAAAAAATTAGCAGAAGTTACTGGTTTAGCATGTGTTCCAGCAGAAGACTTAATTGAAGCAACTTCTGACTGTGGTGCTTATGTGATGGTTCACGGCGCATTAAAACGCTTAGCTGTGAAAATGTCTAAAATCTGTAATGACTTACGTTTACTGTCCTCTGGTCCTCGTGCAGGTCTGAAAGAAATCAATCTTCCAGAACTACAAGCAGGCTCTTCAATCATGCCAGCTAAAGTAAACCCAGTAATTCCAGAAGTTGTTAACCAAGCTTGCTTTAAAGTTATCGGTAATGACACTTGTGTGACTATGGCTGCTGAAGCAGGTCAATTACAATTAAACGTAATGGAACCAGCAATCGGTCAAGCAATGTTCGAATCAATCTCTCTATTAAGCAACGCTTGCCGTAACTTAGTAGAAAAATGTGTTGATGGTATCACTGCGAATAAAGAAATCTGTGAACACTTCGTATTCAACTCAATCGGTATCGTTACTTATCTGAACCCATTCATCGGTCACCATAACGGCGACATCGTTGGTAAGATTTGTGCTGAAACAGGTAAGAGTGTACGTGAAGTTGTTCTAGAACGCGGTTTATTAACCGAAGAACAACTGGATGATATCTTCTCTGTTGAGAACTTAAAAAACCCGGCTTACAAAGCAAAACGCTTCGATGATTAATAATTGTGTTTTATAACATGACACTGTTAAACATAAGAATGAGCTCTTAAAAACACAAGGCACGGACTCTTTAAGAGACGTGCCTTTTTACTTGATTGTAAAAACATAAATTTAACTTATTTTTCTCATTTTTTTAATTATCTCAAGGAGTAAACGCTATGTTAGCCGTAGAATTGATTATCGTTCTGCTGGCCATTTTCCTCGGTGCGAGACTTGGGGGAATTGGTATCGGGTTTGCCGGTGGTTTAGGGGTTTTAGTTTTAGCTGCTATCGGTGTTAAACCTGGTTCAATCCCTTTTGATGTTATCTCCATCATTATGGCTGTTATTGCCGCAATCTCTGCGATGCAGGTTGCTGGTGGTTTGGATTACCTTGTTGGCCAAACTGAAAAACTGTTAAGACGTAATCCAAAATACATCACAATTCTTGCGCCAATTGTGACTTATTTCTTAACTCTATTTGCAGGTACAGGGAACATCTCTTTAGCAACACTGCCAGTTATCGCTGAAGTTGCAAAAGAACAAGGCATCAAACCTTGCCGTCCTTTATCAACTGGTGTTGTTGCAGCCCAAATCGGTATTACTGCATCTCCAATCTCTGCTGCTGTTGTTTACATGGCATCTGTCATGGAAAACCCAGCAATGGTTGGTGAAGGTAATACAGTAAGCTACATCACTCTGCTGTCTATCTTATTACCAGCGACTTTCCTTGCAATCATCCTGATGTCATTCATCGTGTCTTGGGTATTTAACTCAAAACTGTCTGATGATGCTGTCTATCGTGAGCGTTTAGAACAAGGTCTGGTTGAATTACGTGGTAGCCAAGCGCGTAGAGAAACATTACCAGGTGCTAAATCATCTGTAATGCTGTTCCTACTGGGTGTTCTGTGTGTTGTCACTTATGCAATCATCAACAGCCCAAGCTTAGGTATTGTCAAAACTCCACTGATGAATACGACTAACGCTATTCTTATCATCATGCTGAGTGTTGCAACCTTAATCACTGTTTTCTGTAAAGTTAAAACTGACAACATCCTAAACTCAAGTACCTTTAAAGCAGGTATGAGTGCATGTATTTGTATTCTGGGTGTTGCATGGTTAGGTGATACTTTCGTTTCAAGCAACATCGATTGGATCAAACTGACTGCGGGTGACTTAATCACTGGCCATCCTTGGTTATTAGCGGTTATCTTCTTCTTCTGTTCTGCTCTGTTATATTCTCAAGCAGCAACAGCGAAAGCGTTAATGCCAATGGCTTTAGCATTAGGTGTATCTCCATTAACTGCGATTGCATCTTTCTCTGCAGTTTCTGGTCTGTTCATTCTGCCAACTTACCCAACACTGGTTGCGGCGGTTCAAATGGATGACACAGGTACAACTCGTATCGGTAAATTAGTCTTCAACCACCCATTCTTTATCCCAGGTACTATTGGTGTGGTATTAGCTGTCGGATTTGGTTTCCTCTTCGGCGGTATGATCCTGTAGTTTGAAGTAAAAAATTAAAACATTGCAAAAAAGCGCCTAGCGCTTACAAGAAATAAAAAAACAAGAAAATACCCCGTCGCAAGATGGGGTATTTTCATTTTAGCCTGTCGTTCCTTGCTTTCATTTTTAGCTAAAGTCTGCTAATTATGATGTTCTCGCGACAACGTGATTTAAGGAGATTTCCGTGCAACGTGAAGCGTTATTAGACCACGTACTTATCCAGTTAGAGCAATACGGCTTAGCTGCAACCTTACCTGAGCTTCTTCAAGATTCTGGTATCCATGAATCTGATCTTCACCCTTTCTGGCCAGATAGAGACGCCTTGATTTTTGATTGTCTTCGCCACCACGGACAGCAAATTGATATTTGGCAACGCCAAGTCATGCTAGATGAAGAACTGACTATCGAACAAAAATTACTGGCTCGTTATGATCAACTGGCGATACGTTTAGAGAAAAATCGTTTTCCCGGTTGTCTATTCGTAGCGGCTTGTAGCGCATATCCTGATGAGCACTCTCAAATTCACCAATTAAGCCAACGTCAAAAGCAAAGCTCATTTGATTACTCTAGAACGCTACTACGCGAGCTTGATATCGAAGATAGTGAGTTAGTTGCCAAACAGATGGAACTCATCTTAGAAGGCTGTTTAAGCCGTTTAATGGTGAATCATCACGCTGATGATATTATTACAGCAAAATTATTGGCAGAAGATATTCTCAAGATTGCTCAATGCCGTAAAAATGGTGCACTAAGTTAGTTTTGAGTGTTGGAAAACGAAAGAAATGAGTTATTTTTTCGCTTGTACTCAATTTCTCTCTGTTGAGTAGCGAAAAATAAATTAAATCATCAAAAAAAGAGAAAGTTTTCTCTTTGATATGCAAAAAAGTGAATATCTTTACTGATTGTTATTTAAGCATTTTTTACTAAAAAATAGCTTATGATGAAAAATTAAACTCGAATAGAATAAAAAGAAAGCAAACAAACTTATTTTTGCATTTTTTATTAAAAAGACGTTGACGCATCACGCTGAATACGGTTTAATGCGCCTCGTTAGCCCGAATAGCTCAGTCGGTAGAGCAGGGGATTGAAAATCCCCGTGTCCTTGGTTCGATTCCGAGTTCGGGCACCATCTTTAGAAAAACCAGCCTTAGGGCTGGTTTTTTGCTTTCTAGCGGTTTGAAAATCATTCTCTCAAGATCCTAGCTATTTTCTTTTCTTATATATTTAACAACACTGACGTAACCTCACATCAATTCATACATTAAAGACATAGCCGTATTCATAGATTTTCAATTAATTTTAGAGCAAAAAAACAATGCAATTAAATTGCAATGCATTTGCATTGTTTTCTTCTATTATCTATAATCAGTTCATAAAACATACACCGTAAGTAAAAGGAGCAAATCATGCTAACCCACGTTTGCACTGACAACATCGCTCTTGAAGCTGATTCAAAAATAACAGAACGTCATCAAACCACAATTCCCGCGTCAATTAGAGAAGCTCTACATCTTAGTGGTGGAGATCGTATTCACTACAAATTACTGAGCACTGGTGATGTACTTATCTCACGTCACAGCGATGGATCAAAAGATCCTGTTATGGCATCGTTTCTTAATTTTCTCGCTCAAGATATAACTAATCATCCTCAAACCATTCAACCTCTCGATATATCTCGCGGTTTTGAATTAGTTGAAGGTATGGATATCAACCTTGACGATGACATCACCGATAACGAATAAAATAATATGGATTTCCCTACAGATTTGAATGGATGGACAATCTATGCACATCCTTGCTTTAAACAACAATATGATGAATTACTACAAAAAGTTGAAGCACTGAAAAAAAAATATCCCGAAGATTATCAGAAACAAGCAGATACAAAAATTTTTGCTCATGTATTGAAATCTATAGTAAACATCACAAATGATACACGGGCACCAGAGTTTAGGTTGGGTAATACTTTAGGAGAAGAAAATAAAAATTGGTCACGAATTAAATTAGTAAATGGAAGATATCGTTTATTTTTTAGATTCAGTTTTAAGGAAAAGATCATCATTCTGGCATGGATAAATGATAATGATACTTTGCGAACTTATGGCAATAAAACTGATGCTTACCGAGTCTTTGAGAAAAAACTAAAGAAAGGTCACCCGCCTAAAAATTGGAATGATTTATTTAGTGACTGTATAAATGAAGCTGACTGTCAGGATCATTAATTTTCTATCTCTTATCACTTTTTAAGGTGATAAGTTTTTGTTTACAAAAAAAGATAATTCTTATTAAGTCAATAATCGATTGAATATTTGCCTATAATTTTTAGAAATACAATAAATCTCTTAGTGAAGAACGTTATCATTTTTTGAAAGTGAAAAATAGAATATACAAAATATTTTATAATCATTGATTTTCATCTTAATTATTAAAGTAGAGTAATATCATTTTCATTAGATATAATTAATATCTAAACTCTGTTTTCTATAATATCGCTCTAAACGGTATGATTTATCACCCAAGGATCAACAAAAATGGAATTTCCCAAAGACCGAATTTATCACTCCTTTATCTGTATACTTGCCTTTATAGGTTATTTTTTCTCTTCTTTTAGTCTATTACTGACGCCAGCGCCTGCAGCGCTATTTCAATCACCTTATATCATCTCATTAGTCAGTTTTTTTATTTATCTCCCCTACTGTCTAATTATTTGGTTTGCCTATCAAAAACATATTAAATTAATGCCGTTAGGTCGCCTTCAATGGAGTACACTAAAAGCCCCCTTTTTAGCCTTAGTGGGATTATATTTTATTAGTCTATTTTTAGGCTCTGAAGATGATTCATGGGTTACAGAAATCGAATCTATTACAGGTTTTGCCTTCTTCTTATTTGCACTCTCAGTTATCTTTATTGCTCCAATTACTGAAGAAATCATTTTTAGAGGTTTTCTACTAAATGCAGGTATGTGGTATGGCAATATTGGCAAATGGGTAGCCATTATTCTCTCGTCACTTCTATTTGCAGCGATGCACACTCAATATGAGTCAATCACTACATTTATCCTTATTTTTGTTGTGGGTGTTGTGTTTTGCCAAATCAGAATAGGAACTCGTTCATTAATCGCACCAATAGTGTTACATGGGATACACAATACAATCAGTATCGTTTTTTTAATGTTATAGAGTTTTTATTTAATAAATTTCTATTTTTTATAACAAAATACTTATTCACTTAAAAAGAAATGATATTTAATAGATGAAAATATTTTTATTATTTTTTAGAGAATGATCTGATTCTATACGCAATAATACCGAATATTATTTATAATTATCTCAATAAGTTATATTAAATTCTATAAAAGATAAAATCGAAAAATAAATAGAGAATGTGATTATAACTACATGCTTTTTCAACGTTTTGAAGTATGATAAGAGATATTAATATGACAATAACATTGCCATTTTCTTAAATTAAGAGAACCTTTATGAATTTGTTTTTCCAAAATAGCCTAGCGTTTCCCAGCATTATTTTTAGTGCATTACTTATTATTATCTCTTTCTATTGGCTTTGCGCTGCTTTTGGATTATTAGATATTGATTTATTTAATATTGATAGTGAATTAGATATCAATGTTGATGCAACAGGGCTTGCTGGTTGGTTAACTAAATTAGGATTAGCCGGTATTCCTGTCACCATTATTTTAACTTTCTTCACCCTTTTTGGCTGGTTTATCAGTTACTTTACTAATTATTGGATTATTAGTGCTATTGAAACGAATTTTATTCGTTATTTAACAGGCTTTGTTGCCTTTATCATTACCTCTTTTATTGCACTTAATCTTACGGCGGTATGTTTAAAACCGATCCGTAAAAAACTGATGTCACGTAATAAGCCTAAATCAGTACACCAATTGGTAGGTAAATTAGCGTTAGTACGGTCAATCAATGTAACAGAAAACAAAGGTGAAGCTGTTTTAGAAGATGGAGGTGCGGGTTTAATTTTACAAATTAGAGCGCCTGAAACAGAAAATATTAAACGAGGGGATAGCGTAGTTATTATTAGTTATGACGCGCCCACTCACAGTTATCAAGTCGTAACGGAAGATGAATTTCATCGCTAATATCTACATTTGATGAAAGACAATTTAGTTAACAGACAAACACTATTAAAAAATGACGGTATCGTCTGAACCTATGGAGAAAAAAGTATGGATTTGGCTTTCGTTATGCCTTTCTTAACTGTCGTTGGTTTCACAATCCTAATTATTTTAGGGCTATTTGGATTATTTAAGGCTTTCTATATTAAGGTGCCTCAAGGTACAGCCTTAATTGTCAACGATATGACCTCACAACCTAAAGTCCATTTTACGGGTGCATTGGTTTATCCTGTTATCTACAAAAAAGAGTTTATGCGTATTTCTCTTTTAACATTAGAAGTAGACCGTCGTGGTAAAGATGGCCTGATTTGTCAGGATAACTTACGTGCAGATATCACGGTTGCTTTCTATCTACGTGTTAATGAAACCACTGAAGACGTACTAAAAGTCGCGAAAGCCATTGGTGTTGATAGAGCCTCCGATCATCAAGCAGTCAGTACGCTTTTTAGTGCAAAATTTTCTGAAGCATTAAAAACCGTAGGTAAACAACTGGAACTGTCTAAGCTTTTTGAAGATAGACAAAATTTCCGTGATCGCATTGTTGATGTCATCGGTAAAGATCTAAACGGCTATGCATTAGAAGACGTTGCTATCGACTATTTAGAACAAACCCCGAAATCAGCGCTTGATCCTAATAATATTTTTGACTCTGAAGGTATCCGTAAAATCACGGAAATTACCGCCATTCATAATATTGAAACCAACCAAAAAGAGCGCGATCAAGAGCTCGCTATTCAAAAGAAAAACGTTGAAACTCGCGAAGCAAGTCTGGCTTTAGAGCGCCAACAAGCAGATGCAGAAGCACGCCAAAAACGAGAAATCGACAATATTCGCGCTCGTGAAACGTCAGAAACACTACGCGTTCAAGAAGAAGAGCGTCTTAAAGCAGAACAAGCTCGCATTCAGACTCAACAAGAAATTGAGATCCGTGAAGAAAACCGTATGCGCGAAGTGGAAGTTGCACAACAAAATCGTACCCGCGCCGTCACTATTGAACAAGAACGTGTAAATCGTGCACGTGAATTAGAAATTGTGGCTCGTGAACGTGAAGTTGAGTTGCAACGTATTGAGAAAGAAAAAGCGTTAGAAGAAGAACGTAAAAACATCTCAAATGTTATCCGTGAACGTGTTGCCGTAGAGAAAACCGTAGCTCAAGAAGAAGAACGCATTAAAGAAGTACGTGAAGTTTCAGAAGCTGAACGTATGCGCCAAGTCACTGTGATTAATGCACAAGCGGAAGCGGAAGAATCTTTAGTTCGCCAAGTGAAAAGAGCTGAAGCCGATGAATCTAGTGCTAAACATAAAGCTGAAGAAATCAGCACAATGGCAAAAGCTGAATTAGAAGCCTCAGTAAAACAAGCCGAAGCGAAAAAACGTTTAGCTGAAGGTATTGAAGCAGAGCACGCAGCATTAGGTCTTGCTGAAGCTCGTGTACGTCAAGCAACGGCGGAAGCTGAAGAGAAAGAAGGCTTAGTACTTGCTAATGTCACTGCTGAAAAACTATTAGCAGAAGCTCGAGGCATGAAAGAAAAAGGCTTAACTGAAGCGCAAGTGATGGAAGCTAAAGCACAAGCTCAGCAACAACAAGGCCTTGCAGAAGCGAAAATCTTGGAAGAAAAATTAGCCGCTCAAGCGCGTGGTGAAGAACAACAAGCCCATGCAAAAGAGAAGCTAGGTTTAGCGGATGCTAAGATCCTTGAAGAAAAACTCGCTGCTCAAGCGCGTGGTGAAGGCCAATTAGGTTCAGCACAAGCCGAAGTTATTCGTCAACGTCTGAAAGCAGAAGCAGATGGTTTAACGGATAAATTTAAATCGATGGATCACCTCAGCGATACGGCACGTTCGCACGAAGAGTTCCGTATGCGTCTTGAAAAACAATTTGAACAAGCAATGGCGTCTATTGAAGCCAATAAAGAAATTGCACGCGAACAAGCTGATGTATTGGCAGCCGCTCTAAGCAAAACCAATATTGAAATTGTGGGTGGTGATGGCAACTTCTTTAATACCTTCTCTAAAGCATTAAGCTTAGGTAAAGCTGTTGATGGTTTTATGGATAAAAGCAGTTTTGCCAAAGAGAACGTTGAAAAGCTGATTAACCGTACTCAACAAGATAAAAAACTCGATATCGCTTCTTTATTAAAAAATCCTGAAGTTCAAGATTTAATTAATGGATTTATGGCAACAAAAGGCGCCAGTCAGCTAATTAAAGATGTGACAACTAAATCAGACTCCTCTAAAGAAGAATAATTTTATTTAAAGGAGGTGAAAAGACATAGCGTTTATCTCTGTGTCTTTTCTTTTGTTTTTATCGTTTAAGCCAAGGAAATCCGTTATACCATGTCTGACATTCTGGATACGAATCGCGAGCAGGAAATACTCGATAGCGCCGTTGCACAAGGTGGTGCGTATGAAATTTTACGCAAACGCCTCACTGAACAAGGCCAACAACTTCATCAAAAAGCCACTGAGCTCAATCAGTATCGCTTAGATGAATTTGGTCAAAGCCAAATGGATATTATTGGCCGTATTCGTATTCGCACTGAAAATAACTGCCAAGCCAGAGATATTGTTCGTGTAGGTGAGTGGTTACTATTTGGTTATAACGTTTTCCTTGGATTAAAACGTGAAACACATCTTGAAGATGTTTTTTCACTTTATCGTTTAATTGAAAATGAGGGCGAGTTTGATGTTGAAGCCGTACCTTATGAAAATACGTTCTTAAACGACAATCGCTTTATTCAAGATTTTACTGAGCTCTATACTTACTATAAAAATACGCAACTATTACAGTTAGTTGAGCGTGACGGAAAGTTACTCGCCAGTTTCCAGATTGGTGCTCGTATTACTGATGTGCGTGTTTTTCGTTGGTCAATTTCAAGTGATAAGCAACGTATTGAATATATTGATAATCGTGGTGAACGCGATATTGCTCTTCCTCCTGCTTATGATTTTGAATGGACAAAAACCCAACGTGAAGATACGGTCAACGGCCGTTTTCCTCATATCAATATTCTTGATACCGTTTTTGTCGAAACAACTGGTGGCGATCTAACCGTTAAATGTGAAAATAATACTGAAGATGGTTTAGGTATTTATCGTGAAGCTGTATTAGATAAGAACCAATCTCTCGATGATGCACAAATTGAATATGCTCAAACAGGCAGTTTAATTCTGTTAAAAATCTTGCCGTATCGAGAAGAAAATTGGCGTTATTTGGTCTACAACATTTTGGCGCAAACCGTACAACGCATTGATGCGATTGGGCAAGCTTGCGTCCAATTACCTGAAGATCATGGCATTATTTTCCCTGGTGGCTATTACCTGCAAAATGGTGAATACAAAACCTTTGATCAACCGATGGAAGGTATGTATTTCCGCCGTCTGCGCCGTTCGCCTAATGGTGAAGACGTGTTATATGTTTTCTACTCGCCTTCACAAGGTCGCCTCGCGCTTTTCAATTACAATATGATTGAACGCAAACTTGCTGTGCCTTTAGTCGGTCATGGCTATGCGATGTTAGAAGACGGGAAAATGGTACTGTTTGAAGGTGAAGGCGAAGAAGCAACGCGCGTTCATCCAATGCAAGTTTGGCAAACCCCGTTCTATTCAGAAGAATTTGCCGATAAACAACCGCCTCGTAATGGTTTCTATGGAAGAATTGGTAATGCTGATTTAGTGCGAGGTATTTCTGAAATATTGCATGTCGCAAAAGAAATTGAAGGTAATCAAATTTCTATTGCTCGTTATGAACAGCTTAGTTCACAACCTAAAAATTTATTAGATCTCTATTATTGGTTTAACGATGAACACTGTTTGGGTATTGGAAAACTTCTCAAAGATATCGCTCAAACCAGCGAATTAGTGCTTGATGAATATGAAAAAGTAGAAAGTATTCGTCAGCAATCTGCGAAATCCATGCTTGAAGCGGTGAATCGCCAAAAATCACTACTCTCCTTAACACTGCCTGATAGCTGGACAGATATACAACAATTTGTTGATAGCTTAAATTCACTGAATGCTCATCGTGGGCATCTGATTTCATTGCGTGAATTCCGTTATATGGATTTAACCAAGCTCAGCGCGATGGAAACGGAAATTACAGAAACTCAGCAACGTGTTTCTCAAGCCACAGCGCTGTTTCTTGCCAGTGATAAAGCGTTACAACCGTTTAAAACTCAGCTAGTTACTTTTGAAAATCTCATTGAAAAAGCGCAAAACAGCGCACAGTTAGATATCCCGATGAATGACATGGAAAAAATGTCCGCTGATTTGGATATGCTTTCTAACTTAATGGCATCTTTAACATTCCAAGATGTCACTCAACAAACCCATATTATTGACGCGATTTCACAGATCTATGCTCAACTAAACCAATCCCGCGCTCGACTACAACAAAAACGCAAATCACAAAGTAGTGTCGAAAGCGTGGCACAATTTGGCGCACAATTTCGCTTATTTAGCCAAGGGATCACCAATGCATTATCCCTTGCAACCGATCCTGAGCGTTGTGACGATCAGCTTTCTCGCTTATTGCTTCAATTAGAAGAGCTTGAAAGCCAATTTAGTCATCATGATGAGTTTCTTGATGATATTCTCGCTAAACGTGAAGAGTTAGTTGAAACCTTTGAGTCGCACAAACAAGTACTGCTTGATGATCGTCAACGTCGCTCACAAAGCCTGCTTACTGCAGCAAATCGCTTGCTGGAAAATCTGCAACGTCGTACTTCTCGTTTGCAATCACAAGATGAATTAAATGCATTTTTCGCATCCGATCCACTATCATTAAAAACACGAGAAATCATTGAAAAGCTAAGAGAAATCAATGATAACGTCAAAGCTGATGATATTGATGCGCGTCTAAAATCCTCTCGCGACCAAGCTATTCGTATTCTGCGGGATAAAACTGATATTTTTGAAGACGGCGGTAATGTCATTAAATTAGGGCCTCGCCATCGTTTTAGTGTTAATACGCAAGAGCTTGATCTCACTATCTTACCTAAAGAAGATAAACTCTGGTTATACCTAACAGGCACAGATTACCAAGAGCCGATTGAAAATGCAGAGCTAGCCCAATTACAACCTTATTGGAATGCCTCACTTGAGTCTGAATCTGACACCGTTTATCGCGCAGAATACCTCGCTTATTCCATTATTTATGCCGCAGCAAAACGTCAAGATGGCCTTGATTACGAAACGCTAAAAGAAGCACTCACCATTCCAGAAAAACTGGAAAAGCTCGTACGTGATTTCGCAACACCACGTTATAAAGAAGGCTATGAAAAAGGGATCCACGATCACGATGCGATCGCTATATTGAAAAAGCTGCTCCCAATAGGTGAAAGTGCCGATCTTCTACGCTACAACCCGACTGCTCGCGCAGTAGCCGCACTATTTTGGGAAACCAAACAAAATGAGCAATACCCTGCTTTGTGGCCTGAACGTGCAAGAACTGCACTGAATATTCAGCAATTATTCCATACAGATGACGCGTTAACCGATCTGCAAGCTGAAATCGAAGCGGATATACGCCTATTCCTTCATAATAATCCGATTGAGTGCGAACACTATATTCCGATACAAGCCTCTGAATATTTAAGCTTTGCTTTGGCGAGAACACCCATTGAATTGGTTTATAGCAAATATGCTAAAGAGTTAGTGGTTGCACTGCAAAGTCGATTAGAAGAAGCCCATATGTGGATGGACTTTAATCGTTCACAACAAAATTTAGGCACGCGATACGCACAGCGTTGGGCACTGATCCAAAATTGGCTACAAGGGTTATGCTCTCTACCTGATTATGCCGATCTTACCCCTTATATTCCGGGTGCTATCGCTATCATTATTTTAGATAAAGTCGCATCAGCGCGTTATAGCGAAGCCGATTTATACTTTACAGTAACAGGTTTATTAGGCTCTCACCCAACGATTGAAAACCAAGCGTTATCACTCAGTTTAGATGATTATTTCAGTCGAATGCGTGGGCAAAGAAAGAACTTTATTCCTGCATTTCGACAGTACCTCACCTTGCGCCAGAAAATAGTCAGTGATGAACGTGAGCGCTTAAAATTGCATGAATTTAAAGCCAAACCATTAAGCTCTTTTGTCCGTAACAAGCTGATTAATGATGTTTACTTGCCGATTATTGGTGACAATATGGCAAAACAAATCGGGGCTTTAGGAGAAGGTAAGCGCACCGATTTAATGGGATTATTGTTAATGATCTCCCCTCCAGGTTACGGTAAAACCACATTAATGGAATATGCTGCGGCACGTTTAGGTCTGATTTTTATGAAGATCAATGGTCCTGCATTAGGACATAACGTGCTATCGCTCGATCCGGAACAAGCGCCCAACGCAACTGCGAGACAAGAGCTTGAGAAGCTCAACTTAGCGCTAGAAATGGGTAATAACGTTATGCTGTATGTGGATGATATTCAGCATACTCACCCTGAATTCTTACAGAAATTTATCTCACTGTGTGATGGAACAAGACGTATTGAAGGGGTATGGAAAGGAAAAACCAAAACCTATGATATGCGGGGTAAAAAATTCTGTGTCGTGATGGCAGGAAACCCTTATACCGAATCAGGCGAAGTTTTCCGTATTCCTGATATGCTGGCTAACCGTGCTGATATTTATAACTTAGGTGAAGTATTAGGGGGTATGGATGAAGCCTTTGCGCTGAGTTATATCGAAAACAGCCTAACATCCAATGCGGTATTGGCACCGCTGGCTCTGCGTGATCTTAACGATCTCTATGTTTTAGTGGATAAAGCAATGGGGAAATCCGTTTCGACCAACACATTAAGTTATCCATATTCAGATGCTGAAATTAATGAAATTGTAATGGTACTTAAACACTTAATTACCTTACGAAATGTTATCTTAAAAGTGAATCATCAATATATTGCCAGCGCCGCTCAATCAGATAAATATCGCACAGAGCCAGCATTCCGTTTGCAAGGCAGTTACCGCAATATGAATAAGTTAAGTGAGAAAGTGTCTGCGGTAATGAATGATGAAGAAATTGAACGCTTGCTAGACGATCACTATCTTGGTGAAGCACAACTGCTAACAACGGGCGCTGAAGAGAACTTACTAAAACTCGCTGAATTACGTGGAAAATTAACCGAAAAAGATACTACTCGTTGGACACAAATCAAGAAAGACTTTATGCGTAATAAGGCATTGGGTGGTGATAACGCTGATATTGGCGACCGCGTAGTATCACAGTTAGCCAATTTAGTGGAAAGTGTGCAAGGTCTACGTTAAAGATAAAAAATAGTCATGTTTAGCCCACTTATTTTAGTGGGCTAAATACTACATAAATAATGTTTTATAAATCGAGAAACCTATTTCACGTTCACGATATTGATTTGTTCACAACAAATGAAAGCGTGAACATCGTTAAGATTAAATATATTTACTATTAATAAATCATGATATCAAAGGAAGAATTGTTGTAATATATATTACGAATTCTATTAATAATTAAATTTATAGAAATTTAATTATATTTTATATAATTAATAACGCTACGATTAACAATAAATAACAATATTATTTAACAAATGATTATATCCAGTACATAAAATCCATATTAACTCACACTCTGAAAAGAATGAAATAAACGAGATATTAATAAGAATCACTCTTAATCTATTTATGAGATCTCTCTCTAAAGATAGGAAATTAACTTAGGATTAATAGCATAGAAATGATAGCATCAAAAATGCTATAAATTAATTCTATAATTTACATGACTTTAGTTTAAATAAATTAAAAACTTTTAAATATATTGTCTTCAATTTATTAACAAGGAAGATAATAGATATCTTCATCAATAATTATTTAAACGTACTATTCTAATTTTTAGATTAAAGTTATCGAAAAATTATTCTATTTTTGTCTGGTTTAAGGCATTTTTATACCCGACAAGTAGCAACACAACAAAATACTTTCAATAAAAGTGGGCGTACTATGAAAAGCATGTTTACGACTCGGGAACTCCCTGACGTAGATCGGTTTTCCGTATTCAGGGATACAATAAAAGACCGCTTTTTATCGTCTTATGAATGCAATGAAGTCGAATTGCCTCCTCATTCTCGATTTTATGCCAATATTGTCGAGCAACAGGTGACCAATATGCGCTTTATTCAGCTAGAGTCTAATGGGCACTGGGCGAGTAGCCGTCCATTAACTCATAAACTTAGCTTAGAAGAGCATTTTCAAATTGAAATCCAGCGTTCAGGAACCAGCCATCTTACTCAAGATGGAAGAACCGCATTTCTACGGCAAGGTGACTTTTGTATTTTTGATATGGCAAGACCAGTATCATGGTCTTTTGATAACGATTACTCATTATTTAAAATTTTGATCCCAAGGGAGAAACTGGCATCCCGTTTAGGTAATACCCAAAATCTCACTGCAAGAGCGATACGTGGTAATAGTATTACCGGCTCTCTCGTTTATAGCTTTGTGATGCGCTACATTCCGTTCTTAGATTCAATGCCGCCACAGCATGCACAACAACTTGCCGATATTTTATTGAATTTAATTACGTCTGCTTTCAGTGAATACAGTATAGCGACACCACCGCAAAGCTTAGGAAGGTCAACGCTATTTTATTTTGCTCAGCACTATCTTGAGCAACATCTTTCTGATCCAGATTTGAGTGTTAATGAATGCGCAAATGCGTGTGGGATCTCCGTGCGCTATTTACAGATGTTATTTAAAGAACAAAATACGTCTGTACTTCGTTGGATCTACCAAAAACGTCTTGAGAATTATAAAGCAGCTTTAGTGAATCCTCTCTTGGCAGAGAAAAATATTACACAGTTAGCTTATGAATGTGGATTTAGCGATATTTCTAATTTAAGTCGAAAATTTAAATCTGAATTTTTTATGACACCTTCCGAGTATCGAAAAATACACTCATTAAGATAAGTAGATTAATTATCTCCCCCCTAGTTTACATTTTGGAGGTTATTCTAGAGGGGAGATAAAATTTATTTCATTAGCCGTAACGAAACTCAATGCCTAATGTGCCACACGGATACTCCCATTTTTTTAAAATCGTATCGCCACATAAAACACGGCAAGTACCACACTCTAAACACCCTGCATAATCAAAAAGATATTGTCCTTTTTCATCTTTTTTATATAACCCTGCAGGGCAAGCTTTCATTAAGATTTCAAATTGTGCAGGATCGATATCATCCTTTAAAACGATATGTGGATTTTCTTCATCCACATTAAATTTATTGACGCCTAATTTAACGTCTACATTTACTTGACTCATAAAGAACGTACCCCCTTAAATCCATCTTTAATTAAGTTCATCACACCGACTTTCTTAACTTGAGACAGTATTTTCTTACGCACAGGTTTTTCTGGGCCATTAATCACGAATAAATCATGCATGACATTGGCAGCCATTTGCGGGTAATCCGTAAAGAATCTTGTATTATCGAGGAAAGAAGGTAAGTCTTTATATAACTTCATATCTTTCATGACGAAACTGTCATTTAATAACGATTGATAGCAACTTAATTCTTTTTGGCTATAGCTGTTTTGCTCTTTCGCCATTAATACTGCTTTTGCAGCTGCTTCACCAGAGGCAATTGCTAAATCCATCCCTCTTACGGTATAGCCAACGTTAAGGCAAAATCCAGCAGCATCTCCCGCAACTAATACGCCATCTTTGACTAATTCAGACACCATATTCATGCCACCTTCTGGCACCATATGCGCTGAATATTCTAATAATTTGCCGTCTTTGATAAGTGGTGCAACAACAGGGTGTTGTTTAAAATCTTCTAATAATTGAGGAACCGTTTTTTCGAATTTGTCGACATTATGTAGCCCTAAAACAAGGCCTAAAGAGACGGTGTTTTTATTGGTATATAAGAATCCGCCACCTAAATATCCGCCTGATGGTGCGCCAGCAAAAAGCCAAGCTAAGCCTTCATCATTAGTACAACCAAATCGGTCTTCCATTTGTTGTGGCGTGAATTCCAATAACTCTTTAACCCCTACAGCCACAGTGTGAGGATTAACTTTTTGTGTCATACCTAACTGTTTTGCTAATAATGAGTTAACACCATCAGCAAGAATAACGACGTGAGCTTCAATTTCATCATCACCCGCTTTTACACCACACACCTTTCCATCTTTTACCAACACTTCATCGACACGCACACCCGTGATCACTTGTGCGCCAGCGTCTTCTGCTTTTTCCATTAACCATTGATCAAATGAAGAACGCAATACGGTATAAGAGCGTGCCGCTTCCTCTTCTTGCTGAGTATGTTGATAATCTAAAGTGACCCCATCGGTTTCCGTTAGCATGGAAATTTTTTCGCGCGTCACTAGTCGTTCAACAGGGGCTTCTTGAGCAAAATTGGGAATGATTTTTTCAAGACTATGTGCGTACAAACGCCCACCTGTCATATTTTTACTGCCAGCGAAATTACCTCGCTCTACCACTAAAACATCACACCCTGCTTGTGCTAATACATAGGCAGCAGTACCACCAGCAAGTCCACCACCCACAATAATGGCGTCAAAAATATCGTCTGACATACTTTCCTATCCTTTTATTATGTGTGGTCGCTTAGCAAATTATCACTAAGCGACCTACGGTGATTAGCCGCCAAGCTTCGCGGTTAATGCAGGTAACACTTTGTAGAGGTCGCCAACAATACCGTAATCCACCATATTGAAAATTGGGGCATTTTTATCTTTGTTGATACCAACAATGATTTTTGCTCTATCCACACCGACCATATGTTGGATTTGCCCTGAAATACCGACAGCAACATAAACGTCCGCACCTAAAGTCACGCCTGAAACACCAATGTAGCGATCGTGTTCCATCCAGCCTTCACCTTCAGCAATTGGACGAGAACAACCTACTTCACCTTGAAGGGCTTTCGCTAATGCTGACGCTAATGCAATATCATCTGCCTTAGCAAAACCGCGTCCAACACCAACAACACAGTGCGCTTTACCTAAATCAACAGTACTACCTTGTTTTGGCTTACGTGCTAACACTTTTAATGTATGTGCGGGGGCGATAAAGGCACTTTGCACCACAGGTGCATTGGGTGCGTCTTTGATTGCTTCCACATCGAGCGCACTGCCCACAGTGGCAATAGCATAAGGTGAACGAATTTCTGCTTTAGCATGTGCTAAACCACCATAAACTTGGTGTGTTGCAATCACGGTATTGTTTTCAATAGCAAGGCTTAATGCATCACTGACGACACCCGCTTTTAACGTCACGCCAAGGCGAGCGGCAATGGCTTTTGCACGTTTTGATGAAGCAAGAAGAACCAATGCATTCTCGCCCGCCTCTTTAATAATGGCGGCAAAAGAGGCGGCATAATCGTCAGCAATCACACCTTCTTGTGGTGCGAAACAATAAACACAGTCAGCGCCTAAGTTGACACATTCACGCGTGCTTTCATCATCACCGATAAACAGCACATTAACCTTTTCACCAAGACCACGAGCCAATGCAATCAGCTTTGCTAAATCATCCGCTTTTTCGGCATAAACAAAGGTAGTAGGTAGTAAACTAGCCATTTTTAATCTCCTTATTGATTAACCGCTTGGCGTAAATGTTCAGCAAAAGTGGCAATATTTTCATCTGAATCACCTTCTAAAATAATACCAAGGCGATCAGATTGCTCTGGCGCACAAACTTGTGTTTGCACAACAGTCAGAGCAGAAATATCAACACCGATATCTCCTAAACCCAGCTTTTCAACAGGTTTTTTATTCGCTGCTAAAATGGCTTTCATTGAAGGGAGTTTGGGTGTGTTAATGCTCGAAGTGACACACACAATCGCTGGTAATGTCAGTTCAAGTTCTTCAGTGATATTTTCTAAATCACGTTCAACTATGATTTTGTCGCCTTCAACGGTAATTTTGTTTACTGCGTTGACACAAGGTAAACCTAAATATTCACCTACCGCCAAACCCGTTTGTTGAGCGTATAAATCACCAGAACCCTCACCAAAAACTAATAAGTCAAAACCGACTTTTTTTGCAGCTTGCGCAATAATATTGGCAGTATCTGTTGAATAAAGAGCGCTACACGCATCATCAGCAACTAGCGTTAATGCATCAGGACCACGCGATAAAATGTCTTTTTTGATTTTCGCGTTTTCAACCATTGCACTTGTACCCACACTTAATGCCGTTACGGTGCTATCACCAAGGGTAGAGGCAATTTCTACTGCGGTTTCAATGGCATTCAAGTCATACAAACTAATTTTTAAACCCGCATTATCGGTTGCGAGTGTACGATCAGGCCGTGTTGTGATGTCTTGTTCGTCATGAACAACCTTACAGCAGGCAATAAGTTTCATAATTCACATTCTCCGTTTTGCACAATGCAACAAATTAATAAGCTCAAATCCCATTACGCTAAAATATGCTTAGCGATAACCATGCGTTGCACTTCACTTGTGCCTTCAAAAATTTCGGTGAGTTTTGCTTCACGCATCAGACGTTCAACAGGATAGGATTTGGTGTAACCCATACCGCCATGTAATTGGACGGCTTTTTGAGTCACATAAGTGGCAGCCTCTGCTGCATAAAGTTTGGCTTGAGCAGATTCACGGGTATAAGGAAGGCCCGCCATTTTGGCAGCGGCAGCGCGATAAACCAGCATACGTGCGCAATCAACACGAGTTGCCATATCCACTAATACCCATTGAATACCTTGGTTAGCCGCAATTGGCTTACCAAATTGAATACGCTCTTTGGTGTAAGCAATCGTGGCATCTAATGCACTTTGTGCGATCCCTAATGCAAGCGCAGAACAACTTAAACGTCCACCGTCTAAGGTTTCCATCGCGATATTAAAGCCTTTACCTTCTTCGCCTAACATGGCGCTGGCTGAAACAACACAATCACTAAAACTCACAGAGCAAGTTTCAGAGCCGTTCATGCCCATTTTGTCTTCAGGTAAACCAATGCTGATACCCGGGTTATCACGCTCAACTAAGAATGCAGTGATCCCTTTAACACCTTTACTTTTATCCGTCATGGCAAATACGATAAAAAACGCACCTTGAGGTGCTGCGGTGATCCACAATTTAGAGCCATTAATCACATAGTTATCACCTTGGCGAACAGCAGTTGTTTCTTGAGCCGCAGCATCACAACCCGCGCTAGGTTCTGACAAACAGAAGCACCCTAATTTTTCGCCCGAAACTACACCCGGTAAAATGCGGGCTTTAGTTTCTTCATCAGCATATTTTTGAATAATTGGGCCAGTTAAAGAGCATTGTGAACCCATGATCATCGCGTGAGAGGCACTGACTTTTGCCATCTCTTCTGTTGCTAATACATAGCTAATTGCATCCGCTTCTGTACCACCATAAGCCTCATCAATATTGAAACCAAAGAGTCCTAATTCAGCCATCGGGGCGACGCTTTCACTTGGAAAACGGTGCTCTTTATCAATTGCACCCGCAATTGGTTTAATATCGTTTTCAACAAACTCTCTGACCATATCGCGGATCAGGACTTGTTCTTCTGTTAGCTGAAAATCCATGTTTATTTTCCTCTGAGAATATTTATGGTTATCTCTATGGCGTGCGATTTCACGTTTGTCGCCTTATCGCACGCATTAATGGGTTAACGTTATTTCTACATCGTCGCTATAGATGCAGGTAAAAAGGTGTACAGCAGCAACATAAACATCATTGCTAACAGTGGGATAGCGAGGGTTAATGTACCCACAGGACCGTATCCCTCTTTATGGCTGACACCACAGACGCTAAAGACAGTAATAATCAATCCGTTAAATGGAGGTGTTGTACTCATAGATGCCATTGTGGCTACACGGTGTAAGGAGCCTTGATCAACCACCGTTGCAGGGAACATTGCAGCAATCATTGGCATAGCAATACTTAACGCACCAGAGCCTGAACCACTGATAAACACCAAGGCACCGACTGAAATTGCAGTCACAACAAGTGGATTAAGACCCGATTGAGCAATCGCTTGAAATGATTCTTTGAACGCAGGTAAGGTCATGACTAACGCACCAAACCCAACAATAACCGCCGTGTTAAAGAGGGAGGTCACCCCTTCCATCGTTCCCGCAGCTAAATTAGGGACGAGTTTTTTCCAATCGAGATAGCGTAAATACACAATTAAGGCGGCAATAATCGCGCAGAACAGTGCAATAGCAGGGTCCCATTTCAGGATATTCAGCACGACAAGCAGAATAAGCATAGGGAGTAATGCAACTAGCACATTAGGTAATTGACGATCTTTCTTACCTTCCTCTGCTTTTGCTGTTTTTTCATCTTCAACCCAGCCTTCGCCTTTTGCTTTTACACGCTTAAATAACCAAGTGAGGTAAATAATGACTAAGGTGACTTGGAACAGTGCCGTCAACATACCTGGGACTAAACCAGCTGTTGCTGACGTACCTAAGAACTTCATTGGGATAAGGTTTTGGATCTGAGGGGAGCCCGGCATTATCATCACAAACGTACCCGCACCTGCAAAATAGACAGCTGGAATAAGTCTGCGAGGAAGATTCGCTTTGCGGAATAAACTCACCATCATGGAATAAACGGTAAACAGTGCAACAAACACTGAAACACCGCCGTAAGCTAAAATGGCACAAGCCGCAACTAATGAAGGAATAACGGCCCTTTCGCCAAATTTGCCAATAATAAAAGAGGCAACACTATCAGCAGCGCCACTGATAGCGGTTAATTTGCCAAAAATCGCACCGAGTACGAAAATGAAGAAGAAGCTGCCAAAATAACCACCTAATCCGCCGGTATACACTTGTAATAGTGCATCGACAGGATTAAGCATATCTGGTGATACAAGCCATGCAGTCACAGCAAGAAACAGGCTGGTGGTAAAGACAGAAATGAAGATATGTATGCCTTTCATACACATAATCATTAATATCGCTAGCCCGATGATTAAACAAATAATACCCATGATTGCCCCACTTATATGTGTTAGGGTTCAATTGACCTGTGCTATCCACACAGGTCTTTTGTGACTATTGATTAACGTTGTTAAGCAGAGAGCACATCTGCAAAAGTTTGCAGTGCCGTTCTTGCCTGTTCATATGTTTTAGTTTGCTGATCGATTTCGATGATGATGGAAGGAATGCCTTCTCTATCGAGGAATTTCTTCACAATAGGGGCATCAAATTCTTCAGGATCACAGAACTTCGTCAGTAAATAGACGACACCATCAGCGCCTGTGTTTTTCACCATATCGGCAATTAAACGACCGCGTTTTTTCTCTGGATCATACAAAAGTGAACACCCTTCAAGCTGAGCAATTTGCTCTGCCATCGCCTCATAAGGTGCTTTATTTTCAGGGATATCTTGGCGGAATTGACGAGACTCATGTGCAACTTCATCTGCCACAATCGCCATCTTGTTATCAGCCAAAATTTGTAGAATTGAAGGGCTATCCGCAATAATGCCTGTTACAACAATCTTGTGCCCTTTCCAAGGTTCTGGAGACAAGGTTTTGCATTGTGCAACAATGGCTTCAACGGCTTTGGTATGTTCAACCACATCCATAAAATAACCACTTTTGATCACGGTATTACGGCGTTGTGGTGTGACTAAATTTGGATGAAGTGCCGCGATATCTGAAAACTCACGTAATGCGCGACGACGTTGATTAAACAGATGAATAGCATTTTTTAGTGCCTCATCTGTCACGGCTTGACCGGAAATTTCCCCTAATTGCAGTGCAATTTTTTTGTATTGTTCAGTTAAGAATGCAATACCTGCTGGTGTTTTACGGTTCTGTGGATGGACTAATTGAATAAAAGGAACTTGTGGTACACCGGCTTTCCAGTTTTGTCCTAAGCATTTTAAGGTGTCACACAAAGAAGGAATTAAGGCAGCAGACAATTTGTTTAATGCCCCATCCAATCCCATCTCAAGAGAAGAAAGCACTAACGCACAATAGAAAGGAGGAAAATATTTCTTCGCTTCTGAGATCTCACGTCCTTCTGCACCCCAAATACCAAAAGGCACCATACCTGCCGCATAGACAATTTCATTCGGGGTATATTCAGGAAAACAGCCAATAACCTTTTTGCCACTGCGAATAAAACCATCTAATTGAGCAACAGGGTTATCCACCACGGCTTGCAACTCATCAAACAACTCCGTTAATGTTTTCATTAGATGTCTCCCTTTTTCATTTCTGCTTTGTTAGCAGCCATAATTTCAGTCAATGCTTCAACACGGGTGACATACTGCGCTTCAGAGAAAACACGAGGATCAGCTTGGTCGCCATCAAAAGTCACTGTTGGGATCTTAAGTTCATGACGAATACGGCGCTCAATTTCAGGCATAATGCCACTCCAGAGCTTACAACTGCGGTTAACGTGAATAATCGCGCCGTCCACTTTATTCTGACGACTGACATCAATACGCATATCCGCCGCACGCTCAACAGAGACACAGTTAGGAACGTAAGAGTAAGCGCGCATCATCTCGTCGCTATTTTGATAAATCACACCAAACGCGGTGGCATAAACAGTAGCGGTAACGTTGATACCCTGCTCTTTTAACGGGGTCGATGTGGCACGTAAGTAAGGCCAGCAGGCAATACCTTCAAAGAGAACACGGTATTTTTCTTCACCGCGATAAGTCGATTTTTTCTCTTTGATGTTTTGTTCCATCTCTTCACACAGTTGCTCAAAAGCCAGTGCAGCTTCTAATTTACCGCGAGCACAAACCGCAACAGCCATGTGATTAAAGAGATCAAAACCATTCATTGGAGACGGTTCATATTGGCAATATTCTGCCGCTTTTAACCATGCGCGCCCTGTGCGTTGTGAGATCTCACAAACTTCCTTGAATTTCTCTTCGGAGAAGACTTTGCCAGTGACTCTTTCGAGTTGTTTAATCGCATCATCAAATTGAGCTTGAACGTATTTCACCGTGACATCATCAGTGTCATAGTCATTTTTATAAGGAATATCGATAAGGATCATCGGGATATTCAGCTCATAAGCGATATTTTCATACCATTTGATCATGCAGTTACAGATATTGTTACAGCACAGTAAGAAGTCTGGCTGTGGCATATCCATCTCTTCACACTGTTTAATATCCATGTAAGAGAGGCTGATGCGAGCATAAGCACAGATGTCGTTGGAATATCCCATGCTTTCTGCGTGTTCACACATTTTTAAACCTGCACCTTTCGCTGCAATTGCAGCAGCTTGGTTTTCAGGGTAAACCACACATAAACCTAATGTTTCAGCGATTTCTTGAGGGAAGTTAGAGGCACACCACCCTATTTTTTCACCGCTATTTTTCGCATCCCACGCACGCTGATAAGCATCAGCAGCGATTTTTTGCAGTCGTTTTTTCGCAGGAATATAATCCGGCGCATTCATATCTACATTGCTCATTTTGATGTTCCTATTGTTAACGCATCGTCTTCCAGTTGATGGCGGTACGCTTCAAAGGCATAAATGGCGGCACCTATCGCCCCGTTGTATTGTGATAATGGAGAGGTGGCGATAGAGGCGTTCAACTCTTCGCTAACATAACGAACAACTTCAAAATTGCTGGCAACACCGCCTGTCATAACAACAGGTGCTTCAACACCAACCCGTTTTGCAAGGCCAGCAATACGGCTAGCCACAGAGCAGTGAATACCATTAATCACGTCGGGTATTGTTTCGTTATTTGCGAGATGGGAGATAACTTCCGATTCAGAGAACACGGTACAGGTTGAGCTAATCGTGACTTTTTTAGTGGACTTAGCACCCTCTTGAGCGAGATCAGAAATTTTGGTTTCTAATACTCGCGACATCACATCGAGAAAGCGTCCTGTACCAGCAGCGCACTTGTCATTCATCACAAAGTTTAATAAACGTCCTGCACCATCCATATGAAGTGCTTTAACGTCTTGACCACCGATATCAATCACTGTTTTCACGCCCGGAAAAAGAAAGTGTGCGCCTTTCGCATGACAGCTAAGTTCGCTCACTTCTTTGTTGGCTTCTTTCAGCGAATTACGGCCATATCCTGTTGCGCAGATCCAGCTGATCTGACTGAGATCGCCACCAAATTGGCGCAAGACTTCATTGATCGCTTTTTCAGGGCCAGATGTCCCAGCACCGACAGATGCCAATGACTTCGCGACAATAGCGTCACCATTTTTCATGATGATGCATTTTGATGCAGACGATCCGATATCAACGCCCATTGTGAAAATGTCTTGTTGCATGCCTTTGCTCTCCTGAAAATTAAAAAAGTAAGTGGATTATTCTTTCCACGTCATCACGTCTTTATTGGCTTCAAGGTTTGCTATCTCTTCAGCGCTATACCCTAATTCAGCTAATACAGACGGTGTGTCTTCACCTAACAAAGGACCACGGCGGTATTCAGGTAAACCACTCTCTAAGAAATCAATTGGTGGACGAACTAAGGCTTTTTCACTGCCATTTTTGTATTTCATGTTGTAGAAGGTGTTGATTGCCCAAGCTTGTTTGTCTTCCAACACTTCTTCCCAAGTTTGTGCAATGCTGAATGGGATATCGTTTTTGGTGAAAATATCTGCCCACTCTGACGCTGTTTTTTGCTCAACTTGTTGCCAAATCAGGTCATATAATTCAGGAGAGCGATTATTTTTCGCTACTTCTTGTAGACGTGTATAACGCGCGTCTTCCGCTAAATCTGGACGACCAATACAAGAAATAAAGGTTGGATAATAAGCGTCGTAAACAGGCATGCAGACTTGAATAAAACGATCATCTTTCGTTTTATAAGCCAGAATAAATGGACTGGTGGTATTGCGACGGTCGATTGGATAAGGCTGACCATAATCTGGGTATTGCGCCGCTTGGATCATGATAGCTTGGGTATAAATAGAGGTATGTAACAAGTTGGTTGAAACATACTCGCCTTGACCGATATTTTTAGCGCGAATATAAGCGGCTAACACACCTGAAACCAAGCCTAATGCACACTGGTGATCGCCAAGACCTGGGATCACGTTCATAGGTACTGTGCCTTTTTGGTACAGTGATCCTAAAATACCGCCACGCGCAAAGAAGGCAGTGTAGTCAAATCCGGGCAGATCTTTATCTGGACCTTCATCACCATAACCGGTCACGCTGGCGTAAACTAATTTTGGAAAACGTTGTTTTAAGGTTTCATAATCTAAACCTGCGCGCTCTCTTGCACCGGGACGCCAGTTAGTTAAGAAAATGTCCGCTTTTTCTAACAGTTCAAACAGGATTTTTTTCCCTGCTTCTGTTTTCGTATTTAACACAATTCCACGTTTATTGGCGTTTTCTAAATCAAAACTGGTGTTTTCATGTTGATCTAATGGGCGACCTTCTGTTGGTGCGGTATAGCGTAAGTTATCGCCACTTGGAGATTCGATTTTGATTACGTTCGCACCCATATCAGCTAAAATACGACCTGCTGCAGGTACTGCGATAAAGGTCGCCAACTCAACTACGGTGACGCCTTCCAGTGCTTTATGACTTGTCATTTCTTCTCCTAATTATTTTTAGACTTCATACTGCTGTTGTCAGAATGTGGATAAATCCATTGTCACTTAACCCGCTACTTTGGTTTTTTCATCCTTGATTGAAACGCTATAACCCAGTTGCAATTTCAGAGCTTGCACATCAATTTTTCCGCAAGGGGTATGAGGAAATTCTGTAAAGAAATGGAGTTCTTTGGGGATTTTGTAGCGAGCCAGTCGCTCTTGTAGAAATTCACGTAATTCACTTTCGTCAATGCTGTGGCCTTTTTGCACACAAATAGTGGCAATCACTTCTTCGCCTAAGTCAGCAGATGGAACCCCAAATGCTTTTGTCGCATCAACACCGGGATATTCAGCAATCGCTTCTTCTATTTCACAAAGACTGATATTTTCACCACCGCGCACCACAATCTCTTTCATGCGATAGGCATAGTGATAATTTCCTTGTTCATCGATACAGCCGATATCTCCCGTATGTAACCAACCCTCTTCGTCTAACGCTTCTTTAGTTTTGTCTGGCGCATTGTCATAACCCATCATCACATGGAAGCCACGCGTACAAATTTCACCTAAAGTGCCCATTGGTACAGGCTTACCTGTTTTCGGATTGATAATTTTCATTTCGACAAAAGGCAAAGGCTTACCAATAGAGCTGCGTTTGATCTCTAAAGCATCGTTAGGGAGAGTTTGAGTGCAACAAGGTGAAGCTTCTGTTTGGCCATAAGAGACGGTGATCCCTTTCATGCCGAGGATATTTTCGATGTCATCGATTAACGCAGGAGGAAAACTCGCCCCTGCGATAATGCCTTTATCAAGGCTAGATAAATCGTAGTGAGAGAACTGCTCATGCTTCATTAAGCGACTAAAAATCGTTGGTACGCCATGCATAACTGTACAACGATAGTCTTGCACCACTTTTAAAACATCTTCAGCACAGTAGTTATCTAGAAGAACTAATTGGCATCCGGTTGTTAATGCAAAAAAGAGGCAGGAAGAAAGCCCAAAACAGTGGAACAGAGGCACTGCAAGACAAATCACATCGTCATGCGTAACACCTAAGCGCTGTGCTGACAGCATTGCATTATTAATGACATTATATTGGCTTAGCATGACACCTTTAGGCATTGCAGTACTGCCAGAGGTCATTTGAATTGTCAGTAAATCTTTTACACTGACTTGTGCAACCGCATGTTGATATTCTTTATCTGATATTTTTTGGCTAACTTCTTTTAATTGAGATAAAGAAACACTTTTTTCTGCATGTTCATTTCCCATGCTAATAAATAACTGAGGTAATACATCTTTATTTTCAGATGCTTTTTTAGAAAGGCAATTAATAACTTCAATAAAATGATTACTTTTAAAACCATCTGAAAAACACAGTGCTTTAATTCCAGTTAATCGACATAAATCTAATAACTCTCTTTTCTTAAAATGAAAATTAATACAAACAACAGGAACTCCAATTTGAGCAGCGGCAAGAAAACAGATTATCCACTCTTTACTATTAGCAGACCAAATACCTAAACGATCACCTTTTTTTAAACCAATGGCTAAAAAACCACGCGCAACACTTTCTACTTCTTGTTGTAATTGTTGCCAAGTCAGTGTTGTTTTACTTTGATTTTCAATCAAGGCTATTTGTAAAGCATGTTGCTTTACTACATTGTTTAGACATTCTTTAACTGTCGTTTCTAATAAGGTCATAAATACCTACTCAACCGCTTCTTTGCTGGTGTTTACGTCTGTAATGACCTTATTCTGGGTAGGGGAAATTATTCATTCTTGGTAAATAACGAACTGTTTTTCGTCATTTGAATAGTCTGAGAGAGATTTGTGATTGAGGTCTAGATTTGGTGAGTTAAATACAATTTGTAATTGAAGAGTAATTAATAACAATGAGATAAATTTGAAACTAAGGCGTTATAAAGGTGTTATTTTTAATAAAGAAAAAGGAGAGTCATTTTATTTAAATAAAATAATAAAACCACTCTCTTTTTAATATAAACACACTCACCTCACTTTAAGATATAAACAAATCTTATCAATAAATATTAATGTAATTATTTAAATAAAAACAATATAAAAATAAATACAATAACGATTAAATTTTATAACATCTAAATAAAAAATAATTTAAATTACTTAACTTATTTTATTAATCATCGATTAAAGAGGTTATTTTCCTCGTCGCATTGGCATGGTTGAGGTTTGATTGAGTGTTAGTCCTTTAGTTTCTGGTGCAAACAAGACAGAAACTATCATTCCGAATAAGGAGATCGCAGCACCCACCAGCATCGTGGTGTTAATACCATAAGTGGCGATAAAGGCAGGAAGAGCACACGTTGAAATAACCGTACCAATACGGCTTATTGACATGATAATGCCCACTGCTGATGCCCGAATATCTGTCGGAAACAATTCGTTAGGATAGAGCCATTGTAAAATTCCGGGGCCACCAGAAAAGAATGCGTAAGTCGCAAACGCTAAGATGACAAATAAAATAGGTAAATCAGGGAAGACACCTAGCACTAATAATGCCAATGTCATCATGCCAAAACTACCAATCAATAGTGGACGTCGCCCTGTTTGATTTAACCAGAACATGGCGGGAATACACCCAAACATAAAGAACAAGCTAATAACCACATTCCCCAATGCCGCACTTCTTCCCGCATCCCATCCTAATAAACCGACAATTTGTGGTCCAAAGGTATAAATGGCAAACATCGGGATAACTTGGCAAGTCCAAATAACCGCAACAAAGAGAACAAAAGAGAAGTGACGTTTATTAAATAGCTCAATAAAACGTGTTGTTTTAGCATCTTCCGCTTCAAATACTACGGGTTCACCAAAGAGTTTTACCATCATCTCATTACACTCTTTAATACGCCCTTTGCGTATTAGCCAAAGCGGTGATTCAGGTAAATCAAAACGACCAATTAAAATAATGACACAAGGGATAAAGGCACTGCCCAACATCCAACGCCAGCCATCTGCAACATCATATAAAAGATAACCGACTAAGTTGGCGCAAGTCGCCCCGATATACCACATTGCAGCAATAAAACCGACGGCAAAAGCGCGTTGTTTTTTATTGGAAAACTCAGTGATCATCGAGGTTGCAATTGGATAATCGGCACCAATTACAATCCCAATAAGGAATCGCATCACCAACAAGCCCACTGGCGTGGAAACAAACATCGTCGCAATAGAAATAATGGCAATAGCCACAATATCCACAAGGAACATTTTGCGACGACCGACTTTGTCACAAATATAACCAAAGAGTGACGTACCAATAAACAGCCCTGCTAATGTTGCCGCACCAAGCAGACCAATCCATTGTGTATCAAGCTGTAATAACGGTGTGAGTTGCTCTAACGCCACGCCGATAATCACTAATACATAGCCATCAAGAAAAGGGCCACCACTCCCCCATAACATCACTCTACGATGCACAGAGGTAAAGCGAATATCATCAAAGTTTCTGGGTTGCATGACTGCGTCCTGGTATTTTTTCTAAATAAAGCAAAAAAGAAAAGCTCCCAGGCCGGAGCAGCACTGGGAGAAAAGTAGCGATACATCATCCGTAACGATATTCCACGCCAAACGTTCCGCGTGGGTATTCCCATTTTTCAAGCGCACTATCTAAACCAAGAATTCGACAAGTTCCACACTCTAAGCACCCTGCATAGTCAAAGCTGATGGTGCCATCTTCTTGTTTTTTATAAAGACCTGCTGGACATGCTTTGACTAAAGTTTCCAATACCTGCATATCAGGCTGCTCTTTAACGACGATATGTGGATTTTCCTCATCGACATTAAATTTATTGATGCCTAATTTGACATCGACATTTACGGGAGAACTCATATTGCTTTTACTCCTTTGATCCCATCTTTGATCAGATTCATCCAGCCCACTTTTTTGGTATGGCGCATCATGGTTTTACGCATTGGTACTGGCGCTTCGCCAGTTACGGTGAAGAGATCTTTTGCGATACCAACTACCATTTCAGGGTAGGCGGTGAACATACGAGGGTTATCAAGTAAATCAGGCATACGCTGATAGGCTTTCATATCGCGTAACGGGCCATCTTCTAAATGTTTGAGATACTCATTTAGCGTTTGCTTGCTAAAATCATTTTTCTCCATGGCAGAGAGCACAGCTTTTGCTGCGGCTTCACCTGATGCCATCGCTAAATCCATGCCACGGATAGTAAAACCAAGGTTCATACACATCCCTGCTGCATCACCAGCAATCAATACGCCATCACGTACTAATTCGTTTTGCATTCTCAACCCAGCTTCAGGAACAACGTGTGCACCATATTCCACCATTTTTCCACCTTCAATGAGCGGAGCAACAACGGGATGCTGTTTAAAATCTTCCAGCATTTGTGGTACTGATTTTTTCGCGTCTTTAATATGGTGAAGTCCACAGACAAGACCTAAAGAAAGTGTGGTTTTATTGGTATATAAGAAACCGCCACCCATTAGTCCATCGGTAGGTGAACCTGCGAATAACCAAGCCGCACCTTCGTTATCTTTTAGGTTAAAACGATCTTTAATGACATTTTCAGGCAGTTCGATGATCTCTTTTACACCCACCGCCACATTTTCAGCGGCAACACGTTTTGTCATCCCTAACTGTTCAGCCAAGATGGAATTCACACCATCGGCGAGGATCACCGCTTTGGCTTCTAACACATCACCGTCTGCCTCAACGCCGACAATCTTGCCATCACGCTCAACGAGCTTATCAACACGAATACCCGTAATACATTGCGCCCCCGCGTTTTCGGCTTGTTCCATTAGCCATTGGTCAAACTCGCCACGTAATACAGACCAAGAGGCAGTTTTTGGGTTCTTTCCTTCTGTATTTTGGTAATCAATTGTCATTGCGCCGGTTTCGGTCATAAATGACAATTTTTCATGAGTAATAACTCGTTCAACAGGCGCTTCTTGCGCAAACTCAGGAATGATGCGCTCAAGGGTATGTGCATACATACGACCACCGGTTACATTTTTCCCGCCAGCGTAGTTACCTCTTTCTATTAGCAATACTTGTGCGCCTTCCCTTGCCAAAACAAGTGCAGCCACAGATCCTGCTAATCCTGCGCCAACAATAATGGCATCGAAAATATCTTCGGAATCGGACATAACATCTCCAGAATTTGCGATAAACAGCAGAGAAGTTTCCTTCCCTGCTTAAATAAATCAGTTAGATAATTGACGAGTTAATGCAGGTAAAATCTTCATTAAATCACCGACAATGCCGTAGTCAGCGAATTGGAAGATAGGTGCATTTTTGTCTTTATTAATAGCAACTATGGTTTGTGCGCCATTAGCGCCGACCATATGTTGAATTTGTCCTGAAATACCGGCAGCTAAATAGAGTTCAGGTTTTAGCATCAGGTTAGAAATACCGACATAACGCTCGTGTTCCATCCACTTCTCATTTTCAGCAACAGGGCGAGAACAAGCGATTTCAGCACCAATGGCTTTCGCTAACTCTTCTGCAATGGCGATATTCTCTTTGCTACCAATACCGCGACCGACGCTGACAACAAAGCGCGCTTTATCTAAATCAACCGCATTGATTGCGCGTGGTTGAACTGAATTGCGAACGATGGTTTGAGCTGGAGCAATCCATGCGACTTTTTGTGCATTACCCGTAGCACCAGTTTCTGGTGCAACATCAAAAGCACCCACGCTTGCAGTTACCACACAATAAGGGGTTTTCAGCGTTTCATCACCAAAGGCAAGACCACCATAAACCATGTGTTTTGCCACTAATGCATCACCATCTGCCTTTAAAGATTGCGCGTCGTTAGAAACGACCGCGTCTAAACGGTGACCTAAACGTGCAGCTAATAATTTTCCGCGACGTGTATTAGGCAGTAGCACTAAACCTGCATCACCTTTTTGTTTGATGGTTTCAACCATGCTCTGTGCATAGTCTTCGATAATGCGATCGTCAGGTTTACCTTCTAATTGGAAAACCTCTGTTGCCCCTAATTTAAAAGCAGCAACGCTTTGTTCATCATTCAATGTAAATACATTGATAGATTGCCCTAATGAAGAAGCGCCACCCACTAATTCTGGTAAACGGGAAAGTGCATCACTAAATACCCAAACAGTTGAAAATTGGCTCATAACTCCCCCTATTACTTAAGAATTTTACGTAAATGTTCTGCCAACTCAGCAATCTGATCATCGCCATCACCTTCAATAATGATGCGTTGACGCACTTTCTGTTTCGGCGCTGCCACTGTTTGCTCTGAACGCGCAGTCATCGCATCCAAACCAAGATCGGCAACACTCCATTGCTGAACAGGTTTCTTGGCAGCGCCAAGAATGGCTTTCATCGAAGGAATTTGAGGTGTGTTAATGTCGGTAGAAACCGCGATAACAGCAGGTAATGGAATAGTCAGTGTTTCGATTTCATTTTCTAATTCACGCTCAACCGTAATTGAGTCATTAGAAAGAGAAACAATTTTGTTAATACCATTGATTGCAGGAATATTTAAAAATTCACCCACCAGCAAGCTAACTTGTTGTGAGCTAAGATCCGCAGAGCCATCACCGCAAAGAATTAAGTCGTAACCTTTTTTAGTCGCAGCCGCCGCCAGCGCAACCGCTGTTTGGTAAGGTAAAGAGGCTTCAAGTTGGTCATCAACCACAACCACGAGTTCGTCAGCACCACGAGAAAGAACGTCTTTACGTGCTTTCGCGTTTGTCAGTGCTTTACCACCAACACTCATTGCCGTGATTTGAATGCCATCAAGTTGAGTCTTAAGCTGATTAGCAGCTTCAATCGCATTTAAATCATATTGGCTGATTTTGGTGTTAGCACGAGAAAAATCCAGCGAACTATCTGCGCTATTTACCGTAATATCCTGCTCGTCGGGAACACTCTTGTAACATGTAATAATATTCATTACATCTCCTGAAATTAATAAACAATGTCATTTGCTCTGGCAATGTAATATAGAATTAACACAATTAAGAGATTAAAAAATTAAACCTAGGTCACCAATATTGAACATTACTAAATAAAGAATGGATAGGTTTCAATATTGCTAAACATATCACCAATATTGAAATTAGTTTTAATTGAAGTGAACAACTTTCAATATTGCTACATCGATCAACAATATTGAACATAATAAAGATAATGGTATTTAACGTTCAATATTGCCACCAAGATCAACAATATTGAAAGACGGAATATAACAACCCTATTACATACAAGACGATAGATATAATTATCAATTAGTTACAATGAAAACGAAACGTTATAAAACGTAACATAAAATCGACAAAAAGAATAGTGTGAAGTAAATAACAGAATGGATTTCTTATAATATCCATTATTCATCATCATTAATCGATTTGTGGATTAGCCAATAAGTTTATTTATCTATTATGATGAAACACCAATAGACGAAATACTCATAAATAAACTCAAATGCTTTATTAGATATTAGGAATTAACACTACTTAAACTTCTGCGTTAAATATATTTGGAAAATTTACCTATGAGCAAAGATAATAAAAAGGCAGGAATAGAACCGAAGGTTTTTTTTCCGCCATTAATCATTGTTGGTATTTTATGCTGGCTAACGGTACGTGATCTTGACGCTTCAAATGAAGTGATTAATGCCGTATTCAGCTATGTTACCAATGTCTGGGGTTGGGCCTTCGAATGGTACATGGTCATTATGTTCGGGGGTTGGTTTTGGTTAGTCTTCGGTCGTTATGCCAATAAACGCCTAGGAGAAGATAAACCTGAATTTAGTACCGCAAGCTGGATCTTTATGATGTTTGCGTCTTGTACATCAGCAGCCGTCCTCTTCTGGGGTTCGATTGAAATATACTACTATATTTCAAGCCCTCCTTTTGGGATGGAAGCTTACTCAACTCAAGCTAAAGAAATTGGTCTTGCTTACAGCTTGTTCCACTGGGGTCCTTTACCTTGGGCAACTTATAGTTTCCTTTCTGTTGCATTCGCTTACTTCTTCTTTGTTCGCAAAATGGAAGTTATCCGTCCAAGTAGTACCTTAACCCCATTAATCGGTGAAAAACACGTTAATGGGATCGTCGGAACCATTATTGATAACTTCTATCTTGTTGCTTTAATTCTGGCAATGGGGACTAGCCTTGGTTTAGCAACACCGTTAGTGACTGAATGTATTCAATACTTATTTGGTATTCCTCATACCCTGCAATTAGATGCCATCATTATCACTTGCTGGATCTTATTAAACGCAATTTGCGTGGCATTCGGTCTGCAAAAAGGGGTGAAAATCGCCAGTGATATTCGTACTTACCTAAGCTTCTTAATGCTGGGTTGGGTATTTATCGTTGGTGGTGCGAGCTTTATCGTCAATTACTTCACAGACTCTGTTGGTACATTGATGATGTATATGCCTCGTATGCTGTTCTATACAGACCCAATCGGTAAAGGTGGATTCCCTCAAGGTTGGACGGTCTTCTATTGGGCATGGTGGGTTATTTATGCCATCCAAATGAGTATCTTCTTAGCACGTATCTCTAAAGGCCGTACTGTTCGTGAATTATGTTTAGGGATGGTTTCAGGTTTAACCGCAGGGACTTGGTTAATCTGGACAATCCTTGGTGGTAACACCTTACAACTGATTGACCAAAACATTCTCAACATTCCACAACTGATTGAACAATACGGTGTACCTCGCGCAATCATCGAAACATGGGCGGCATTACCGTTGAGCACAGCGACAATGTGGGGCTTCTTTATCCTCTGCTTTATTGCCACTGTCACCTTAATTAACGCCTGTTCTTACACACTAGCAATGTCCACTTGTCGCTCTATGAAGGAAGGCTCTGAGCCACCTTTATTAGTGCGTATCGGCTGGTCTGTGCTGGTCGGTGTTATCGGCATCATTCTGCTCGCACTTGGCGGTTTAAAACCAATTCAAACCGCCATTATTGCTGGAGGATGCCCACTATTTTTCGTCAATATCATGGTCACCTTGTCCTTTATTAAAGATGCCAAAGTACATTGGAAAGACTGATCCGCTATACGCAAAGAATGACATATTAAGAGGTTATTAACATGGATTTTAGATTGAATGATGAGCAGGAACTGTTTGTTGACGGTGTCCGCGAATTAATGGCCAGTGAAAACTGGGAAGCTTATTTCGCACAGTGTGATCGCGAAAGTAAATACCCTGAACGTTTTGTCAAAGCCTTAGCGGATATGGAAATTGACAATTTGCTTATCCCTGAAGAACACGGTGGCTTAAATGCAGGTTTTGTTACTGTTGCTGCAATCTGGATGGAATTAGGTCGCTTAGGTGCGCCAACTTACGTGCTTTATCAATTACCGGGTGGATTTAACACCGTCTTGCGTGAAGGGACTCAAGAGCAAATTGATAAAATTATGGCGTTCCGTGGTACAGGTAAACAGATGTGGAACTCTGCTATCACAGAACCCGGTGCAGGCTCTGACGTAGGTAGCTTACAAACTACTTATACTCGTAAAGATGGCAAAGTTTACCTCAATGGTAGCAAATGCTTTATCACCAGTAGTGCCTATACCCCTTACGTTGTTGTGATGAGCCGTGACTCAGCATCTCCAGATAAACCTATCTTCACGGAATGGTTTGTGGATATGAGCAAACCGGGTATCAAAGTAAACAAGTTAGAAAAACTGGGTTTACGTATGGATAGCTGCTGTGAAATCACTTTCGACAACGTTGAACTTGAAGAAAAAGACATGTTTGGTCGTGAAGGTAACGGCTTTAACCGTGTGAAAGAAGAGTTCGACCACGAGCGTTTCTTAGTGGCTCTTACTAACTACGGTACAGCAATGTGTGCATTTGAAGATGCAGCGCGTTATGCCAACCAACGTGTGCAATTTGGTGAAGCAATTGGTCGCTTCCAACTTATTCAAGAAAAATTTGCTCATATGGCGATCAAACTCAATTCAATGCGCAACATGTTATATGAAACTGCATGGAAGAGTGACAACAACTTAATCACTTCCGGTGATGCAGCTATGTGTAAATACTTCTGTGCAAATGCGGCGTTTGAAGTGGTTGATAGTGCAATGCAAGTGCTTGGTGGTGTCGGTATTGCTGGCGAGCACCGTATTTCTCGTTTCTGGCGTGACCTTCGTGTTGACCGTGTATCTGGTGGTTCTGATGAAATGCAGATCCTGACATTAGGACGTTCAGTACTTAAACAGTATCGCTAATTAATCACGAATAACTCTCTCATCCAATGATGAGAGAGTTTTCACTCAGACCACTTACGAGGTGACGCTATGACAGAACATTTACCAATGCCACAATTCGGCCCACTTTCAGGGGTTCGTGTTGTGTTTTCAGGAATTGAAATTGCAGGGCCATTCGCAGGACAAATGTTCGCAGAATGGGGAGCTGAAGTGATTTGGATTGAAAACGTTGCATGGGCTGACACCATTCGCGTTCAACCTCACTACCCTCAACTTTCTCGCCGTAATCTTCATGCACTATCGTTAAATATCTTTAAAGACGAAGGTCGTGATGCGTTCCTAAAATTAATGGAAACAACCGACATCTTTATCGAAGCGAGTAAAGGTCCAGCCTTTGCACGTCGCGGTATTACGGATGAAGTATTATGGGAACATAACCCTAAATTAGTTATCGCTCATTTATCTGGTTTTGGTCAGTATGGCGATCCGCAATACACCAACTTACCCGCTTATAACACCATTGCTCAGGCTTTCAGTGGTTACCTTATTCAAAACGGTGACAAAGATCAGCCAATGCCTGCCTTCCCTTATACCGCAGACTATTTCTCAGGGATGACCGCAACCACTTCTGCGTTAGCGGCACTGTATAAAGTTCAACAAACAGGGAAAGGCGAAAGTATTGATATTGCTATGTATGAAGTGATGTTACGTATGGGGCAATACTTCATGATGGACTATTTCAATGGCGGCGAAATCTGCCCTCGTATGACAAAAGGGAAAGATCCGTACTATGCAGGCTGTGGGCTTTACCGTTGCCAAGATGGTTATATCGTGATGGAAGTTGTTGGTATCACTCAAATTCAAGAAATCTTCAAAGATATCGGACTTGCTCATCTGCTTGGTACACCTGAAGTGCCTGAAGGCACTCAACTTATTCACCGTATTAATTGCCCTCATGGTCAATTATTTGAAGACAAATTAGATGAATGGTTAGCTAAGCAACCCATCACAGAAGTACTTAAACGTCTTTCAGAACTCAATATTGCCAGCGCTAAAGTGCTGACTATTCCAGAGCTTGAAGACAATCCGCAATATGTCGCGCGTGAATCGATTACCGAATGGCAAACCATGAATGGCGAAACCTGTAAAGGGCCGAATGTAATGCCTAAATTTAAAAATAATCCGGGAAAAATCTGGCGTGGAATGCCATCTCACGGCATGGACACTAATGCGATTTTGAAAAACATCGGTTATAGCGACGAACAAATCAGGGGGCTGGTCGATAAGGGACTGGCTAAAATCGTAAAGTAACACTGTAAAATTCAGGCGTTGTATAGGCATAAAACACGTCTGAATTTACAGCAAAAGAATAGGGTAACAGTTTAATGGATGTGATTGGCAAACAAAACTTACGTCAGATGTGGGATGATTTGGCAGAGGTTTATGGTACAAAAACAGCGCTAATTTTTGAATCCGCACAAGGACACGTGAGACAATTTAGCTACAGTGAATTAAATGAAGAGATAAATAGAACTGCAAATCTTTTTCATGCTGGTGGCATAAAAAAAGGCGATCACGTTGCCTTACATCTTGATAACTGTCCTGAATTTTTCTTTTGCTGGTTTGGCTTGGCAAAAATTGGCGCTGTTATGGTGCCAATTAATGCGCGCTTTATGTATGAAGAGAGCGCATGGATAATCAATCACTGCCAAGCCCATTACGTGGTCACTCGCGATAATTTCTATCCTATTTACCAACCTATGTTGCAGGATGAACAATGCCCTTTAACGCAACTGTTTTTAATAACAGAAAACAGTCTGCCTGCTGAAAAAGGCGTTATCGACTTTTTAAAAGAGAAAGCCAAGCACCCTGTTACGCTTAATCATCACACACCATTAAGTGTGGATGACACTGCTGAAATTCTTTTTACCTCAGGAACAACTTCTCAACCTAAAGGCGTAGTTATCACACACTATAACCTACGCTTTGCGGGTTATTACTCATCATGGCAAAACGCACTACGTGAAGACGACGTTTATCTTACGGTTATGCCAGCTTTTCATATTGACTGCCAATGCACAGCATCACTCGCCGCATTTTCTGTGGGTGCCACCTTTGTATTGTTAGAAAAATACAGTGCCAGAGCCTTTTGGAAACAGATCCTTAAATACCAAGCAACGGTCGCGGAATGTATTCCAATGATGATGAGAACCTTAATGGCGCAACCTGTTTCATCAGAAGAAAAGCAGCACAAATTACGTGAAGTGATGTTTTATCTCAATCTTGCCGATGAAGAAAAAGATGCCTTCCTTGAACGCTTTAACGTGCGATTACTCACCTCTTATGGCATGACAGAAACCATTGTAGGTTTAATTGGTGACAGACCTGGCGATAAACGCCGTTGGCCATCAATTGGTAGACCCGGTTTCTGCTATCAAGCTCAAATCAGAGACAAACAAAACAACGAAGTCCCTGATGGGGTTGTAGGTGAAATTTGCGTAAAAGGCGAACCCGGGAAAACCATTTTTAAAGAGTATTACAACCGACCTGATGCCACTGCAAAAGCATTAGAGCCTGATGGTTGGTTACATACTGGCGATTATGGTTATCGTGACGATGAAGGCTTTTTCTATTTCGTTGATCGCAGTTGCAATATGATCAAACGCGGTGGCGAGAATGTCTCTTGTGTTGAGATTGAAAATATCATTTCTTCACATCCTAAAATTCAAGATGTGGCTGTAATTGGTGTACCTGACAATATTCGTGATGAAGCGATAAAAGCGTTTGTTGTACTGGTTGAAAATGAAACCTTGAGTGAAGAAGAGTTCTTCCATTTCTGTGAGCAAAATATGGCGAAATTCAAAGTCCCTTCTGAAGTTGAATTTAGAGACGGCTTGCCTCGTAACTGCTCAGGAAAAGTGATTAAAAAGCATTTGAAATAAGGCATAGGTAGGTTTAACCACAAATTAATAACCTCAATCATAAATGCTTATTTTTGATGACGAAAAGGAATACAACATGAGCCAGTCATTACACCTAACAACTCGTGGTTCAGTACTTGAAATTGTATTAGACAGACCAAAAGCAAATGCTATTGATGCGAAAACAAGCCATGAAATGGGCGAAGTTTTTCTCCGTTTTCGTGATGATCCAAGCTTACGTGTCGCGATTATTACAGGTGCAGGAGAACGCTTTTTCTCTGCGGGATGGGATTTAAAAGCCGCGGCTGAAGGCGAAGCACCTGATGCTGACTTTGGTGCTGGTGGTTTTGCCGGTTTAACTGAGCTTTTCAATCTGGATAAGCCTGTCATTGCGGCGGTTAACGGCTATGCTTTTGGTGGTGGCTTTGAATTAGCACTCGCCGCCGACATGATGGTGTGTTCAGACAATGCTTCTTTTGCTTTGCCTGAAGCGCAGTTAGGTATTGTACCTGACAGTGGCGGTGTTCTGCGTTTACCTAAACGTTTACCACCCGCTATCGTCAACGAAATGCTGATGACAGGTCGTCGCATGAATGCTGACGAAGCACTGCGTTGGGGTATTGCAAACCGTGTTGTCAGCTCCGCTGAACTTATGGACAGCGCACGTGAACTTGCAGACCAAATTGCCAACAGTGCCCCACTGGCTGTAGCGGCATTAAAAGAGATTTATCGTGCCACTAGCGAACTTTCCATTGAAGAGGGTTATAAGCTCATGCGCAGTGGTGTGCTAAAACATTACCCAAGTGTTTTACATTCAGAAGACGCCACAGAAGGCCCATTAGCCTTTGCTGAAAAACGCGCACCTGAGTGGAAAGGCCGGTAGTTATCGTTAATCTCGATAATACAACAAAGAGGAAAACTGATGAGTATCTACGCGTTTGAAGGTCTTATTCCTGTAGTTCATCCAACAGCTTATGTTCATCCATCTGCTGTATTAATTGGTGATGTGATTATCGGTGCAGGTGTTTATATCGGCCCATTTGCATCACTCAGAGGGGATTATGGGCGCTTGATTGTTGAAGCAGGTGCTAACCTTCAAGACGGTTGTATCATGCACGGTTATACCGATATGGATACCATTGTTAGAGAAAATGGACATATTGGACACGGTGCAATTCTTCATAGTTGTATTATCGGGCGTGACAGTTTAGTGGGTATGAATAGCGTGATTATGGATGGTGCAGTGATTGGCGAAGAAAGTATTGTTGCCGCGATGAGCTTTGTGAAAGCAGGCTTTCAAGGACAACCTCGGCAAATGCTGATTGGTAGCCCTGCAAAACATGTGCGGGATATTACTGATAATGACATGGAATGGAAGCGTATGAACACACGCGAATATCAAGACTTGGCGGTTCGTTGTCGCCAAAGCTTAGTTGAAACCACGCCATTAACTGCACCAGAACCTAATCGCCCACGTTTGCGTGGTACAACAGATGTAAAGCCGAAAGGTCAGTAACAAACTACGACAGGCGTTGCGAGCGCCTGTCGTCATTATTCAATTTGTTTAGTATGAAACGAAGTCACGTAAATTAGCGACGTTGAGATTTTGACAACATCCATTGCCATTTTTGCTCATGGTTCAATCCATGAGGGATCATCGCCGCTAATTTTTCAGGAGAACTTTGACTACTTTTTTCTTGAATATGGCCTTTTAAACGTGAATAGACTTGAGGATCAATATGACTGACTTTGATCATCCGTTGACACTGACAGCCTCTACCTTCTAGTTGGTTAGGAACACTTTTCGTTTCACACTCAATCTCTTTTACATCAGAAAGAATGTAAGAAACGATATTAATTGCGTTGCATTGAGGAATATCGAATTTTTTTGCGATTTCCTTTGCACTTACCCAACGTTCTTGCTCTTGAACCCAATCAGCAATTGACAGATAGAGTGGCTTACTCATGTATTCTTCACACATAATTACTCCAATATCACAAATGAAATTTATTTATCACTAAATAAAGATAATAACTATATATGTTAATTATCATTGCACCGCGGAGTATCGGTTTTCCCTGTTAATTTGATAAGTTAACAAACCCATCAAAATAATACTTAGTTTATTTTTAACAACCAAACCCTTTAATTAACACACCCGTCACAATTTATTATTTTGTTATTAAAGCCAAAGTAATAACAATTAAACCGAGTAAAAACAAAAAATTAATTAAATATTAAAATATAAAATACACTTTTAAAAACAGAATTTATCACATTGATTTTAAAAGCATTTCAATCAACAAAATAAAAAAGAAATAGATTATATTAATAATCCATTTATAGACTAAGATTATAGTAATAGATTTTAATTTAGATTGCCAGAAAGGTGGCTTATTATTAGATGTAAATCAATAATCGTTTACCTTCACTTTCTGATATGACCATAAAAAATTCATTAGAAAAATTAAAGATTAAATAGAATGATAGGAAAGGATTTAATTTTAATACTCGTTTATCTATTATATTGTCAATAATCCACCCAGATAATAATAGTTATAAATCATGTATCTATAATATAATTCTATAAAATTAGCTAAAATAGGCAGATGATCACTCTATTTAAAATCACTAATAAAAGAAGATTATTTCAATAAAACTTGTCTATTTATTTTTATTTAAAAATAATGAAATAATATTTCAAATAAGACTCATTCACGCTTATCTCAAATAAAAATCAATTAAGCGCTATATAAATAGAATAGCGCTTGATCATATAACGTCTAAGTAGATCCTACTAAAGAAAGCGACGATCAAATGCAGTTTGCCAATCATCAGCAAATCTATTTACCGCATCATCTACAACCGGAGAACGAATAATAGAGTAAGCAAGCTCAATCGGTAATGTCACCGAAGAAGCGCCTGCTAATAAACAATCGACAACTTGTCGTGGTGTTTTAAAACTCGCCGCTAGGATTTTTGTGGGTAAATTATGCATCGTAATCAGAGTTTGTAATTCTTTTACCACTCTTACACCATCAGAGCCTTGTCTATCCATTCGATGCACATAAGGGGCAATATAATCCGCGCCAGCTAATGCTGCCATTAATCCTTGTGAGACACTGTAAATAGCAGTACCCAATACCAGCATATTTTTTTGCTTTAATTGTTTAATAGCGACAAGCCCTGCTTCTGTAACCGGAATTTTAATCACGGTATTATCTGCAATATTTCCGATACGTAATGCTTCTTCAATCATGGTATCGACATCACTGGCAATGACCTGTGCAAATACGCGACCTTTACCGCCCATAGCTGCTTTTAATTCAGGTAGTAACGTTTCAATATTTTGTGCCGATTTAGCAATAATAGACGGATTGGTGGTGACACCTGCAATAGGAAGAACTTGAGAGAGTTTTCTGACTTCTTCGATATCCGCTGTATCTAAATAAATTTCCATAATCGCGCCTCAATAATGTTGGTTTTTAAGCTAAATAATTATAGGTATAGATTAGAAAGTAGCATTGTGAGCGAGGGATTTCTAGTAGAATCAATAAAAATAGCGCCCGAGCAAAGGCGCTATTAATTAAATAACGATAATAAATAGTCATGTTTTTATTTAATAAAAAACATTAGCACTGTTCCAAATTTAGAATTCAGATTTACTATCTATTTATAACTTAAAATAAATAAGATTAATTACAATACAATTATTGATATTAAATAATTTATTACATTGAGTTAAATGGATTATTTTTTAAAATCAGCATCAATGACTTGATAAAATGCATTGCCTGTATCTGCAATATTCCAAACGCCTAAAATAACCTGATAACCTGAACGTTCGGGTATATTACAATTTAATTCTACGGTTTCTGTTGGTATTTTCCCATTATCATTTTGTTGACAAAATGGTGTTAAATCAAAATCAGCACGAGTCAGTGGCTTATTTACATCCCACTCTGGTTTGGTAATAAAGAATTGCCATGAAGCTGTACTGTGTTTAGCGGTTAATGTCCATTTAAAGGTATTTTCGCCACTTTTCATTGCCACTTTATGCCAGCGATCAGCACTTTGTACATTTAAAGCAGAAAAAGCCTCTTTTCCACCACTAGCAATTTGACCATCAGCAGGTCCATCGTTAGGAAAGCCTTTTGTCCCTTCAATTGATTGAGGTTCATACTGTATTGGACCACAATTTTTATTTAAATTTTTCCCTTTTGCTGAACAAAGGAAAGCTCTGCTCGGAGGGACATCAATATAACCATGTTTTAACGTCACATCAGCTGACGCTGTTGAAATAAAACCCGCTGATGATAATAATAATGTTGCAGTGAATACCATAAGTTTATTTTTCTTCATAATAAATCCTCATAATTATTAATAAGTATTTTTAAATATAATGATTGAATAAATCACAATATATATTAGTCAAAAAAAGATAATTAAATATTCATTTATTTATATTTGTGAGCGATATCGCTATTTAATTTAATATCAAAGCGAGAATAAAACACCATATTAATATTAATTAGATGATGATATTTTACTGGAATAATAAATAAAATTAACTTCTTAATATTATTAAGAATAAAAAAGAAGTTGTAAATAAACAATTAAATAGAATATTTACGAACTTCTTAATTATTAAGATAAATTTCATCATAAAAATCTTGCAATAAAAAAGTTAAAACAGCGCATTGATATAATCCGAGGTAAACCCACGATATTGCAGATAACGAATTTGCTTGGCTCTCTCTTTAAAATCTTTGGGTTTAGCTGTACCGAATTTTTTCTCTTTCAGATCTTGGCAGAGTGCGTACCAATCAGTGTCTGTTTCTTCTAATACACGTTCAATAATTTCGCTAGGAAATCCTTTTAGACGTAACTCTTGGCGAATACGTAACGGCCCATAGGATTTATTTAAATAACTACGAAAAAAACTATAAATGGTGCGACTGTCATCAAGGTACTGGCTTTCAAGCAAACGTTCGATCACTTGAGGTAAGCATTCAGGTGCAGTCGGTGAGTCTTTCTCGGTTTCGCGAATTCGGCGTTCGATACGACGTTGCAGTTCGCTTGTACTGTAATCACGACGAGATAGCATAAAAATAGCGTACTGATAAAGCTCTTGATAGGTCATAACGTTCCTTTATTAAAAGAGTCCATATAAAGCAACTATTATCATAACGGTTTATCACCGAAATAGCTTATTTCGATGTTAATTTCATCAGTAATAGGGAGAGTAATAAAACAGTAATAATTAAAAGAAGAATTATCATTCTCTTTTATAATTTTAATCGACTAGTTTTATTAAGGTTTTCTTAGGAGAAATAGGGATATTAACTTAATAATCCCTTAATAATACTATAATAATGCGAAATGCAAGCATCAATTACTGTATATCGCACTTATAGCTGGTGACCATCAATTAGAAAAAGATTAGAATTTTCCGCTACTCTTTTACTACTTACTTTTTTAATTTCCTGTGGGTTATGTATGAACTTTTCCAATTTAAATAAGGTGGTATTAACCGCCTCTCTTCTTGCGACTGGCTTTTCTTACGCGGATAGCGATCGCCCAATGCTTTCTTTAAGTGTTAGCCAATCCGGTGGTACTGCTTTAAATAATGAAGGTTCATTAGATACTCGTACCCCAGCAAGCCAATCTCGTGTTTTACCTATTTGGGGCGATGAAGCTCGTGCCCGCGGTTATGATATTCCAGAGCCATTTGGCGCTAGCTATAGCTATATGAATCTACGCCAAGATATTATTGTGGATAAAATTGGTTTTATCATGCCAGAAAACCCCGAAACAGCAAAAGCACTAAAAATAGATGCTGGTCATACTCGTGAAAAAAGTGAAACCCATATGCTGAAACTTGATAGCTGGGTCTTTCCATTTTTAAATGTTTATGGACTGTATGGGAAAACCAAAGGAACATCCAATACCACATTAGCGGGCGGTAGTTTAGGTCCTATCTCATTAGATGGGCTACTTAAAGATAAGCCGTTTAAATTGGATTTTGAAGGTAAAACTTATGGTGCTGGTTTTACTTTAGCGGGTGGTTATAACCAATTTTTTACTACTTTTGACTTAAACTACACAAAAACTAATTTAGATATTTTAGACGGTGATATTAAAGCGTTAATAATCTCACCTCGAGTGGGTTATGAGTTTGTTTTTGAGCCTTTAATATCAGGTCAAGGTAATACTAAATTACAAGTTTGGACAGGTGCGATGTACCAAGATATTACCCAACGCTTTAAAGGAGATATTAATGGATTAAATCTCCCACCAGATTTTGCTGGTTTTATTGAAGCAATGGGTGATCCTAATATGAAATTCGATGTTGAACAGCATCTTGCTCATAAATGGAACCAAACTGTGGGTGCTCGTTTAGAAGTGACTCGTAATTTTAATGTGATCACTGAGCTTGGTTTCAACAACCGTAATAGCTTCTTTGTTTCAGGTGAGTTCCGTTTTTAATGGTTAAATACCCTTTTATTTTTGGGCTGGCATTTGCCAGCCTATTTATTTCGCATACAGCACAAGCACAACTCTTCCCCGATAGACAACAAATAGACCAATGGCTAGTTGGATTAGGGGGAGAAAATAACTTTGACCGCAGTAAAACTATCGACTGGGGCGTATTACCAGGCCCATTTTATACGCCAGAGCTAGAATTGGGTGTAGGCATCGCCCTTGTTGGTCTTTATCAAGCCGATAGTCGCCCTGATAGCAAAATCTCGTCTCTCTCATTAAGTGGCTTTGGTTCATCAACCGGTGCTTTTGGCATGAACTTTAACAACTACACTTATCTGGCTGATGATACTTGGCGCTTTTATCTCACAGGAACATTAAATAATGTCCCTACCAATTATTGGGGTGAGGGTTATCACGAAGGACGTGTAAAAGATCATTTCGGCGAATTTCGCTCTCAAGAATTGCGTCTAACGCCCACGTTACTGCGCCAAATTACCAAAAACACCTATATAGGATTAGGGTGGGATTACTCCAACCTACAAGCCGCTGCCCCAGATAATCCCTTTAAAGACTATATGAAGGCACGTGATTTACCTTTGCGTTCAACTAGTTCAGGAATAACAGTTCGATTTACTTACGATAGTCGCGATTTTTTACCGAACGCTTATCAAGGTCAGGCTTTTGATATCAGCTATACCCATTACTCACCAGATACGGGCAGTAATAATCGTTTTAATGCGACACAGATACAATATAACTACTATTATCCCTTAAGTGATAATGCGGTATTAGCATTTGATAATTATGCCCGTTTCACATCAGGTGATGTGCCTTGGAGCCAATTATCTAAACTGAGTAATGGACAGCAAATGCGAGGCTATTACGAAGGGCGATATCAAGATAATCACGTATTTTCAACTCAATTAGAGTACCGCCAAAAACTCGATTGGCGTCATGGCATTGCACTTTGGGTTGGTGGTGGTACGTTAAGCGACCAAGCGCGTGATTTAGGTAAAGGTCATTGGCTACCGAGTGTTGGTGTGGGTTATCGATTTGAATTTAAACCACGTATGAATGTACGTCTCGATTTTGGTATAGGTAAAGAAAGTACAGGATTCTATTTTCAAGTAGGTGAAGCATTTTGATGTTTAAGCGGTTTCTTTTTATCAACACCATTGTCTTCTTCTTATTTATTGCAGGTTGCACTCAAGTCATACCTGTTAAATCTCTACACGCCAATCTTGATAGTGTTACCCACGAAGAAGCAACACAACTTTGGCAAACACCCGAACCGTTAACGGCACCCAATGGCTTAAGACCTTGTTGTGCCTTTGGTTACGACTTAAAAGTTAAAGCGTTTGAAATCCCTATTCCGTTCTATCGTATTGATAACGTTGTTGAGGCCTCAGCATTGGGTAATCATCGTTATAACGATAGTTTTTGGCTAGGTACAGGCGCAGTATTGGGCTTAGGAAGTGAAAAATCAGGCTTAATTTATTCTCATAAAGGGGGATTTCTTGATATCGCCCATATTCGTGATACCGCGGATTACACTTATTATCTCTTTAGCCATATCTATCCAAAATTAGGACAAGAGTGGACGCTAACGTTAAGTGATGAGTTGGCACAACGTAAAATCCGCTTTAATGCATTCACACCACCTAAAAATGAATTAGAACGTTATACCTTAAGTGCCTATCTTGCTGCACACCTCGGTTATCGCCTTGCGGTATGGCATGAAATTGCACAATGGTATGGTTTTCGCTCTGTACCCGGTTTTTCAGAAGGTATCTCTGCATTTTCACCCGAAGATCTCTATTCCAATTTAATTGGAGCAAGGCTTTCTCTTACACTTATTTTAAAGGGTCATGCCACCAGCCTTGAGCAATATAATCAATCAATGCAGGGCATTATTCCTTCCGCACTTTATCAGTTAGAGGCTCAACCCCGCCAATTAACGCAACAATGGTTTGATGTGATTGATGGACAATGGTGGGATAGTCAGCAACGAGTCCCCGATAAATTCTTAGTTTTACTGCGTGATTATCATATCTCAGACCAACGGTATCCGGTGTTACCTTTTGAGGAAATAACAGCCCCTCACTACCTCACTTTACCTAGTGCTTATTCTGGTTACGTTTTAGAACAATTAGCAGAATTTCAGCTTTGGCCAACAAAGGAAATGGGAAATTTACCGCACCCTAAAACCTACTGGCGTGAAGCGGATTTCACTGATTTAACAGAAAAAGCGCGTGAAATTGATAATAAAACTAGACCAAAAACAACAAAAATTGACTAAATAACAAACAAAATTGACACATTAAAAACGCTTAATTTTACTAAATTTAGGTTAAGTCACCGCTTTTGTCATAAGATAAATTTAAGTTTACGATAAAAAAGCACTTTTTGTTAAAGGAAAAAAGCGATTATAAAACGAGGCTTTCCAGTAAATCTTATACATTTATTTAACAAATCACTCGTAGTTATCCTAATGTGAGACGATATTTTGTAGATATGAAAAAAGTAATTTGCTAGTATTCGTTCGATTTTTATCCAGTTAAACGAGGAGAAGCAATGCCCTCTCAATTGATGAGGACAAGTGCCGTCTTCGCTTTCTTGATTTCACTACTATTTACTGGTGTAAGCTTTGCTTCAACCAGTACCGGCAGTTCCCAGATGCTGCAGGCGTATTCTTTCAAAAGCACGTCAACACCGTTGCCAGATTTGAAAAAATACCCTTCGGGAACACAGCGTAAGAAAGCGTTTTTAAATGTCATAGTTCCTATTATTGACAATGTTAATAATAAGATTTTGAGAGATCGTGAGTGGTTAACCGCTCAACGTAAAGCCCAGCACTGGGGCAGCGCAGATTTGAAAAAATTGCGTGAAATCTGTCAATACTATGGTGTTACATGTACCAGCCCGAAAAAAGTAAATTGGGATTCTTTATTAACTCGCGTTGACATTATTCCGACACACTTTGTCGCAACGCAAGCTGCAACGGAATCTGGCTGGGGAACATCGAAGTTGGCACAACAAAATAACAATCTATTCGGTATGCGATGTGGGAGTCAGTCTTGCAATAACGTTCCAGGGAAAACCAAAGGCTATGCAGCCTACCCTGATATTGAAGGCTCAGTGATTGCTTATATGCGTAATCTTAATACGCACCGCGCCTATAATTCATTGCGCTCCTCAAGAGCACAGCAAAGAATGACGCAGCAACAACTCGACTCTCGCCAGTTAATCACTGACTTGAAAGGTTACTCAGAATTGGGTTCAAGTTATAACGATTATCTGACCGAAATGTTCGACTCAAATAAAAAGCTGATCACTCAAGTTCAGTTGCAGTCGAAGCAAGATAGCTAAGCTTTAACAAGCTTTCATCTGACAAAAAGCCACTTTTCTTTCTAGAGAAAAGTGGCTTTTATTTATTACAAGATAATCTTTTGATTGAAAGCCTGCTTAGAATTCATAATATATGGGGTAACACGTTTGGTATGACTTTTAAATCACACCCTTAGAGCCCTTTATGAATTTTTTTTCATTCGAGTTTCTCGGAGCCTTTGTTAGCTTTTTTGTTCTATACTGGCTCTTCCAAAAGCACGTCAAGATCCAAAATATTCTACTGATAACAGTCAGTTATGCTTTTCTCTTTTATGCGGATTATCGTCCTGCGATTATCTTATTAAGTTACACGCTCTTTATTTATTTACTGGCGAATATATTAACTAAATACACGTCCTCTAAAGTCATATACTGGCTATTAGGGTTATTAGTTGCGGTCTATTTTACTGCCTTTAAATATTACTCATTCTTCCAAGAAACGCTGACACAAGCATTCCAGCAATGGGGACTCAGTATTGAGCTGCCTCTTATTGAGTTGCTTGCGCCACTAGGACTCTCTTTCTATATTTTCCATTCAGTTAGTTATGTCGTTTCTGTTTGCCGAAAAGAGATCCCTAAAGCACCGTTTTTAGATGTCGTTCTTTATCTATGCTTTTTCCCAAGCATAGTTGCGGGGCCGATTAATCGCGCTAAAGAATTTCTTCCACAAATTCAGGCTCCAACCCGAAAAATCATTGATTATAAAGGGGCGATAATGCTGATTGTTTTAGCTATCGCAAAACTCTTTTGGTTAAGTGGTTGGTTTTCAACAAACTATGTTGATCCGGTATTTAACGCGCCTGATTTAGCGCAAAGTGGGCAAGTGCTGACGGCGGTTTATGCCTATGCATGGCATATCTATTTTAATTTCTCTGGTTATACCAATCTTGTTACAGGTATTGCCTTATTACTGGGCTTTGTTGTCCCTCGCAACTTTAATGCGCCTTATTTAGCGATAAACTTAGCTGATTTCTGGCGTCGCTGGCACATCAGTTTATCTACCTTTATTCGTGATTACGTCTATATTCCTTTAGGGGGTAATCGTAAAGGAGTGATTAGACAAAACTTTAATGCCTTTGCCGCGATGGTAATTTCTGGATTATGGCACGGTGCTGCTATGACCTTTATTATTTGGGGTGCTATTCACGGAATTGGTGTGGTGTTATTAAATATTAAACACCGTCTCTTCCCTGTGAAGAAAAATACCCCACCAAGCGCGTTATCGTCATTGAATATGTTGTTGTCATGGATAATTACTTTCCACTTTGTTTGCTTTGCTTGGATATTTTTCCGCAGTCAAACCGTGGGAGATGCTTTTGTTTTAATACAGCAACTCTTTAGTGTGGGTGCTTGGGCGTCATTACAAGCTGAAGGCTTAACCCTCTTTATGTTCTGGGGACTTTTCTTACTTTACCCTTGCTTTGTAACATTAAGGGATATTGTGGCTCGTCTTGAGAAAAGAGTGCCGTGGTATGTTTATCCGCTACCACTTGCGTTGATCCTCACGATTATTTTCATGTTGTCTCCAGATGGGGTGCCAGGATTTATTTATGCCAGCTTTTGATTTCTGCTCAAACTTAAAAAAGACAGCAAAAGTTGCCTTAATGGTGCTATTCAGCACACTCTTTCTGATTTGGCTAAACCAAACATCACTAGAGCGTTTTTGGCAACAACAATATCATCGCCCTGCACCTTGGTCTGGACTTTCTCACTATTATGCTTGGCAAGTGGGTGGACAACTGCGTGATGGCGTATTCGTTGCAATAGAAAGCTATGGAGATTACCTACAAGTTAATCATCCTGATAATCAGGCTAAACCAATAGTGCAAACCTCAGCTCCTGAGCAGCTTCCTGAAGGCTTTGCTGTTGGCTTACACTTCTTTAATGGGTATACACGACCAGCGACTCAATTAACGCAACGCTTTCCTCAGTTATTAGAGCGCAAGCAGGCAATGGGTGGGTTACCTTACCATTCTGTTACAGACGTGTCTGATGCCGCATTAGAAGCCTTAAAACCTATCGTTCAAAAAACAGAAATTATCTTATCACCAGAAGATAAAGTGTTATTTGCGGGCGATTCAATGATGCAAGGTGTTGCACCTTTACTTAAACGTCAACTGCAAACGGATTACAACATCAGCAGTATCGATTTAAGTAAACAAAGTACAGGACTTGCCTATCCACGCTTTTTCAATTGGCCACAAACTATTGCGACACGCTTAGCCAATGACGACTCCATCAAATTATTAGTGGTCTTTTTAGGCCCTAACGATCCTTGGGATATGCCGCCTGATGGCGGAGGACGCTACTTAAAATTTGCCAGTGAAGCATGGGAATCTACCTACCGATCACGTATTGCAGGCATTATAGAAAATGCAAGACAGAATAATGTCACGGTGATTTGGGTTGGTCCCCCTAATATGCGTAAACAGAAGTTATCTGAAGGTATGGCATATCTTGATAAACTTTACCGCGAAGAAGCTGAGAAAATGGGCGAAATTTACCTTTCCGTCAATGATATGTTTAAATATGAGAAAGATATTTATTCTGATTATATGGGCGATGGTAGCAGTCGTGTTAAGTTAAGAGCCGGTGATGGCATTCATTTTAGCTTAAAAGGTCAGCAAATTATTGCTCAACACGTATTCTCACGTATTCATCTTCAAGAAGAAATTAAAGAAGATAATGCAGTCGATGATGTAAAAGATAAAACTACGGTTATTGTAAATGAAACAAATAACGCACATCCTTGAGCGTAAAACGTTAGTCAGTAGCTCAATTATACTGGCTCTAGTTTCACTCTTAGTTGCTTGTAACCAAGACACTGAAAAAACAGTGAAGCTCCCCACACCAACAGTATTACCTGCTGATGGTTCAAGACAGCTTTACAATTATCACGATCCTCACTTTGCGGGCTTTGTTAAGAAATTACAGCAAGGTCGCCAAACTGTGCATATTGTTCAGTTAGGGGATTCCCATACTGCAGCTGATTTTTTCAGTGGTAAGTTGCGTGAACGTTTTCAGGCAGACTATGGTAATGGCGGTATTGGTTTTATTCCTCCGACGAATATCGCAGGTCAACGTATTGCAAACGTACAATACCAGAGTGACAAAAAAGCATGGACACTGCTTTCAAGCAGAAAAGATAGCGATCCTGATTTCCCATTAGGGGGTTTTATTAGTGAACCTCAAGCTAAATGGGCAAAATTACAGTTATCTGAAAATCCAGTAACTCAGCAGCGCTATCAGTTACAAGCACTTTATAAAACGCCAACGACAGCGCAGGTGAATGTACAGTCATCGACAAGCAAAGTCCTTTCACTGTCACAAACACAAGGTAAATGGCAATTTTCAAATCCGACTGCCATGACATTCCCTGTCAGCATTACCGTTAACAAAAACCAGCCAGTTAAATTAGGTGGTTGGTTGATCACCAATCAACAACCCGGCGTGATGTTATCCTCATTAGGCATTAACGGTGCCACTATTAATATGATGGATAGATGGGGTTCACAGTGGACTGAAACATTAGGACAATTACATCCTGATATGGTGATTTTGGCTTATGGTACAAACGAAGCCTTTAATGACACTTTTGATTTAAGTGCCTATCGCCAGCAGCTTACGGATAAAATTCGCCAAATTCGCCAGCAAGCCCCTAATAGCGCTATTTTATTAATTGGGCCGTCTGACTCAATCAAAAATAAAGAAGCCTCTGACTGTCGTTCACAGCAGCCTCAATGGCTAACTGATATTGTCAGAATTCAAAAAGAAGTCGCCCAACAAGAGAAAACGCTATTCTGGGATTGGCGTGACTATATGGGTGGAGAGTGCTCCATAAAAGCGTGGGCATTGTATGATTTAGCAAGACCTGATGGTGTTCATCTTTCTCGTGAAGGTTATGAAAGCAGTGCCAATACACTTTATAGCCAATTGAACACATTAATGAACAAAGGCTAATCCACTCTTTTCAACACACAAAAAGGAGCTTATCGCTCCTTTTTGTTTTTCTGATTTTTATTTCGCGAATTAGTAACCCACTGAGTTTAATAAAACATCCACATACTTGATAACATCGACACTGGCCTGTTCCATTCGCTCTATATATTGCGTTACTGTTTCTTGATCGCCGTTTATATTAGCGCTTAACGCTAAACGACCACATTCGTGTACTAATTTATGTGGCTCATCTAAACGACGAAAAGCCTCTGTACCTGCAAATTTCCGTCCGTCACCTTGGTAATACCATTTTCCTAATCGACATTCAGTATGTTGATTAACGCAGTGCTCATCATCATTATTTAATAAATGAATATAAATAGCTTCTTTCCATAAAACATGATCAAGTTTGACGGTATTAAAAAATTGCTGCATCGAAATAAAGGTAAAAATATGTTTAAGCTCGCTCGCTTGTTCTGACAATGACGTTAAATTTTGATGCCCTTCTTCAACCTGTATTTTTATTTGTTGAACCTGCTCTTGGTTTTTTTCTGTGGTTTCTTTCACGGGAATAAAGCGAGCACCTAAATTATTATTAATACTGGCAATAGAAGAAGCTTGTTTCTGGATTTCTAATGACAACTTTTTCATCTCTTGGGCTAAGACTGAAAATCCCGCGCCTTCTCGCCCTATATGCCCTGCTTCAATCGCTGAATTTATCGATAAAAGATTCGCCTGACTGGAAAGCCTATCAATATTACTGGCGCTCTCTTTGATTTTTTTTAGCCAACCAGAGAAATTTTCTATCTCTTCTCGGCTATGTGTAAAATGTGTATCAACCTCATTTAAAAATTGAGTTAATAAGCGGGAATTATCCAACATCTTGCTAAATAGATGTTCCATCTCATCGAGCAAATTAAGTTTATCTTGTAGCTTATTGCTTGATGCTAAAATCGAATCACGTATAAGTGTGATTGTGTGAATATTACAATCCGTGTGTTTAATAAAAAGCGAATTATAGTCAACCATAATATGACAACCCCAATGTGCCCACAGAATAAAGAAACCTATAGGTTAATGAGACACGAGGTATTTTCTGTCATATTTGATAGCCATTTATAGCAATGAAAAAAGCGCGTCAAAGGACGCGCTAATAATTTGAAAAATAAAGATTAGATATCAAAGAAATGCGAAGAAAATCATACCGATTACAGCACCGGTTGTGCCAAGAATAGTTTCCATTAATGACCATGTTTTTAAGGTTTGAGCTTCTGTTGCGCCTGTAAATTTACCAAACAACCAGAAACCAGAGTCATTAACGTGACTAAGAATAATAGAGCCACCCGCAATACAAACTGATAATGCAGCCATTTGAGCACCGCTGTAACCCAGTTCATTGATAACAGGTAAAACTAAACCGACAGCAGTTAAACAAGCAACCGTTGCTGAACCTTGAATAACACGCACTGCACCCGCCAGAATAAAACACGCTACTGCGATTGGCATCCCAGCACCAATTAAAGCATTACCCAATGCAGGGCCAACACCAGAATCGACCAGCACTTGTTTAAAGACACCGCCCGCACCTGTGACCAGTAAAATGATCCCCGCAGGTTGGATAGCCGCAGAACAAATCTCCATCACTTTTTCTTTACTCATACCACGGCGGATTGCTAAGCCGTAAATAGCCACTAAACAAGCGACAAGAATAGCGATAAATGGATGACCAACAAATTCAAGAATGTTATACAGCTCTGAACCTTTCTCAACAAAACGCGCACCAATGGTTTTGCATCCCACTAACACTAAAGGTAATAACACCAGTGCAAGGCTGAAACCAAAGGAAGGCATCTTGTTTTGACCTAAACTTGGTTCAGACAAATCTTTTGGTAATTCTAAGGTAACGTAACGGCTGATAAAGTTACCGAAGATAGGACCTGCTAATAACATGCCCGGAATAGCCGCACACAGACCAATTAAGATCATCCAACCAAAATCTGCATTCATTTGGTCAGCTAATAACATTGGTGTTGGCCCCGGTAATAAGAAGGCTGCTGCACCTGCAACACCCGCAAATAAAGGGATCGCCATTTTCACTACATTGCCACCTGTACGGCGAGCAACAGCAAATACAACGCCAATTAATAAAACAACGGCGACATCAAAGAACAGAGGTAGGGCACAAATTAAACCTGCGATACCTAATGCGTAGTTGGCACGTTTCTCACCAAAATACTTTAATAACCGTACTGCGATTTGGTCTAATGCCCCTGTTTCATGCAGCACTTTACCAAACATTGCACCCAGTGCGACAACGATAGAGAGGAAACCTAAAGTACCTCCCATTCCGTTTTGCATGGTTTGTGTGATTTTTTCCAAAGGCATGCCTGAGAAAATACCCGCACCAATCGCAACAATCATTAATGCAATAAAAGCATGTAAGCGTGCATACATAACAAAAAAGAGCAGTAATAAAACAGAGCCAACTGCTGTTAGCACAAGTGTTAATGTACTCATACCGTTTCCCCTTCAAAAGTCCCTTGAGTGACTGAATTTATCTTATTAATTGCACTTTCAATCACATCATCAAGTGGCATTGAAATATCAATTTCATACACATCATTTTCAGCTGTTGTTGGCTCTTCTAGGGTTTCAAATTGAGTTACTAACATTTGAGGTTTAAAGAAGTGCCCTTTACGTGCTTTTAAACGACTTTCAATCAGCTCATAGTCACCTTTTAAATATAAAAAGTGCAGGCATTGATTGCCGTCTCTCAACATATCGCGATACTGTTTTTTCAATGCAGAACAAACAATTAACGAAACACTATTGGTTCTTTGCATTGCAAATGCGGCATCATTTAATGCTTGTAGCCAAGGTTTACGATCTTCATCATTTAAAGCGTGGCCTGATGCCATTTTAGTAATATTTGAGCGAGGATGGAGGAAATCACCGTCCAAAAATGCAGCACCTGTACGTTGTGCTACACCACTTGCGACCGCAGATTTACCGCTGCCTGATACCCCCATTAAGATGAAAACATGGTGTAGGGATTGGGTATCGTTCATAGAATGCTCCTTTAAGGCAGATATTAAGTCTTTCTTGTAATGTTACCCGTAACTGTTACGGGTAACATATCCGAAGTGACAAGGTAAATACAACAACGAAGATCAACTAAGAAGTGAAAATGTGAAGCGACTCTCAAATGAAAGTAAGATGATCTACAAAATGACAACAAAATATCCGACCAACTTCTTTTTATTCACAGCCCAATTGAGAGTAATAACACTGAAAGAGAAAAGGCATCTCAATAAAAAACCCTACTGTTACAAACATAACAATAGGGCTTAAAAATCATTATTTTTAAAAATTATCAATAAGTTAATTAATTATATGCTTTCACCCGTAATAATGCGGAAACCTACATCAATCACTTGACCACGAGCAATTTTACCCTTCATCCGTTTAAGCAATAAATCAGCAGCTTGTTGCCCCATTTCATCACGAGGAGTAAAGATACTTGCCAGACGAGGTGTCATTACTTGCCCAACATCGTGTCCATGGAAACCCGATATCGCAATATCCTCTGGCACAGAAATACCTAAACGTTGACACTCAAAAATGGCGCCAATTGCGATATCGTCATTGGTGCAATAAAGTCCATCTAAATCAGGATATTGCTTACGTGCAGCATGTAATAATTCAGCACCTAACGAATAAGATGAGCTCTTTGGCGTCATCACATTGCCAATAGGTAAGCCTGCATTTTGCATTGCTTTTTCATAACCTTGTAACCGCATTAAGGTTCGTTCATCCTGTCTTGCGCCAAGGTAGATAACCCGTTTACATCCACGTTTGATCATCTCATTGACCATCTGTTCTGAAGCATCAACGTTATCTAATCCCACTGCCGAATCAAAACAAGGGGAAACGCTATCCATGATTTCCACCACTGGAATACCTGCGGTTTCTAACATTTTCATCGTTTTTGGTGTATGCGTTCTTTCAGCAAGAATAAGCCCATCAATATTATAAGAGAGTAATGAAAGCAGGCGTTCTTCTTCTTTTTCAGCACGATATCCGTAGTGCGCTAACATGGTTTGATAACCGTATTTATCGGTCACTGATTCAATGCCACGAATAACTTCAGCAAAAACTTGGTTAGTTAAAGAAGGTAGCAATACCCCAATCGCATGACTGGTCGAATTCGATAAAATATCAGGGGCGCGATTAGGAATATAATTGAGGCTATCTAATTCACGCGCAATTTTTTCTCGTAAAGCTTCAGAGACTTGTTCGGGATTACGCAAAAAACGACTAACCGTCATTTTGGTAACACCGACTCGTGAAGCGACATCCTGTAATGAGGGGCGTTTTTTCTTCATTTTATATCGCAACTATCCAAAAACACTCGTATTAATACGCGCTTTAATTTTCCAAGAACGCTGATTATAGCCCTAGGTTATACACTATTTCGAATAAAGTTTTTCAGATGTGTGCTTAGATTTGATTTTGACTGATGATCCCTTGACTTAAGCCAAAGGAAATATAGTATTCTTCGCTATATAATAAATGAAACAACGATACCAACATAAAACAATAAATAGTGTGAACTTATGGCGATCCGTAGACGACAATTTCTAACTTACCTCACGACAATTGCGACATTATCAGCACTTCCGCATTCTGTAAGAGCAGCAATAACCTCACGTATTGCAGCACAATTCGGTCATGTTCCGGCATCAACCGCGATCCATCGCGTAATAAGTGCAGGACCTCCGACTGATCAATTGTTACTTGCATTAGCACCTGAAAAATTATTGGGTTTTTCCTCACTTAATTTAGAAAAAAGTCCTTTGTTTTCAGATGACCTGCGTAAATTGCCTCGTTTAGGGCGCTTATCAGGACGAGGAAGTACCCTCTCTTTAGAAGCTTTATTGACGTTAGAGCCCGATATTATTATTGATAGCGGAAATGTGGATGAAACCTATCGTTCATTAGCGAAACGTGTTTCTGATCAAACGGGTGTACCTTATGTATTAATTGATGGCACATTAAAAGATAGTCCAGCTCAGTTACGTCAAACAGGCGCTTTACTCGGTGTTGCAGAAAGAGCAGAAACATTAGCGCTTATTGCAGAGCAATATCTTAGTGATGCCGCTTTGTTTGCTTCTAAACAAAAAACAAACCCTCGTTTTTACCTTGCCCGTGGTGCAAAAGGGCTACAAACGGGTGCAAGAAGCTCTATTCATACCGAGGCGATTGAAACGTTAGGCTTTGAAAATGTGGTAGATATTCCTGACTTCACTGGATTAACAGATGTTTCACCAGAACAACTGTTGATGTGGGACCCTGAAATTATCATCACACAAGATGAAAATGCCTATCAGCAAATTATGCAAGGCTCGGTATGGAAAAGTATTCAAGCCGTTAAAAACAACAAAGTGCTACTGTTTAAAGGCTTACCATTTGGTTGGTTAGATGGTCCTCCGGGGATCAACCGTTTAATGGGAATGCGTCGCTTACAAAGCCATTTTGACACTCGAATAGAAAAACAAGCGGCTCAAGATCTGCAAGCTTACTTTGCTCATTTTTACCATACGCAATTAAGTGCTGAACAATGTCAGCAATTGCTGGGGTATTCATGAGTCAATCAGTACGCATCACGCTTTTATTTACATTATTTTCCATCGTTGCGTTAATTGCGATCACAAGTGGTAAGTATTCACTTACTACTAGTGAGTTATGGACACTGATAAGTAATAAATTAACGGGCAATGTAGAGTATAACCGCACTGAAACCGTCTTCTGGCAAATAAGATTTCCCCGCGTTCTAGCGGCAATTTTAATTGGTGGAGGACTTGCGATTGCGGGTGCCGCTTATCAAGGCATGTTTCGTAACCCTTTAGTATCACCCGATATTCTAGGTGTTTCTTCAGGTGCTGGCGTGGGTGCTGTATTGGGTATTTTTCTTGGGCAATCGATGTTGTCGATCCAGCTTTTTGCCTTCGCTGGCGGTTTGGCAACAGTTGCCCTTGTCTACTTTATTGCAAGGCTTGCGAAACAACACGATCCAGTGCTTTCCCTTGTGTTGGTTGGTATTGCTATCAGTGCCTTATGTGGCTCAGCAATCTCATTAATGAAAATTCTCGCTGATCCTTATACTCAATTGCCTTCCATTACCTTTTGGCTCTTAGGCGGACTTTCGACCATTACGGCTTCTGATTTAATTTCCGTTGCACCCTTAATGTTAGTCGGATTTATTCCACTGATTTTATTACGCTGGCGTATGAATATTCTCAGTTTATCTGATGAAGAAGCCAGAGCATTAGGTTTAAACGTCGAAGTCACCCGACTTGTCTTTATTTTGTCAGCCACATTAATCACCGCAAGTGCGGTTTCTATCGCAGGTATTATTGGCTGGTTAGGTTTAATTGTTCCTCATATCGCAAGGTTGTTAGTGGGCGCTAACTTCAGTCAACAACTCCCTGTTTCCTTACTTGTGGGAGCCATAATGTTGTTAATTACAGATACATTAGCTCGCACAATTGCCAATATTGAACTTCCATTAGGTATTTTAACATCAGCCATTGGTGCGCCATTCTTCCTAATGTTGTTACTTAGAACGAGGAAAGGCTGATGGTCATTGCGAATGCGAAACAACTCGCCATTGGTTATAAAGGCAAAACCTTAATTAAAGATCTCTCGTTTCACATCGAACAAGGGCAAATCATCTGCTTATTAGGTGCCAATGGTTGCGGTAAAACGACACTGATGCGAACACTATTAGGGCTAATACCCTGTATTGATGGTGAGATTAATATTGCGGGTAAAACACTAAGTGAGTGGTCACCAACAGAGCTTGCCAAAGTGGTTGCCTATGTTCCTCAAGCCACACATATCCCCTTTTCGTTTAATGTCATCGATATGGTGGTGATGGGACGAGGTGCGCATCTCTCCTTTTTCTCTATGCCTAGCTCGCAAGATAAAGCGATGGCAATGGAAACCTTAGAAATGCTCTCGCTTTCTCATCTTGCTCACCGAACTTTTGATACTTTAAGTGGCGGTGAAAAACAGATGGTTTTGATTGCTCGTGCGTTAGTGCAACAACCTAAGTTGCTGATCATGGATGAACCCGCAGCAAGCCTTGATTTTGGTAATCAAATCAAATTGCTTACCCAAGTTAAGGCATTAAAAGCGTTGGGGATCAGTGTGTTTATGTCTACACATCACCCTCAACATGCAGCCTCTTTGGCGGATGATGTTATTTTACTGACACCTCATACCCCTGTTTTGCAAAACAGCCCTGAAGTTTTGCTGACACCCGATAATTTAGCGCACCTTTATGGTGTACAACCAACAGATATTCAGGCGCATTTTCACGCCTACTCTGATAATAAAAATGACTATAGGCAAGAATATGAACACAATTGAAACCACGGATTTTGCTGAACTTTATAAAAACCACATGGTACAGGCAGAAAGAACCAAAAAAGAGCCTGAACATTGGGATAAACGTGCTGAAAAAATGGCAGAAACCTGTGCTAATCCTAATGATCCTTATTTAATCAAATTTCGTGAAATGATGGATTTTACAGGTGCAGAAACCCTATTAGATGTAGGCTGTGGCCCTGGCTCTATCAGCATTCATGTAGCAGACAAATTCAAGAAAACCATTGGTATTGATTACAGTACAGGTATGTTAGCTGTCGCTAAACGCAGAGCAGAACAAGCAGGTATCAACCACGCTGAATTTATAACTTGCTCATGGGAAGATAGCTGGGACGAACTTCCTCGTTGTGATATCGCGGTTGCATCACGTTCAACACTGGTGATGGATTTAAAAACGGCTCTTTTAAAGCTGAATCGCCAAGCTAAATTACGTGTTTATACTACACATACCGTTTCTCCGACTTTTGTTGATCAACGCATTATTCGCTTATTGGGTCGTGAAGTTCCTACGCTCCCAACATACATTTATGCTGTGAATATGCTAAACCAAATGGGTATTCACCCTAAAGTGGATTATATCCGTAGCCGTAATTGCCAAAGCAATTTCAATAGCCTTGAGCAATTTATTGAAGGTATTAATTTCTCCGTAGGGCCATTAAGCGAAGACGAAATTGTACGCCTAACTAATTACTATCATGAAAGCATTGAAAAAGGTGTTTCACTGATTTCACCCACTCGTGATTGGGCAATGGTTTCTTGGGATGTTGTCCCTGAAAGCGAGCTAAACCTATGATTTATTATCCTGATGCCTTTCTTGATAATTTATTAATGGAAGATATCCAATATGGTGATCTCACTAGTCGAGCGCTCAATATTAGTGATCAGCTAGGTACAATGACATTTACACGCCGTGAAGCAGGTTGTGTCAGTGGGATCACGCTAGGTTGTCGCTTATTAGAGAAACTAGGATTAGAGGTTACAGCACATCTACAAGATGGCGATTTTGCCGATAAAGGCGATTGCTTAATCACCGCTGAAGGTCGTGCTGATGCACTACACCAAGGCTGGAAAGTCGTGCAAAACGTGCTTGAGTGGAGTTGTGGTGTTAGTGACTATATGGCAAGAATGCTAGAAATCTATCATCGCTATCAACCTAAAGGGCAAATTGCGTGCACACGTAAAAATATCCCTAATACCAAATTACTGGCAACTCAAGCGGTACTTGCGGGTGGTGGTGTTATCCATCGCCAAGGTTGCTCAGAAACTATTTTACTCTTTGCTAATCATCGTCGATTTTTATCAGAGCCTGATAATTGGGCACAACACGTTAAGCAGTTGCGCCAAGCAGCGCCTGAAAAATGCATTGTTGTGGAAGCCGACGATATTGAACAAGCAAGAGAAGCATTAAAAGCACAGCCTGATATTTTACAGCTAGATAAATTCTCAATTGAAGATATCTCACAGTTACAACAAGAAGCGCCTCAAATTGCGCCTCATTGTCACTTATCTGTGGCTGGCGGTATTAACCTCAATACTATCGAAAAATACGCACAAACCGGCATTACCTTAATGGTAACGTCTTCACCTTATTATGCACCACCGACGGATATTAAAGTTCGTCTTTACCCAAAAGATTAAATAAAAATAATAGCTTATAAGTAAGTGAGTATTTACATATTTAATCAACAATAAATAGAGACAACATCTACTCAATATGAAAGAAGTTATAACAAGGAAATGGTTGTAGTGGCATAGAGGAATATCTTTGCTGAGCCTCTTTTATTTGAGTTTGTGACTTTATTTTATAAAAACCGAGTGCTAACACTTTGTTAGCACTCAATTTATTCATTTATTTTTACGCATATCGTTATATAAAAAACTATATATAGATTGTGAACTGAGATTGGAATGATGAAATTAAAACCTCTATGCTACTGTTTATCTCTTGCTCTACTGCCAAGTATTGCACTTGCTGACACCACTTATGGGCAGTCAACACCTGATTTATTAACCGTTTGGAGTAGCCCTATTGCAGCGAACCCAGACGTGTTAACACAAGAGCAAATGCTTGAACAAAATAAAGTGAATGCCGCACAAGCCATTGCAACATTACCCGGCGTTGTGATGCAAAAATCGGGCAACCGTAATGAATACACCATAAAAGTACGTGGCTTTGATAGCCGTCAAGTACCTGTGTTCTTTGATGGCATTCCAACGTATGTTCCTTATGATGGCAACTTAGACTTAGCGCGTTTTACCACTAACGATCTGGCCAGTATTGAAGTTAACAAAGGTTATACCTCATTATTGCAGGGCCCTAACTTAATGGGTGGTGCAATTAATATCACTACAGCGACACCAAAAAAACCATTAGAAGGAAGCATTGCTTATTCTCAAGGTTTTGCTCGTGGTGCTGATTATGCACATAACATGAGTGCCCGTTTAGGTGCACGTAATGACTTAGGCTTTATTCAAATCAGTGGTAGCCAATTAAAACAACGCTTTACGCCAATTCCTGGTGCGGATGAAAATAATGCAGCAGCAGGAACTCATGGACGTCGTGATAATTCAGCAACTGATGACAAACGTGGCATGATCAAAGTGGGTTGGACGCCACGCGCTTCTGACGAATATACCCTGACTTATGTAAAACAAGACGGTGAAAAAAATAGCCCACCAAATACCTCTGCTAATGCAAAAGGTAAATATAAATATTGGGCATGGCCGGATTACAACAAAGAGAGTTACTACTATAGCGGTATCACTCAAATCACTGATGGTATTAATCTGCAAAGCCGTGCATACCACGATAAATTTGAAAATACCCTCTATATGTACCCTAAAAAAGGCGATACTGCTGACTACAGCCACTATGACGACTACAGCACGGGTGCCGCATTACAATTAGGTATTGATACACGCGAAAATGATCTACTCTCTTTTGCCGCTCATTGGAAAGATGACGTTCACCGTTCTCAGAAAGAGAAAAATGGTGATTGGATGCGTTATAAAGACAGAACATGGTCTTTAGCGACAGAATATCAATGGGCTGCTACAAATGATCTCGATTTAGTCGGTGCAATTAGCTACGACTGGCGCGACAGTGTTGATACCGATAAAGGCGCTGATGATAACAAACAAACCGCCTTTAACTGGGAGATGATGGCGAAATATTCATTAGCTAATAATGATAACGTTCGTTTCTCTGTTTCTGATCGTAGCCGCTTCCCGACTCAAAAAGAGCGTTACACGACTGAAAAACCAAAAGATGGCTCAAAAGGGATCATCAATCCAGACTTAGATCCTGAACGCGCATTATCTTTCGATTTAACCTATGAAGGACACATTACGGATAAATGGGGTTATCAAACCAGCGTTTACTACAACCGTGTCAGTGATGCGATTATGGCACACACGGTTTATCGTGATGGCAAAGCATTCTTCCAAAATCAAAATAGTGGACGCATTGACTATGTTGGTGTTGATTTAGGAACTAAAGGTAATGTGACCGATTGGTTAGAGCTTGGCTTAAATTACAGCTATATCCATAGCGACCCTAAACAAGTCGCACATGTTGAAGGCTTACCAAAACATAAAGCCTATATGTGGATGACATTTATTCCTGTTGAACAAGTTCGCTTTACCATTATGGAAGAAGCACAAGGTTGGACTTATAACCGCATTGATGAAGATGAAAAATTAGCAGGTTATGCAAAAACTGACCTTCGTTTAGATTATGACTTTGGTTATGGTGTTTCTGCAAATGCTTCTGTTAATAACCTCTTCGATAAATCTTATGAATACACTCAAGGTTATATGGAAGACGGTCGTAATTACTGGTTAGGTGTAGAATATAAATTCTAATTTAAACAGTTATTTTCAAAATCAAGAGCTGATATTAATCATATATCAGCTCTTTTTTATCCCTAAAATAATTTTATTATCCATAACATTACTCTATATAAAATTAAAAACGTAAAAATCCTTTTGCCATTTCTAATAATGTATTCATAGTGCTACTCACTATTTTAACGAAATTATCATAGTTACTATTCGCCGAACTGTATTTTTTAGAAAGTTCATCAAGATTTGTATTAAGTCCTTTTTCAATAGCATCTAGTGTTTTTTTCAATAAATCAAATTCAGTTTGTAAAATATCATGTTTTCCTGTCGGCATTTTACTTAAATAATCAATTAATTTATCCAGCCCTGATAAATCTAAACTCACATTAAATAAAAAAGATAAATCAGGTCTAACAGAGTCTGAATTATCTTCTTTTTTTGATGTCACACCTTTTATTTGATCAAGTAATTTTTCTACAGCCTTAACCGCATTATCTGCATCAAAGTTATCCGGATAATATACTTTTTCACCATTAATTATTCTATAATACCGACCATCATCATCTTTGATAAAATACATCCATATACTAAAAAAACCAGGCCTATCAACTTTCGTTTTTAAAGCTATTAATTTATTAATCAAATCATCAACATCTACACTTATATATCCATCTTTACTTCCGGCAGATGTTGCTTTACTCAACTCAGATAATATTTCTCTCAGTTCCTTAACATATTCCATATATTTAGAAAAAATATCTTTTAAAACATCTAAATAATCATTTTTTCCAGCAACAATAGACTGCTTTATATCATCAAATAAATCACTTAATGAATCTGTTGGATAACTATCATCTGGTAAAGTATTTGCAATAGAACGAGCGACATGGCTGATTACATTCAGACTTTTCTGTTCACCAATAGAGTTTTTTACATATTGTTCATCAAGATAAAAAACCATTTCATTATTTGATATATCTTTTAATTTTTTATTAATTTGATATTTATTCAGATAGATATCCTGATACTCTCTTTTTATATTTTCTAATAAATAGTCAACTCCATCGTAAAAATCATCGTTTGTTATTTCATTATAAAAATCATTCTCTATATTTGTAACATTACTTACTTTAGATATATTCGAATCAATAGCAGTAGCCATAACATTAACCTTATATAATAGTAAAAGATAGCTTTAAAAACTCAAAACTATATATATTATTAACAGTGTTAGGCCATTCTCTCTAAAATATAATTACATTATTTTTAATATATTAAATTTAAAATCGTAAAAAACCTTTTGCCATTTCTAATAATGTATTCATTGTGCTACTCATTATCTTCACAAAATTATCATAATTACTATTTGCTGAACTATATTTTTTAGATAGTTCATCTAAATTATTACTCAATTTCTTTTCAAATGCATCAATTGACTTTTTTAGTAAATCAAATTCTGTTTGTAGCATATTATTAAACTTTTCTTCATCTCGCTCTTTTTTTAATCTTTTAATTTCTTCATTAGCCCTCGCCTCAAATCCACTTTCAATTTTCTTCTTTAATTCAGAATTAATAAATAGACTATTTGCTGATAGTTCCTTACGATAACCATCAATTATGCTATTTTTTTTACTTTCTATCTCTTCATTTGTTAATATTTTTTTATCTGGTATTTTCTCTTTAACTCCATTGATAATCTTATCAAAATCATCAAAGTTAATATCACCCCAAAAATCAATATTGATATCATTCTTTGTTTTTGTTGAGTTATCATGCTTTACTATTTTAATTCCCTTAATATTCATCAATAATTTTTCAACTGAATTTAAAGCATGATCAACCTGTGATTTATTTGAATAATTTATTTTTTGCTGTTCTATATTTCTAATATACCCTTCATTATTATATTCAAATTTAAACTCGCTTTTAAAAAAAGGTTTATTTTTGAATTTATTAATATAATCGCTTCTAATTTTCTCTAGTTCATTCTTAAATTCAATAAAGTTAACAGCAATATATCCATCTTTTTTTCCTGCTTTAGTATACTTGCCCAAAGAAGCCATCGCTTCTCTTAATTCTCTAACATAATCCATATAGCTAGAAAAAATATCTTTTAAAATATCTAAATAATCATTCTTACCCGCAACAATAGATTGTTTGACTTCCTGAAAAAAATCACTTAATGAATCCGTAGGATAACCGTGATTAGAAAATGCATTTTTTATTAGTGATGATGATTTATTTAACAAACTCAAACACTTCTTATTTTTAATAAAATTTTTATCATATTGTTCAGAGAGAGAAAAATATATTTCTCTCTCCGATTTTCCTTTCAACTTATTACAGTATATCCAGTTATCAAAATTAAAATCTTTATGTTCTTTTTTTATATCTATTAGTAAACTTTCAATTCTATTCAAAAATTCCATTGTTTCTTTTGAAATAGAGTCAGACTCCATGGCTGATGACTGGTTTATTAAAGAATTAGCTGTGTTAAACATCCTTGAATTAACCGCTTGATTCATAAAAATTATCCTCTAGCACTTGGTAACAATAAAAGAAGCGGCTTCTTGTTTATTTTGAATAAGCGCCATTATTGCTTGTATTATAATTCTTGCTACTTCGACAGCTTCTCGTTGTATATCATTGTTATTACTAATAACATTGTTATTAATACTACTTCTTGCTTCTAATACCTTTTGCTCACCATCAAGTACAATTCCTTTAGATTGTAAAGTCTGATCTATAACTCTAGCTAAAGGGTCTGCAGTGGTCGAAATTAAATTACCTTTTATCATTGTTGGGTTGGTACTCTGCACTCCATTCAACATTCCCATTCCATGTATTGAAACTGTTGCACCTACGGAATGGATTGCTATCGAAGCTCCCGCACTAGCAATTGCTGCACCCACCATAATCCTAGCTTTATGATCAAGATTATCTTTCATTTTTTCAGCTAGATTTAATTGAACTTTCATTAAAACAGCATTAATTTCTCTAGATGATCTAAATATTTCCACCATCAGCAGTGAAAATGAAATAATTTTGTTAATTAAAGCCATATCTTTATCAGATAAAAAATTAAACATGCCTAAAACTTCTGATTTAACATGGTCATAAATATCATTATCGTTATCAACATTAAGTGATTTCATTATTGAATCTATATCTGGTGTTTTTACTATTGGTTCGACTAAAATAGGTATTTTACTATTTTCATTTCCTTCTATGATTTCATCTATTTTTAGTTCGAATTTTTTAATTCGCGATTTATTATCGTTGGCATTCTCATTTTTTTCAATTTTGTTACTTTCAATGTCATTACTTTCAAATTTATATTTATCAGATAAACTGGTATTATTATCAATTTTCATATTCATATAAAAACCTCACTAAAATAAATTTTATTAAATAGATATGCTCTTTATCATATCTGATTTAGCTTTATTACTTACAGAAGAAGCATTACTCATATTTTTTAAAATTTCAGTTAGTGAATCAATATTATCATGGTAACTTTCCATTATTTTTTCCATTAACTTCTGAATTAAATCTAATATGACTTCTAACTTTTTACTATCCGCCATCGACTGTAAAATCTTAGATGAAATAATAGTGCTGTATATATTAACTGCATTTGTTGCTGTCGAATTTACTAATTTAGAAATAACAACTGTTCGATTTAACATGAGAGCAGCTTTTTTTGAGATATCCTTTGCTAGTTGCTGATTAATTTTTTCCATTATTTCTTCTAGTGCTTGAACAATAATTTCTTTAATCATATTTCCCAACATGGCTTCTAGTGCATCATGTAATATTCTTTTTAATGTATCTCTTACTTGTTGGTTAAATATTTTCTTAGCAGCATCTCCAATACCTTTCATTGCGGGTCCAATCACAAAACTTAATGCCATCGCTGCAACAAATAAAATAACAGTAATGGCAATTTTTAATGCCATTTTTAGTTTATCTTGAATTGTATTTTTTAACTCATCGAGAGCTTTCTTATCTATACCCAATCCCTTCAAACCATCAATAGTGCTATTAACCATATCTACCAGAAAATCGACAATTTTATCTATTGCCTTCATAATAGCGTCAGAGATAGGTTGCATGATTTCATCCATAAATGATGTACCATGTATAGCTTGATACACTTCATCAGCAATTGTTAATGCAATATCAGCAACAAATAGTGTAACAGCAACTGCTACTAGTGCCATTGAAGCCCCTGCCGTAAAAACAGAAGCAATACCTGCAATAAGTGTCAGTAATCCACCTAAGATTTTTAAGCCAATACCTGCCCAAAATTGTATTTCTTCTTGTTTCTTAATTTGGGCTTTTTGATCATTAACTTTATCTTGCAGTGATTTTTCAGTAACTTTCTGCATTTCTTCAAACAGTTTCTGTTCATTTTCAGTTCGTTGTAACATTATTTTTAATGTTAGCTCTCGTGTTTTAGCCAACAAAAAAGTTAATAACGCCATTCCTGATAATGAGTCAGACATTATTTCAAGCTCTAATGCACTTTGTGAAAGTGTTAGTGTTCTATAGGTTTCTCTTATTTGCTCCAGTTTTTCTTTGATTGAGTCATTTTCTTTCTTATTAATTAGTGCTTTTAATTCATCTCTATGGGATGTAATTTGATTTATCTTATCGTCACTCATAGAGACGTTAGGCATATATTTAAAAGCATTATCAAAGAAGCTAGATAACTTTCCATATAATTTATCTAATTCATCTAATGACATTTTTGAAAGATCATCAGGTAACTTCATAAATGGGAAAGTTTTTTCAAGTAACTTTTCCATATCTTCTTTAGATCTAACTTTTCCGGAAAGTAATTCTTTTATTAAAGAGTCAGGAATATTTTTATTTTTTAAGAAATTTTCAACTTCCGCCTCTGTTTTAAAACCATTGTCTTTTATTTGATTATTTATTTCCATCCAATAATCAGTATAAGCATCTTTATTATTTTTAATTTCATCTACAACTGTGTTTATTTGATCTCTCAAACCATCAATACCTTTAGATAAAATATTTAGTTTGTCGAGATAACAATCAAGCTTATCTGGATCTTTAATTCTATCTAAAATATTTTGATGAATAATATTTTGATATGATAATTGTAAGAATAAAAAATCATAATCTTTATTTGATTTTTTATTTTCTGTTTGAATTGATTTTGAAGGTATAGATGATGATTTATTTATAGATATATTTGAATTCTCCCCTTCCCTTTGATCATAAAAGTGTTTTTCGTTGGTAAGAATATCGAATTTCTTATTTACCTTATCATCTTTACTTAATTCAACCTCTTTAATTTTATTAAATATCAATTTCTCATTATTATTTTCATTCTGTGATGAGAAAGTATTTATCTTATATTTAATATCACCTTGAATATTAATTCTTTGGTTATTCTTTTTTTGTTCGAGTGGTACACGAAGAGAAGGAGCTAAAAAATTATTTTCTTTATCCTTAAGTTGTGATGCGACAAAATGCTCACTTGCCGCATTAATTTTTTGTGCTTGTTGCACGTTATCTTTAGTGACCTTATCTACCTCTTTAGAGGTTAAAGGGGTAGATAATACAGTGCCATCATTATTAACTTTAATCATACTGTTTCTTCCTTATCGGTATTAAAAACAGCAAGAGGAACATCTTTTAAAGATCCTAAGTAAACATTAGCTCTCTCTTTGAGAGAAAGATCATTGATATTTTTTGAAACTTGATCGAAACAGTATTTAGCTTTTTCTTTTTCACCTAATGATAAATTACATTGCCCAGCATAAAAAACAGGTCGATAATCGTTCTTTGCATTTAAATAAGCTAATGCATAAAGATCTATTGCTGCTTGATATTGTTTTTTTAATTGTTTAACAGCTGCAAGGCCCATAATATAATCAACATTATAAAAGTCATAAAGACACAAAAATTTAAAAATAGCTTCTGCTTCATCCAGTTTTCCTTTCTGGTAAAAATCATATGCAAATGAATAAATTCCTTCCATAAATCCTTCAGGGATAGCGCCTTCATCCTTAAGTGGTGCCCCATTTTGAACAATAGAAACAATATAGCTCGCTAATTGATCAAGTTCTTTTTCTGATATTTTTTCATATATTGACATAACGTTAATCCTTTCATCTATGATGAATAATTAATAAATAAATTCTAAAGTAATCATTAATTAATTACTTTAATAAAACACACGTCTATATTTATAAATATAAATATATTATTTTTATAATTAAGATATGAATGCACATGGGGGATTTATTAATGATGTATATAATCCATCTCTTCTCTTAACAAACCTTCAATTTCTATTCTCTTAAGCCAAATAAGAATATCCATAATATTCAATAAATCTTGATCTATCATTACCTCAAACAAATGATATTTATGATAAAATTTTCTCGCAAGTTCAGGATAACGAACAACGGGGGTGCCTACTTTTTTGGCATAGGATTTCACTGCCAATGCCTTATCGTTAACACATTTCAGTGAAACTAATGGCATAATGCCATTATCGGGATCAAAATAAATACCGACTGCCACATGAGTTGGATTCACAATAACAGCCGATGAATCACGGATAACTTTTTTCATTGGTTCATCAAGTAACTCTTGATGGATCTGCCGGCGTGTTGATTTTATTTCAGGATTACCTTCCATATTTTTATTTTCTTGCTTAACTTCATGTTTTTCCATCATCATATCTTTCATAAAAATGAAAAAATCAGCAATAATATTTAAAATAAGTATAGGTATTGATAAAATAAAAAAAACAAATATAAAGCTAACAACAAGTGAACACCATTTATCAATAACAACATTTAAGCTTGAACGATATAATATAAATATCTCATGTCCATGTAAAACAATAAAAACATAACACGTGACTAAAAATATAATTATAAATAATAATGTTTTTAAAAGATCTTTGATTGTTCTTATGCTAAATATTTTTTTAAATCCAGAGATTGGATTAATATGATTTAGATCGATTTTAATCGCTTCCGTAGCAAGTTTAAAACGCGAACTAAATAAAGAAGGAATAGCACCAGATAAAAAAGTGACAACAAGTATCGGTAGAATAATATCAAAAAAAAGCTTTGAAATAACATTAACATAGCTTTTTAAAGTAATATTGTTTGGATGAAGTAAAAGAGATTGATAAAAGCGGCTAAATTCATCTAAGTCAATTTGATGAAATAAATACATAACGCCAATAAGATAAACAAGTCCTGATGTTAACTCTTTGCTCTTGAAACTTTGCCCTTTTTTTGCAGAATCATCGAGTTTTTTCTGTGTGGGTTTTTCCGTTTTTTCAGCCATGAAAAATACTCATAAAAATAGTATAAAAGTATCTATTATTAAAAAATTCATATAATTCTGAAGTCATTGCAGAAGCGAAGAAAAAAAGCAGTGAAATAAATGCAATAATACCTTTTATACATAATGATAAGGAAAATGCATTTAATTGAGGACAAAATAAAGAATAAACACCCAATGCAACTTCACTCAAAAACATAATAATAAGAACAGGCGATACTAAAACAATTGCAGTGCGGACCATGTCATTCAGCCAATGACCAATAAATGAATAGCCAATCTCTTTATTAAAATAACCAATCGGGAATACATCATAGCTATCTTTTATCGTACCCATTAATGAGCTTAATCCTCCTACTGACAAAAAATAAGCAGCACAGAACAACCCTGTTAATGAAGCAAATTCAGAAGATTCAATTCCTGTTGTTGGATTAATAGTATCGCCAATACTTGCCCCTCTCTGATTATCAACAAATTCACCAAAAGCAGAAGCGATCCAAAAAGGAGTAGCAAAGAGAAGCCCAATTAAAATGCCAAGAATTAACTCACTTAATATTATTATTTCCCATGTATTTCTTATTTCATCAGTAATTAAAATACTTGGTTTTATTCCCATAGCAATATAAAAAATAATAATATATTTTAATAGTTGGCTATTTAATACTCGGCTATTCAAAAAAGGAATAAAAAGAAAAACGGGAAATAGTCTTGCAACAAGTAAAAAAAGATCAATTAAATAAAGTTGTACATACTCTAACAGTATTAACATTTTATTTATCCAGCTAATCCTAACGTCATCATTTCTTTGGCATATACGAGTACTTTATCGCCCATCCAACCCATCGTAACTAACAGACAAACAAAAACACCAACAAGTTTTACACCAAAAGGTAATGTTTGCTCCTGTACTTGAGTAATTGTTTGTAAAAGGCCTATTGCCAATCCAATAAATGTTGCTATTGCAATAGGTGCAGCCGAAAGTAATATCACTAAATAAACGGCTTTATTTGCAGCATAGACCATATCCATTAGCTTACCGCCATCAGATCAAGATATTGATTAATTAATCCTTTAGCTAGAAGAGTCCAACCATCCATAGCGATAAATAAAATTAATTTTAAAGGAACTGATAATGTAATTGGGCTCATCATCATCATACCTAAGGCTAACAAAATACAAGAAACGACTAAATCAATAACAATAAAAGGTAAATAAAGATAAAAACCAATAATAAAAGCAGATTTTATTTCACTTAGTGCATAAGCAGGGAGTAATGATAATAAAGAATTTTCTATGTTCTCTTTGTCGCCATAGCTATCAGGTCGATTACCTTGTGCTTGTTCAAAAAAATCTAATAGTTCAGGTTCAGAATATTTGTACAAATATCGCTTATATTCCCCTAATGCATCATCTGAAAATCGTTCAAGTGAATCAGGAGAAGTAACATCAATTGGGTTTTCAATAAGGTATTGATAGGTATTTTTTGCTATTGGCGTCATGACAAATAACGCCATCATCAATGCAATTGCATTAAGCACCATATTAGAAGGAACTTGTTGAACACCTAACGCATTACGAGTCATAACCAACACAATAGAAAATTTTAAATAACAAGTTCCCGCCGCAATAATAAAAGGCGCTAATGTGGCTAACGACAGTGTTAAAATAAGTGTTGTTGAGCTTTCCATATCTTTAATCTTGCTTTAAATAAGCACGTTGAATTTCAACAGCTAATCGTTCACCAACTTTAATCAACTCTCCTTGAGCAATAGCAACACCATTAGCAATTAATGTGATATGGCGTAATGCATTATCTGGCAAAGTAATTTGTTGTCCCGGTGATAACTCTTCAATTTGTTCAAGCAACATAGTCTTATTTGCTAGTAAAAAAGAGAGAGTAACAGGAATAGATTGAATCGCTTTCAGTTCTATATTTTTTTGTAATGTAATTTCCGTATCTTCAACTGACTCTTCACGCTCTGTTTCATTAGCAAATAACTTTTCATCTAAAATCACAGCATTTTCTCCTTCTTGCCACTGATAACGCATCCATTTTTTTTCACCAATAATAAGTGAAAAATCTACGCTATCAATCAGTACAATATCGCCCAAAGAGAGCGTTTTTAATAATGAAAATGACATTGTGCTTTTGCCAAATTTATATTGAGCAATCGCACTAATTTTATTTTTTGATGACAACGTCCATTCATAATATTTATCGAAAGAACAAATAAATATGTCACCGATTTCAGTATTAATAACGGGATAGCTAAGTTTTTCTTGCTCTCCTAAACAGATATTATCAATGATTAATGGCATAGGCTCTTTCGAAAAAGGAAACAATATTTGTGAACATTTCTGTGAAAATAGTGTATAGAGATAAGTTTCTGGAATAAGCTCCCAATCTATTTTTTTCTCAGGATAAATTTTATCCATTACTTGGCTAACTTCGACAATGCCTGTAAATGAACCTAATGTGTTATTACCCTTTATTTTAAAATAATGAGCCGAAGAGATAGGTAACTGAGATGTATATAAAGATGATAAGATATCCATTGAATAGCTATCTTCTTTATTATTAATACTATTTTCAGGATCTGATCTTATCATTTTTCATCTTCTTTATTTTCAGAAGAAGGATCTATCGCATTAATATGCCAATGATTATTATCATTCTCTAATGAAAGAGATAATCGTCCTTGATATTGATTAAAATTTTCTAAAGAAGATTGATAGACTCGCCCTGTAGAAGCAATTAATTGGATTTTTTTATCGATATCGAAGTTCACCTTTATTTGATGAAGTTCACTTCCCCATTTTTTAAAGACATAAGTAATACTAGGAGGTTGGGATAAAGTAGATACTTTCTTATAAAGAATACTAAAGGCAGGTATATCGAGTATTTTTCTATCCGATAATGGTTCTGATAGCATTTGTTGATATGCTGGCTTTATGCTGCTTAATGGAAGCATATCGCTGACATTTTCTTTTATTTTTTCTTTATATAAACTATCTATATTTGAGTTTTCATTTTTAACATTCATTGCAGCAGTATTTTTGATTACTTCTCTACTATCTGAGTAATTAACCTTTTCAGATAATTTATTATTTTCAATAACGGCACTGCCTTTAGTGTTTGTTTTATCTTCTTCACGTATTAATAAATTTTTATTTTTAAAATTTCCAATCTTCTCTTGATTAGAAAAATTTTTATTTTCAACATATTCCAAGAATTTATCTGTCGAGTTTTTCCTTTCTATTTTTTGGTTAAATTTATCGTTCTTTACACTAACATTTAACTCATTATAATTGCGACTAACTTCTTTCTTAACCTCAGAAATACTAATATTTCCTTCTCTCTTAGGATTTAAATCATTTTTAATGGCAATTTCATCATCCACATTATTTTGTTTACTTACATGATGTAATAAACCTTTTTGTTCTATTTTACTTCCTTTTGTGAAAGAACAAACTTGTGAATATATTTTCCTTTGAGTTAATAATAATCCTTCTATATTTGAGTAATCATCTTCATCTTTATCGCTTTTCTCACCTAATTTATTCACTGAGTTATCAGCTTTTATTTTTGAATTTTCTTTTAAATTATCTCTTAACTCAGTATCCCCTTTACAATCAAGATCATAAAAATCATCTAATTTTTGTTTTATTTTACTAAGCTCATCAGAAGAAATTTTTTCTTTTTCAATATGTAATAATTCTACAATTGTAGAAAATGGTGATGATTTTTTAGAACAAATAGTTTTAATCTCACTATTTTGTTCGTTGATTAAACTTTTATTTAATCTTAAATTATCTGTCTTTATGGACATCATATAATACCATCTCCTGAATTTCGTTTTGCTCTAATCTTTCAATATATAACTCTTTTTCTAGTGCTTTTCTTTCAAGATAAAGCTTCATTTTATTTTGTTTTTTGATTGCTACATCTCTTTCTTTTTTTAAAAATAAGCTACCTTTTTTTAGTTTTTCTAGTTGATACTCTATCTCTTTAATTTGGGTAGTAGATATATTCAACGAAGCTAATATAATTGCTTGTTTACGTTTTTGTTGATTTAAAGAGAGAGTCGAATAAATTCCTACTTTTTCATAAAAAGGGATTTCTTTTTCTAATGCTGAAGCCAACAAAATTTGCTCTTCCTTTCTATTTTCTGCTTCTTTTATTAATTGTTGCTGCTTTTGTTGTTCTTTCTCTATTCTTTGTTGACGCTTCGCAATCGCATTTATCAGGAATTGCTGATTAAGAGGTAAGCGCATAAAGTTGATTCAATGTTGTTTGAAATTCTGATTTTTCTTTAAATGATTGTATAAGAAAAGCCTCTATTGCCGATTGCTTATTGACGGCCAGATCATTTAACTCGTTCTCTCCTGCGCGATACTCACCCAATTCTTGTAATAACTTAATATCCTGCAAACGCATCAATATTTGTCTTATTTTTAATGCTGCTTTTTGTTGTTCGGTACTCGTTATTTGCTGAAAAATACGACTCACACTACCTAAAATATCAATAGCTGGATAATGGCCTGAAGCCGCTATTTTTCGTGACAAATAAATATGTCCATCCAGAATAGAACGAATTTCTTCACCTATAGCATCTGGTTCATCATCACTTTCGAGCAAAACAGTATAAAACGCTGTAATTGAGCCTTGATGAGTCACCCCTGGTCTTTCTAAAATTGCAGGTAATTTATCAAAAACAGAAGCTGGATAGCCTTTACGAACAGGAAGCTCGCCCGCTGTCAGTGCCACATCCCTTAAAGCTCGACAGTAGCGTGTCATAGAATCAATAAATAACACGACATTTTTACCTTGTTCTCTGAAATATTCAGCAACCGTAGTGGCAACAAGTGCAGCGTTACAACGTTCTATTGCAGGTTGATCCGAGGTGGAACAAATTAATACTGTTTTCTCACAGCGTTTATCTCTTTTTAGTTCCTCGACAAATTCGGTAACTTCTCTCCCTCTTTCACCAATAAGTCCAATAACAAAAATATCAGCCTGAGAGAAACGGATAAACATATTCATCAACATGGTTTTACCTGTTCCTGCACTGGCAAAAATTCCCATTCTCTGCCCTAATCCACAGCTTAATAAGCCATCAACAGCTCGAACACCTGACTCAAATATTTTTGTAATAGGTCGGCGATCACTAAATGAGGGAGGATGACCATCAATAGGTAAATATGAATAGAAATTTTCTTCTACCACTTTCTTATCGTTGAAGCGCAATAAATAATTACCTTTAATATCAATCATACTCCCTAAAATATTAGGGCTTAAAGCAACAGAAAAAGCATTTCCAGTTGGTACTACGATTATTTGCAAAGAATAACCTTGTGAACTCCCCATCATACTTAAAATCGTAATACCATTGCGAAAACCAATCACAATCGCTTCACCAATAATTTGTCCATTAATAATAGAATCTTTTAATAGGCAAATCTCTCCAATAAATACATCACGCAACATCACTTCAAGAATATTGCCTTGTATTCGTATCGGATGAGCTGCGTGATGAAATATTGAAAATACGTTATTCATTTTTAATTGATAAATTGTTGGTGAATAGTATTCATCATTTGAAAATATTCATCGATTGCTTTTGCCATTGATTCACCGTTTTGTAAAGCAATAGGCATAAATGAAGCTCGTAACTCTAATTCAGACTCTACTTTTACCAAAGCTGGTTGGCCAGGATAAAAGCTTTCCGTTTGATTATTAATACTATTTAATAATAATGAAGTGCTGGTTTGTGATAACAAATTTTCATTATATTCACCAAGTACAGACCAGATCATCGGAACTTCATCAACAACTAACAAATTTATATCCGGCATATCTCCCAAGCTAATTGTGATTGTTGAATGATTATCAACAGATTTTCCTTCTGAGAATAAATCATTTCTCCCAATTACATTCATAGCATCCATAATTAAACTTGCTAGATCAAAAGACATAACTTCTCCTAAATAGATTGTAGAACGTTAATTTCAATATCTGATGTAACTTCATCATAGGACAACACAGATAATTGTGGATATTGTGTTTCTATTAGTTTTTTAACAAATCGTCTTATATCTATTGCTGTTAAAAATATATAATTCTGTACATATTTAATTTCATCAATAGCAGCAGATGTTTTTTCTATTATCATATCAAGCTCAGCAGGTTCTAAATTTAAAAACGTTCCTGAAGAACTTTGCCTAATTCCACCGCGAATTATCTCTTCCACATTATGAGATAAAATAATTACATTAAGTGTTCCATTATTTGAAAAAAAATGGCTAATATAACGCGAAAGTAGAGAACGAATATGTTCAGTTAAAAGTATTGGATCTTTCTCTTTACTCCCCCATTGTACTAATCCACCTATAATTGTTTTTATATTTCTAATAGGGATTTTTTCTTGTACTAAACGTTGTAAGACATCATTAATTCGCTGAATAGAAACTTGTCTATAACATTCTTTCAATAGTTCAGGTGAACTTTCTTCTATTTTATCAAGAATATTTTTCGTTTCTTGTATTCCAAGAAACTCAACAATATTAGATGTAATTAAATTAGAGAATTTCTTATAAAAATAAACCTCTGGTAATTCAAATCGATAACCTAATAATGCTATTCTTTCTTTATCATTTTTACTCACCCAGTAATTTTTAATATCATTATCTTTTGTTTCTATTATTTTAAAATCTAGAGATAAAAATTCATCATTAGGGTTTTCTATATAAACAAGTGGAAAAGGACAGTCAAACTCATCAGCCTTGACTTCGTTTATTAAAACAATAATCCTATTATCGTCAATTTTATCTGAATAATGAATGACAATATCAGGAAGTAATACGCCATATTGTAAAATAAATTCTTTTTTTAACCATTTTTCAAAAACAAGTTTCGAAAGATATGTCTTTTTCTTAGAAGATACAGTAATAATTAATGGCAAAGTTTCAGCCTGAGATAATGTGATATTCTCTTTTAATAAGCTATTTTCATCTTCTGACTCATTTTTATTTGAAAATAAATTTGAAATAAGTCCTTTTTTACCATCAGTATCTGAATCATTATCTTCATTCTTATCTTCTTTATTATCCGTTATCGTTTCTTTCTTCTTACTTTTCCACTGTTTTTTAAAGAAATACCCACCTAATAAGACAGATAGAATAAGAAATACTGGAGTTGGAAATCCAGGTAAGAAACCAATAACAAAAGCGAGGATCGCAGTCACGAGTAAAGCAAAGTCTTGAGCAAGCAACTCGTTCATAATGCTAAAACCAAGGTTGTTATTTTCACCGCCAACGCGTGTGACAATAAAACCAGCACTAATAGAAATCAGTAATGCTGGGATTTGAGCAACCAATCCATCACCAATGGTTAAAAGTGTGTAAGTATGTAGCGCTTGTGTAATTGAGAGATCAATTTGTGCCATACCAACAGAGATCCCTCCGATTAAGTTAACAAAGATAATCACAATACCGGCAATGGCATCACCTTTAATAAACTTCATTGCACCATCAAAAGAACCATATAACTGGCTTTCTTGACCTAATTCTTTTCTTCTTATTTTCACTTCTTCGTTATTAATAATGCCAGACTTTAAATCAGCATCGATGCTCATCTGTTTTCCGGGCATTCCATCCAAAGAGAAACGAGCAGCAACTTCTGCAACTCGCTCTGAACCTTTAGTAATAACTAAAAATTGCACGATAGTGACAATAGAGAAAACAACAAAACCAACGACTAAATTTTCACCGATAACAAACTCACCAAATGAAGTGATTATTTCACCCGCATCTGCATCTAATAAGATTAATCGACTCGTACTAATAAAAAGAGCAAGCCGAAAAAGTGTTGTAATAAGTAATAATGCAGGGAAAGTCATAAAATTCAATATACGAGTAATATAAAATGAACTCATGAAGATCAGTAAAGAAATAGTAATATTGAGCCCAATAAGAAAGTCTACAATATAAGTTGGCAATGGTATGATTAACATCATAATAACTAAAATCATAACCGACAACACGATTAATTCTGGTCTATTTTTTATTGCCAATAGAAATCTATAAATCATAGAAATTATCCGTAAATTATTTTATTTATTTTCTCTGTTGATATTGTTCTAATCGAAGGTGATTATCTATAAATTTCTGCATAATTATTTGGCATTCATCTCTAAAATCATCAGATAAATACAATGAACTCGGATATTCATTGAACATTGTTTTTATCCCTTGTAATAATTTCATTTTTATATTAATTAAATAATTAAGCCACTCATTTTCCAAAAGGGAAATTAAATACTTTTCCATTTCATCAGGAAATGTCATACCGTGAAAAATCAATTGATAAAGATCTTTTTCAGCTATCTTATTTTTTAAATCGCTTATTTCTAATTTTTTTATATTTATTTCTATAAAGCTATATAAAGTACGTAATTTGTTAACTCTCTCAAGAAGATAACCAAACTCTGAACTTTGAGAGCAACTTGGCGTAAGTGATTGCATATCACAAATTAAGCTTTGCGTTAAAAAACTCAAAATAATAGTGCATTGTTTAAGATCATATTCTTCAACCCACATTTTAAAAAAATAAATAGGTTCAAGTTCTAGATTAATATAGCTACGATAAAGATTTCTTAATGTTGAAGCATCGAGAGAAAGTAATTTAGCAAATGCTTTTGCTTGTAAAGCAATATTAATGCCTGCTCGGATTTGCTTGCCATTCTCACCTTCGAGTAGATTATTTATCTCATTCTCAATTCCTGCATTTAATTGTGCGCCTAGTTTTTTTTTCCTGAGTAATTCTCGCAAAACCATCACGAGATCACTTTCATCGGGGAACATTTTACGTAAGTATTGAAGTAATTCTTGCAAACTTCGCCCTGATTTCCTAAATAACATCATTACTTTATCTAATTTTTTATCAGCACCCTCTTCTGCAATATATAATGTGCTTTGCCCTCTATTCGCCTTTTTATCTAATTGTTGACCAAAACGTTGCGAGAAAAGAGTTGCAACCATAGACATATCATCAGATATCTCTATTAATTGATTTTGATAGTTTTGATTTTCATTAATTTTAGGCTGCTTATATTCCGTTTCTTGTTGGATTTTTTTACCAATATTACTAGGTGCAGAATGGGTTGAAGTAGAGGTATTAATTGGCCCAATCATGATATTACCTCATAAAAGCCTGAAGTTGTTTTAATGCCTGAGATGTTTTTTTATCCATTGGTTCAAATGGATTTTCAGTAACAGATCCTAAAGATTCGGTCTGCGTTTTTTCTAATAAACGGGGTTGTAGCATAAATATACGGATCATTTTTTTATTATTGTCAGATTCATATCTGAATGCTCGACCAATTAAAGGAATAGCACCTAAAAAAGGAACTCTATTTTCTGCTTTCACATTATCTTCTCGTGTATACCCACCAATTAGTAAGCTTCCACCTTCCGAAACTCGAGCAACCGTACTAATATTTGTACGGTTAATCACTGGCAGTTTTTCAACACTTTCATCATCACCATTGTCATCTTTTTTTTCTGCGCCATCTTCAAGATTAATGATCATCTCAATATCTTTATTTGAATTACCAATACGTGGTAATACACTAATCATTGTGCCAAATGTTGTTGATTCTAATGAAGCAACGCGTTCACCTTTTATTTGAGTATAAAAAGTTGTGTTATTATCAAAAATAGCAGGGGTGTTTTCTTGTGTTAATAATATTGGGCGAGAGACCATTTGAGCTTCGCCATCTTCACTCAATGCTTTAATTTTACCCAAAAAATTAAAGCCAGATGCAGCACTCAAACTTGCCGTATTAAAAAAGAAACTGCCTTTGCCTGAACCATAACTTGCTTGCCAATTAACACCTAAACTATCTGCTTTACTCTTAGAAATATCTATTATCCATAATGACAATTCGACTTGTCTTTTGGGTTTATCTAATTGAGCAATGAGAGAACCTATTAATACCAATCCTTCTCGACTTGTTTTCACTAAAAGACTATTTGAACCCGGTAATGGCACTAATTCGACGTTATATTGCCCTACTTTAGTTATAATTGGAGTATTAGTTTCTTCAATACCATTTATCGCTTCATCGTATTCCTGACTATCGTTATTTTCTAGCGTTTGATGAGGTTCCACTGCTGTTCTTTTTATTTCTTTAGAGGTCATAAATAACTGCTGTAAAACAGAAGTAATTCCAGGTAATACCACTTTTTCATCACGTAAGGTATAAGTTCTGTCTTGTACAAAAGTATTTTTTAATGGAAATATCTGTACAAATTCATCACCATAACGAGAACTTCCCACTGGTACTTGGTTATTTGTATTTTCATTAATTTGCTCTTGTACATCATTATCCAAAAACTCAGCGGCAGCTTTGACTAATTTAATATAAACAGGAGGACCAGAAATATAAAAAGTACGTTGGTCTCGACCAGCACGTAACGGATAACGGGGATCGTATAATCCCACATCTTGTAAATATTCTTTTAGCTCGATTAAACCTATGTTTTTTACCTGAAAGAGTTCTTGTAAAATCTCACTGCTCTCATAAATATAGATTGATTTTCCATCATTAAAATAGAGTAATGACAAACGTTTCACCATCAATTCAAATGCTTCCTCTGGTGAAGAAATATCAAAATTTCCGGTTACTCTCTCTTTTTTTACAGCACTACTTAGAATAAAAGGTTTATTTAATTTATCTGATAGCACAAGAAAGAATTGTTCTACCCGAGTATCAACAGCGATAAACACATCAGGCTTTTTTACCTGATGTGTATAGATAACCTTTCCTTGTGCAGCTTGAATTTGAAAAGAAAAGCCACAACAAAGTACTAGCCCAATGACACAATAAATCTTATTTTTTATTTTCATAAAGATGCTGACCAATTCGACGAAATTCTGTTGGTGTAATACCAAATAGCGTTTTGATTTCATTTGAGAAATGAGACGCTGAACTAAATCCATTATCGACGGCAATTTGTGTTAATGATTCATCAGTTGATAGCGTGGTTAAAATGGAAGATGCCGCACGCCATGAACGTAATTGACTTTTTCCACAATTGCCTAAATAGCGTTTACACAGTCGTCTAAAATGTGTACCTGATACCCCATATCGCTCTCCAATTTGTGCAATATTACTTTTCTTCTCATCTAAATAACTAATGAGATGTAAAATAAGCCAATAACTTTCACTATGTCTTATTGTGACAAATAGAGGCTCTAATTGGCTTTCTGCTTTTATTGCTTCATTTATTAGTACGTATTCTAGGGATTTATTAGTATCTTCTATATAAAAAACCTGCTGATTAATATCAAATTCGGATCCTATTGCCGTCATTTTGGAAAAATCACGTGCATAATCAATAAATGCTAATAATCTTGCACAAATAAAAAATGATCGTTTCTCAATTTTCCATGACTGATTTTCAGATTGGAAAATAACATCTTCATTTTTTGAATTATAAATAAAAGCCCTTCCTTTTATAATTTTAGTCTTTTTTTCATCATATATTTTCACTGGAAAATCATTCTTCAGAGGAATACAAAAGAACAATGAATTTCCCAGCAATATATTTTTATCACCACTTATTTTTATATCATTTATTAACATAAAAAACACCTTACCTTATTCTTGTTAAATAATAAAAAGTTAAAGATAGCAAACTATCAACAAACTTATTCTTATGTTTTCATCTTATATAACATTACAATAATATTACTAATTATTAACTATAAAGATGAATAACAAATTTTTTCTGTTTATTATTTAAAAAAAGTACTAGTAATATATCAATACCCACTATCAAATAAAAAACATGTGCTTTTTTTTAAAAGAAATTCAATGACTATTTCACTAAACTATATTTACATTGTGAATTAATAACATTTTATCATTAGGCTAAATCTATGTTGTATTACATTTATATTCTTTCTGGCCCATTAAAAGGAGCAGTTGTTCCTTTACCGCCTAATCATTACTCATTTTTTTTACAAAATGAAGAAACCAATGATAATAAAGAAAAAAATGAAAAATCGGTGCTTTACATTCCTTGTGATAATAAGGAATGTAAAAAAAAGCTCGCCATTATACTTGATGAAAATAATAGTGAAAATAACAAATATATAATTGAGAGTAGTTTCATATCAGAAGAAGTGGATAACGAATATACATTACCACTAAATGAACCTGTATATTCCAATGATATTCCTATCTTTTTAGTTAGTAATAGAAATGACCTACCTCTTAACCCATCTTACTTTAAAAAAAATAAGAAGAGATTGATCTCTGGTAAAAAGATATTCATGACATTAATGTTAACAATTCCACTTCTTATAATATTTATATATTATATAAATAAATCAACAGAAAAAATAATCACACCTGTCGTATCAAAAAGTCTAAATTTTAAAGGTTTCCAAGGAAAAAATGGATATTATTGTATTTTTGATGATTCCTACATCATCTCAAAAGAAAACAACAACTCAAAAAATAAAGTTTTTTATATAGACAAAGCAAAAATAGAAAATTTAGTGATTGAAAATAATCATAAAAAAATACATTTAATTTTAAAAGATAAAACCAAGCCCATTGTTAATTTCATTTATCATAATGATAATGAAAAACTAAAAATCATTGATGCCATAAATAATCACTTTTCAGAAAATTGTTCCCCTACAATTAAAGAGATTTCAATTCCAAGCATCATTAATGATGTAAACAAATTAGAACTAACTAAAACAATAGGTTATACCATTGAAGAAAAAAACAATGGCTTCGTCTTTATTTTTGATGATTTATTAGAGAGGAAAAACAAAGAAAAACTTGATACTTATATCAAAAAACAAACGGCTATTTTTGGAAGAAAATTTATCTTTTACCGTGAAAATATAAGTAATCCAATGTTGAAAAATAAAGCGATTTTACAAGAAGATCGTGGATATATTTTTCTAGATAATCAACATCGCTATTTTCCTCAAGGCTAATAGTGATATTTATAAGCAGTAAATTAGAATTGAAATTAGAGGAATAATATTATGCCAGCCTATCCTGTTGCCGATGATGTCAGCTCTATTGATAAAATTGATGATTATTTTCAAGAGCCGGTAAAAAAACAAAGTGATGCACTAAAAGTTGCATTAGATGCATTAAAAGCAGATACATCAAATGCGGCTGCCTTAGCTGATTATCAAGCCAAGCTCGCTGAATATAATATTACGCGTAATGCACAATCAACGTCGATTAAAGTTGTGAAAGACTTGGCAATGAGCATTATCGGGAATATGCGTTGATTTTTATTTAATGGAGATTATATATGGCAATTACCCCTGTTGTTCCCGTTCATTTAGCAACACTGCCAAATGATAACAGCGATAGTGATAATAATTTATCGTCAATGATGATTAACACTGTGACAAGCGGCTTTCAGTATGAAAAACAGATCCAAGAAAAACTAACAACATTAAGTCAATTAAGTGATGTTCAAAGTTATACCAAGCTGCAAACCACACTTAATGACTATACAATTACAATGAATTTAGCGAGTACTTTGGCTAGAAAGTCACTGAATATTGTCGAAACATTACTCAAGGCTCAATAGTAATGAAAATACGATATTTGTTATTGGCGTTATTATGTTGCCTGTTTCCATTATTAAGTGGTTGTAAAGATCAATCACTACTCACTAATTTGGATCAAAGACAGGCAACGGAAATTCAAGCGGTTTTACAAAAGCACCAAATAACTAGTACTCGTAAAGCATTAGGGAAAGGGTTATTTGATATTTCTGTTAAAAAAGAAGATATGGGAGTTGCGATTCAAATTTTAGAGGAATATCAATTACCCACATTATCTCGAATTGAAGTGACTCAATTATTTCCATCTGATGCATTGGTATCATCTCCACAAGCCGAAAAAGCACGCTTAATTTCCGCTATTGAGCAGCGATTAGAACAATCATTACTCACTATTGATCATATTATTGATGCTAGAGTTCATGTTAGCTATCCCATCTCTCCTACTGAGCGAATTATTCCGACACCTCACGCTTCAGCATTAGTTTTTTATGAAGAGGGGATGCTTGATAATGATCAGCTAAGTGAAGATGTTCGTGCTTTTATTCATAATGCCTTTAACGATATGAATGAGGATAATATTACCGTCTTGTTGTATCCACGAAATATTAATAAGTTCAACATAATAAATAATCAACTTTATCAAAATAGCTCTGATTCATTTCTTAGTTCTTGGTTATTTCTAAGCTTATTATTGATGGTTATCGCCATCATCATTACAGTTTTATTGATAATATTCCGACGCAGAAAAACACAGAAGGAAGAGAATAATGACAAATCTAACTTCTGAGCAATTCGAAATGATATCCAATGTAATGTATGAACCACTGAGTTATCTTCATACAGATTACAACGTATTGGCTTCAAATAAAGAGAGTATAATCTGGCAAAAATTAGCTAATCGCCAATTAATTCAGCAATATGAACTTATTAATCAGCTAGATTGTGATATCGATATTATTGTAGAAAAAATTTTTACTCATTGGGTATTACTTCCCCGTTGTGCTCTATTTTTAGGCTATTTGTACTCTAGAGAAACGCTTTTATTATCTGGTAATTACTATCAACTAGAACCTCAATTAAAAGCGTTTTTATCTCTTTATCCTGTTTTAAATATTGATAAAAAGATGACTATTTCTCTAGAAAATAGAGCACCAATAAATATCGGCTATCAATTGCTATTTGATTTTATTAATTCAATTTCAATTGCACTTGCTCAGCGCTTTACATTTCTTTTTGCACCACAATCCTCATCGATTGAATTACCTCAATCACTTTTCTTATCTCGTTCACTTTTTCTTTTGGTACTCGATTATGCTGCGCTCTCTGCCTGAAGATCTTTTAACATACACTTGTGAAGGTGTATTAATACGAGCTCGCTATGTTCGACAACTTGATAATATTTATAAAACAGAACTAGCAGCCAAACACACGGCAAAAAAAATAATTCGCGATTTTAATCATAAACTAGAAGAACATAGTAAAGAGATAGCAACCCAAGCTTATAGAACAGGGTTACAGGCATTATTAGGGGATATCTTAAATTTCGTAGTTCAATATCAAGAGAAACTGACACAATATGAGTTTCAGCAAAGAGAACAATTAACGGCAACCATTGCTCAACTTTTTGACTCCCCTGAAATTCAAACTGAACTTACACACCGCTTAATATCAACAATACCTTCAGAGAAAAAAATTACGCTCGATATCCCTGCAACATTACGCAGTTATCTTGAAAAGAAGCTCAATAAGCTTGATATTGAATTGATCTCTCATGAAAGTAAAACAATTGCTGTCCATGCGGGTGATCAAATTACTTTTTTTGATCCCACTCTATTAATTGATGATCTCAAGGCTCAATTCCATCGCCCTTATACTGAATCTTACCAACCTATTTTTACTCAAGAAATTAAAGAAACTCTACTGAAATATATTAATACATTCGATGTATTCGATAATATTTCCTCTCAAAGTAACATCTCTAGTGAGAACAATGATGATGAAGATTGATACTTTAAAGTCACAAGCGTTGTATGAACCACAAGCTTCTTCACCTTCACCAAAACATATCATCAATAAAAAATCAGATCCTTTAATGGCCATATTGAATTCTTCTTTTTATCAATTATTAAAAGACTCCAACATTAATAGTGTCAAAGATGTACTAGCGTTATTGAATCAATTTGATGTCAAAAATGAAAATAACCAAACCTTAAAAGAGAAGCGCCAAGTCGCACTATTAATCTATGCACGCCAAGCGAGCGAATTAGAAAATAGCGACAATAAAGAGATAATTAATCAGGCGTTAGTTTCACTTCTTTCTTATCAAGGTTTTTATCATCAATTTACTCTTGATTTATTAGGTATGAACGATAACCAAGAAGACTATGAGGAATTTTTTAAACCTGACAGCGCTTCATTTTCGTTTTAACGGAAATTAGAGGATCTGAGCTCCCGCACCTTTCTCACCTAAAATATCATCAGGATTACGTAATGGGCAGTCACTTAACGATAAGCAACCACAACCAATACAGTGATCTAATCCATTACGTAGTCTCTTAAGGCGGCGGATCCTTTCATCTAACCTTACTTTCCAATCCGTTGATATTTCGTGCCATTGTTCTGCGGTCAATTTACTATTTGGCGGATATTTTCCTAGTATTTCCTGAATTTCTTTTAACGGAATACCTGTACTTTGCGCGGCTTTTATAATCGCCACATAACGCAATACAACTGGTGGGTAACGGCGCTGATTACCTGCACTTCGATAGCTTTCTATCAACCCTTTTTCTTCATAAAAATGTAACGTTGAAATTGCAACACCACTTCGTTTTGCTACCTCACCGACAGTAAGTGCTCTATTGAAATCTATTTTTTCTTTTTTCATTTTTTATTTTTTCCTCTTGACCTCAACTTAACTTGAGGTTTTATAGTCCCCTCCTCAAATTAAGTCAAGTCAGTGGGATGCTGACTTTTATTTTTTAAGAATGTTGAGGTCAAATGAATGCCTAATTCAATTGCACGTATTCTCGAAAGTCGCTCTATGTGGCTGATCGCCAGATTACTCATTCTTGTTTTGTTTCTCTCCTCTGGCTTTGCCAAGGTTTTTGATTACCAAAATAGTTTGGCTGAAATGCGTGCAGCAGGATTAACTCCGGATTGGTTTTTTAATATTGCCACCGCGATCGTTTTACTTTGTGGCTCACTTTTAGTGCTTTTCGATCGCTATTTATGGCTAGGTGCTGGCGCTTTAGCTCTCTTTTTATTTTTAACTATCGTGATTGTTCATACTTTTTGGAATATGACGGGAGATAAGGCCATGTTGTCGATGTTTTTTGCGATAGAACATCTCGCTGTTATTGGTGGATTAATCACTACAGCAATGGCAAGTCATTTCAGAGCGTTATGGAAAAAAACTAACGCATAAAACGATAAGAAATATAAAAACTTTCACTATGGGATCGGCAATAAAATGAATAAAAAACTTACTATTACGATATGTGCCTCACTCTTTTTACTCAGTGCAGGTGCTGCGGTTTATGCAACTACGTCATCTGATGAAGATGCAACACAGCAATTTGCTTACCCACCCACGAAAGTGGCATTAGCAACCGTACAATCATCAAAATTACCAAACAATATGCAAGGTGTTGGAGAATTAGAAGCTGCACGCCAAGTTTATTTAGCCGCTGAAACCAATGGTCGAATTGCTGTGATTAATTTTGAGTCAGGGCAAACTGTTAAAGCAGGCCAAGTTTTAGCTAAATTAAATGATGAGCCTGAACAAGCCGAGTTATTACGCTTACAAGCGCAATTAACTAACGCGGATAAACTCTATTCCCGAACAAGACAGCTTTATAGTAAAAATGTCGCAGCTGCCGCGCAATTAGACAGTACGTTATCTGAGCGCGATATGATTGCCGCATCCATTCGCGAAGTAAAAGCGCGAATTGCACAAAAAGCAATAAAAGCGCCTTTTGATGGCATTGTCGGAATAAAACTTGTTCATGAAGGCCAATACCTTAATGCAGGTGAACGTGTAGCTTCACTTGTCGATGCGAGCCATTTAAAACTCAATTTTTCACTTGATGAACAAGCAGCACCAAAAATTTCAACAAAACAGCCAATCAATATCGAAGTCGATGCTTATCCTGAAATGGTATTTACAGGTTCTATTAATGCCATCGATCCTCTTATTGGCCCTTCTCGTACTGTACAAGTACAAGCTGTTTTACCTAATACCGATAACAAATTAAAAGCGGGCATGTTTGCTCGTGTACAAGTTACCTCTCCAGATAGTCCTATGGTATTAACCGTACCAGAAACAGCAGTCACTTATACTGCTTATGGAGATACCGTGTTTGTAGCGCAGTCTGACAATCAAAAAAACCTTATCGCTAAGCGTGTCTCTGTGAAAGTTGGATTGCGCTACAACGGCATGATCGAAATAAAAGAGGGCTTAGCCCTTGGGGATCAAATTGTTTCATCAGGACAAATTAAGTTAAGTGATGGCATCTCAATTGAACCTATTGAGCAAGATACATTAACGCTAGCTCAATCAGCGACGACTAAACCATAACGGGAGTTAATAATGAAGTTTACCGATATTTTTGTTCGGCGCCCTGTTTTGGCATTAGTTGTTAGCACACTGATTTTTTTACTGGGCGCATTTGCGTTCAGTAAATTGCCAATTCGCCAGTACCCTATGTTGCAAAATTCCACTATTACGATTGCAACAGATTATCCCGGAGCATCATCTGAACTGATGCAAGGATTTGTGACACAACCGATTACTCAAGCTGTTTCCTCTGTTGAGGGCGTTGATTATATTTCCTCTTCGTCTGTTCAAGGAAAAAGCTTAGTCACCGTCAGAATGGAATTAAACCGTGATCCAACTCAGGCCTTAACGCAGGTAATGGCGAAGGTAAATCAAGTTCGTTATAAGTTGCCAGAACAAGCTTATGATCCTGTTATTGAGCTTTCATCAGGAGAATCTACAGCGGTAGCTTATGTCGGATTTTCAAGTGAGCAGCTTTCTATCCCTGAACTCACTGACTACCTTTCTCGTGTTGTGGAACCGATGTTCTCATCCATCAATGGTGTTGCTAAAGTACAGGTTTTTGGTGGGCAACAATTGGCGATGCGCTTGTGGTTAGATACAGATAAACTGGCTGGTCGTAATTTAACGGCAAGCGATGTCGCAAATGCAGTACGTCGTAATAACTATCAAGCCGCCCCTGGGAAAGTTGAAGGCGAATTTGTGATTGCCAACGTTTATGTCAATACTGATCTCACTAATGTCGAAGAATTTAAAGACATGGTTATCATTAATGATGGCAATAATCTTGTACGTTTACGTGATGTCGGCACTGTCGAATTAGGTGCTGCGGCTACTGAAACCAGCGGTATTATGAATGGTAAAAAAGCCGTATTCTTAGGTCTATTTCCGACACCAACGGGGAATCCATTAGTCATTGTTGATGGTATTAGAGATCATCTTATCGATATTGAAAAAACCTTACCTCCTAGTGTCGATGTAGAACTGGCATTTGAAACCTCACGTTTTATCAAAGCCTCTATTAACCAAGTCGTACAAACCTTAATTGAAGCTATTTTAATTGTTATTGCAGTTATTTATCTCTGTTTGGGATCGTTCCGCTCTGTTCTTATTCCTGTGCTTGCTATTCCATTATCGATGTTAGGTGCCGCCGGTTTAATGCTTGCCTTTGGTTTTAGTATTAACTTGCTCACTCTACTGGCAATGGTTTTAGCAATCGGATTAGTTGTGGATGATGCGATAGTGGTTGTTGAAAACGTCCATCGCCATATTGAAGAAGGGTTATCGCCTGTTCAAGCCGCTTTAGTCGGTGCGAGAGAAGTTGCCGGCCCTGTTATTGCAATGACGATCACATTAGCCGCCGTTTATGCTCCTATTGGCTTGATGGCTGGATTAACGGGGGCATTATTTAAAGAATTTGCCATAACATTGGCAGGTAGTGTGATTGTATCCGGTATTGTGGCATTAACCTTATCGCCAGTGATGAGCTCGTTAATGTTAAAACCAAAAGAAAATGAAGGCAGAATGGCTAAAATAGCCGAATATGTCTTTGATAAACTGGCTCATTATTATGGTTACGTACTCAATTTTTCTTTAGCTAATCGCTGGTTAACCATTGTTTTTGCCTTAGCTGTGTTTGTCAGCTTGCCGTTTTTGTATAGTCAGACAAAACAAGAACTGGCTCCTTCAGAAGATCAGGCGAGTGTCTTAACTGCCGTAAAAGCACCGCAACATGCAAATCTTGCTTATGCTGAGCGCTTTAATCAGAAGCTTGATGAAATTTATATGAGTCTGCCTGAAACAGACAGCACTTGGATAATTAACGGTACAGATGGGCCTTCAGCTAGCTTTGGTGGTATTAACTTTGATGGTTGGGATCTCCGCGATCGCAATGCAGATCAAATTCAAGCCGACTTACAAAACCGCGTCAATAATGTTGAAGGTACTAGTATTTTTGCTTTCCAATTAGCTTCTTTACCCGGCTCGGTAGGTGGATTACCTGTACAAATGGTTTTACGTAGCCCGTTAGGTTATCCCGTTCTATTTGAAACAATGGAAAACATTAAACAGCAAGCAAGAGAAAGTGGTTTGTTTGTCGTGGTGGATAGCGATTTAGATTACAACAATCCTGTCGTTCAAGTTGCCATAGACAGAGCTAAGGCCAATAGTTTGGGTATTCGTATGCAGGATATTGGTGAATCACTCTCACTCTTAGTTGGTGAACACTATATCAACCGCTTTGGTATGGATGGTCGCTCTTATGATGTTATTCCACAAAGTGTACGCCACCAACGTTTAACACCAGCTGCACTTGCTGGGCACTATATTCGTACTCAAGATAATGTTTTGATCCCATTATCAACAGTTGTGAATATTACGACTCAAGTTGAACCCAATAAACTGACACAGTTTAATCAACAAAACGCCGCTATTTTCCAAGCGATCCCCGCACCTGGTGTCACGATGGGACAAGCCGTTGCGTTTCTTGAAACTGTGGCAGATTCATTACCTGCGGGCTTTAGCCATGATTGGCAATCTGATTCTCGCCAATTCACTCAAGAAGGAAATACGTTAGTCTTCGCCTTTATTGCCGCGCTTATCATTATTTATTTAGTGTTAGCGGCACAGTATGAAAGTTTGGTTGATCCTTTGATTATCTTAATTACTGTACCGCTATCAATTTGCGGCGCATTAGTTCCTCTCGCTTTAGGGATGGTGACGCTAAATATCTACACTCAAATTGGTTTAGTCACACTAATAGGGCTTATCAGTAAGCACGGTATTTTAATGGTGGAATTCGCTAATGAATTACAAGTTCATAAAAATCTAAACCGTCGTGATGCCATTATTGAAGCTGCAAAAATCCGACTGCGCCCTGTTTTAATGACAACGGCAGCAATGGTGATTGGACTTATTCCTCTGTTATTTGCCAGTGGTGCAGGTGCTAATAGTCGCTATGGATTAGGGCTGATTATTGTGTCAGGTATGTTAGTCGGCACACTGTTTACCCTATTCGTGTTACCAACAATGTACAGTTTCTTGGCTAGAAACCATCAAATCAGTGCTCAAACTGAGCGTCAAAAACAGTTACAGCAAGTCGGTGAGCAGTAAAAATAAAAAATAAAAAGCAGTCATGTCGTAAAACCAATCCCCATTGTGAATGCAATGGGGATTTTATTTATTAATGGGAATACTTTGAAAAATAAACACTACCTTGCTACTCTGACGAGTATTGAAATATAAGTTGTAGCTTATTACTCTAAAAATAAGCTATAACTTATATGAGGTGAACTGTGTGGAATGTATTACTTACAAATAATTTTGATTCTTGGTTATCAGAGCAAAGTAGCGAGTTACAAGAACGAATTTTAGCAGCCTTACAGAATCTGGAGGTTTATGGACCTAGGTTACCAAGACCCCATGCTGATAACATCAAAGGTTCAAAATATCCCAATATGAAAGAGCTCCGGATACAACACATAGGGAAGCCTATACGAATATTTTTTGCGTTTGATCCAACTAGAAAAGCCATTGTGTTATGTGCAGGAAATAAAGCTAACAATAAGAAATTTTACCAAACGATGATCCATATAGCGGATCGAGAGTTTACCTCATATCTTTTATCAATAAGAGAAGACAATGAAAACACTTCAACAAGCTATCGCTGAACGTTCTCCTGAAAGCCAAGAACGTATAAAAAAAATGGCTGATGAATTGATATTAGAAACAGGGCTGCAAATCTTAAGAGAAGAGTTAAATATTTCACAAAGAGAACTTGCTACTCACCTAGGAATTTCTCAACCTGCGATTACCCAGATAGAGCAAAGAGGTAACGATCTAAAACTGGCAACATTAAAACGCTATGTTGAAGCTTTAGGCGGTAAGCTTAGCTTAACAATTGAATTACCTACTGGTGAAGGTCGTGTATTTCATCTTTAAATTTAGATAAATAAAAAGCAGTCATGTCGTAAAACCAATCCCCATTGTGAATGCAATGGGGATTTTATCTTTAAAGTTATCAAGATAAACTCAGATCTGTTTTGAAAAAAATCGTTAAATGAAATCATAGTATAATAATATCATATCGTGATTTTTATATTTAAAAAAATAGAAACACTGAGTCTATTTTATCTAACACTCAGTGTTTCTATTAAAAATAATTAATATGTAACTACATAGTAGAGAATGTATTCATAATTATCCCGCCAGAGATAATCAGTGCCATCGAGAATATGGCTGGTAAGTCTGGTTTTTGCTTATATAAAATCATCGCCACTAAGGTCACACCGACAATACCAAATCCACACCACAGCGAATACGCCACACCAACAGGGATATATCCCATTGCGCGTGTTAAGGCGAAATAACAAATACAGTAAGCAGCAATAACTAAAACAGAAGGGGCTAATTTACTAAAACCGTTGGTCTTTTTAATCATTGACGTACCAGTGATTTCAGAACCAATAGACAGCGCCAGCCATAAGAATCCGGTAAACATAATTGTTATCCTTATTTGTTTTAATAAAATAACTATTATTAAAAATAGATTTATTAAAAAATATTTATCAAGAAATAGACTTATTTATTAACTGGCGATGCAGTTTGTTTAATATTAGAGGTTTCAGTTGTTTCTTCTTCCTCTTCTTCAGAACCCATTTTCGAGAAGAGATTCATAATCACAATACCACTGGCAATAACAGCCATACCAATCATGGCAGCCGTATCAGGATGTTGGCCATAAAACAACATACCTAAAGAAGAAACCACTAAAATCCCTGTACCTGACCACGTTGCATAAGCCAGGCCAACAGGAATATTTTTAACTGCACGTGATAATGAGTAATAACAAATAACGTATAAAACAACAATTAAGCCTAATAATAATGTTTTGGTTGTTCCTTCACTATTATCAAACATTTTTAAAGTAGAGGTTGCTGAGGTTTCTGAAATAATAACCGCCAGCATCCAAAGCCATGATTTAGCTTTTGGTGACATAATAAGACTCCTGAGTTATCAGATATAATTTAAGATTAATTTTTCAAACTTTTTAAATATTCAATAGCAGAATCCGTCAATTTATCTTGCGATAAATGATATTCTCCAGGCTTATTCATTACTTCTTTCAAAGTAATATAGCGATTATTATTCTCTTGTTTAATTTCAGGTTTATATTCAGGTTTATATTCAGGTTTAGTTTGATGCTTAACATCATGGTTTATTAAATTAGATTCAACATCATTTATAGAGTGAAACATAATACCCATTGATTTTAATCGACTAATATTTTCCTGAATAAGCAGGTTGTACTCTTTATTTTTATTTAAACCTAAAATCTCATTTAATTCACTTTCTGGTTGGCAAAAATAAGGTAATGCAATAATAGGAATATTTTGAGCAAGTGCGGAATGAATTAGCTTTCCTTCTTCACTTATAAATAATCCATTAATAATTTCACCCACCAGCTTTTTATCAAAATAAGGAACAAACAGTGCGTGATAAGTCGATAACTGCTGGCAGTCGAACTCACTCGCATTATATATTTCCCCTAGATGACGCCATTTCGACAAATCATGACTGACTTGTGCCTGTGTTGTGACAAAAAGAGAAAATCGAATATGAGAAAACGTGTTGATACGCTGACAGATTTCATCTTGGTATCCCGGTGCTGGTGTAAGTGCCAACAACACCGACTTTTTCATTCTTTTTTCTATTTCAGCCACTATCCTTTCAATTAACTGATTGTCCATTACGTCACCTCATTGTCTTAGCTGACAATAAATACGCTATCGTTGTTACGAAGTCCTGCGGCATTAGCTTCATCAGTATCTATATGAAATTCCAAAGTAAATTTTTCACTGACACGAACAACAACTTCATCAAAAATCAGGCTACGCTCACCTTCTGTTTTAACGTGTACTTTTTGCCCATTGGTGACATTTAGCATTCTGGCGTCAATTTCACTCATATGAATATGGCGTTGAGCACAGATCACTTGCTCTTGTAATTCAACATGACCCGCAGGTCCCATTAATACCGCTTGACCTGAGCCAACCAGATCACCTGATTCACGTACTGGCGCTTTTACACCTAATGCAAAACAGTCTGCTTTTGAAATTTCTAACTGACTTTGTGGACGAACCGGCCCTAAAACACGAACTTTACTGATCGAGCCTTTTGGTCCTACAACCATCACACACTCTTTTGCTGCAAACTGACCCGGTTGTTTAAGATCTTTAAACGGTGTGAGTTGATAACCTTTACCAAATAACGCTTCAACATCTTGCTGTGAAAGATGCACATGACGATTAGAAATACCAACAGGGATAGCCATTCCTTGTGTCTCACCTAACATCACGCCATGAGCGGGTAAGCGAGAGAGAATTTTTCCCATGAGTTGTTGATTAATCATTATTTTTTACCTTTACGGCTTTCTGGTTTGATCTCTTTTTTACTGCTTTGTGCTTTATCTGTAGCGACCTTAGTTTCAGAAGCAATATTTTGAGCCTTCAAATCCGCCACTTCTTTTGTGACTTCAATGTGCTCAATTTCGTTTTTAACAGGAGCTTCAACTCTTGTTTTAACGGCTGTTTCAACAACTTTTTCAATGACCGTCTCTTGTGCTTTTTCAGCAACAATAGAGGCTTTTTTCTTACCTTTTACTGTAAGCAGTTTAGTAATAACGCTTGGCTCTGGTCTTGCGATAACCAATGAACCAATCACCAGCTCTTTTTGGCTCACCACATCAACGCCATGATCAACAGCTGTTCTTACTGCACTGATCTCTCCCTGAAAACAGATCGATACCAAGCCAGATCCCACTTTTCGGTATCCGATAATTTCTACATTTGCCGCTTTACAAGCTGCATCTGCGGCTTGAATAGCTGCGGTTAATCCTCGCGTTTCAATTACACCTAAACTGTTCATCTTTCTCTCCTACTTAGTGACGGACAAGACGGATATCGAAATCAAATTTCTTAAAGAAGGCTTCTAAACTGTCTAACTCTTCTGGCGTATAACTTGGATCGTTTTTTATCGGGTAGATCATTTCCAATTTTTCGTATTTGTTACGTCCAAATTGGTGATAAGGAAGAATATCGATACGCTGAATATTGCCGCGTTTAGAGAGTTCCATTGCGTAGTTAATCGCCCCAGTGATTGCGTCATAAGAGTCGTTATAGCCTCGTACTAAAGGCATACGGATCACCACGTTTGCACCGAGATCCATTAAACGTTCTAGGTTACGACGGACATTCTCATTACCAATGCCAAACAGCGCTTTATGCTGAGTGGTATCAATGTGTTTGATATCAATAAGAAATTGATCAACCACTTCCGCTAATTTTTCATAATTCGCCACGTTGGTAGTCGCTTGTGTTTCCACCGCGGTATTGATCATCATCTTTTTACATTCACGTAAAAGCGCAACCGCAAAATCAGTTTGTAAACTCATTTCACCGCCACCGATTGTGACACCACCTCCTGAAGAGATGTAAAAGTCATAATCTTGCATGATGATTTTCATTAGCTCAGAGACAGAAACATCTTTTCCCATAATATCAAGGGCATCAGAGATACAGACTTCTTCACATTTACGACAACCAATACAATCAACAGCGCGATCAACACGATGAACTTGTTTACCACTTTCATTGGTTGTCATGTAGTGCACACCCGCCGGACAAACATCAACACATTTACCGCAATCTACACATTTGTCGTGAGAGTACATCACCTGAAACTCACTGCTAAGACCTTCTGGATTTGAACACCAAGGGCAGCGGATATTACAGCCTTTTAAAAAAACGAGAGTACGAATACCATCACCGTCATAAATAGAGTATTTCTGGATATTAAATATCCGCCCTCTTATTTCTGCTGCCGTCTCCATCTTTACGCCTCCAAATCTGCATCAAACATCCCTGTTCGATAAATTTAAATCTTGTCTTGTCGATTAAAAGGGATAGCCTACGCCATCCCTATAGCTGTAATTAGAATTTCTCAATCACAGTACGACTGATAATTTCATCCTGAACTTCTTTACATAATTCAACGAAGTAAGCACTGTATCCTGCAACGCGAACAATCAAATCGCGGTATTTTTCAGGCTCTAATTGCGCTTTTTTCAGCACTTCATTATCGACATAGCTAAATTGCATCTGGCCGTTACCCAAAATGGAAGCCGTTCTTAATAAGGTAATTAAACCTTGGCGTCCTTCATTGGTATCTAATAATCCTTTCAGGAATTTGAAGTTATGAACCATACCGATGTTCATGGTTTCAACATTCATCTTGCTGATTGATTTGATAATCGCAGTTGGACCATGTTTATCAGCACCTTGTGTTGGGCTGATACCATCTGACAATGGTTTCCATGCTAAGCGACCATTTGGTGTGGCTGCTGTTAACTCACCAATTGGCGTATTGTTAGAGATAGACAGCGTACCGTGGCTCAGAGTGGAATAGAGCATTTTGTATTTACGGCATTCACGCTCAGTCCATTCCGTAATATCTAGCGCATATTGGTCAACAACATCATCATCGTTACCAAATTTCGGTGCATTTAAGCAGTCGCGTAGCAACTCTTCTTGGCCTTCAAAGTTAGCTAATAACGCATCACGGATTTGCTCTAAGGTGTATTTTTTATCTTCATAAACAAGTTTGCGAATCGCTGCCATTGAGTCCACATAAGTTGCTAAACCTGAGAAGATAAGACCAGGACCATGGTTAACCATTGCACCGCCAGCAGTAACGTCTTTACCTTGTTCCATACAGCCTTCAACCAGCAGAGACATTAATGGTTTTGGTGCAACATCACGGTGAACACGTTGGCTGATCACTGTACCAATTGCGGATAAGCGAACAATATGAGCAACTTGCTCTTTTACAGCTCGGTCGAAATCTTCATAAGTACGCAGATCACGTAAATCACCAGTATCTAGACCTTGATAGCTATCGAACAACACCATACGACCACGGTTTAATACAAACTCAATCGCAATAGGCCATTGGGTGTAACCTGTTGATGTCCATTGATAAATACGACCTGATTTTTGTGGCTCAACACAACCCATCAAGCAGTAATCACGCGCATCTTCAAAGTCGAAGCCTTTACGTAGCATCATTTTGATATGAGAATCATCGAAGTGACATGCAGGGAAGCCCATACCGGCTTTAACCACATCAACAATTTTTTCCATATATTGCTGTGGAGATTGGTTATGAATACGACATGCTAGTGATGGTTGATACACTTTCACAAAGCGCACTGCATCCATAATCAGGTAAGTTAAGTCGTTACACGCATCACCACCAGAGCGTTTTTGTCCACCAATGGTTAAGTTGATAAATGGCTGATAACCTGCGAAATACTTCGCACCTAGCTCACTCGACATCCACATTAACTCAGCACATTTGATGATAAAGGCTTGCATCATTTCCAGTGCTTGTTCACGTGTTAAACGACCTGATTTGATATCGTTTTCATACATTGGGAAGCAGTATTGGTCTAAACGACCTAAAGAAAGACCCGTTTGGTTCTCTTCCACTTCAAACAGTGACTCAACCGTCCAGATACTTTGCAGTGCTTCTTGCAGTGTTTTTGGTGGATTAGCCGGTACGTTTTCGTTAACTTGAGCAATCGTCAGTAACTCTTCACGACGTTGTGGATTGCTCTCTTTTGATGCTAATTCACGCGCATGTTCTGCAATGCGATGGGCGTAAGCAATCACACCTTCACAGCTTTCAATAGACGCTTTGTAGAAGTAGATACGGTCGATATCAGCAGGGTTTTCCATGCTTAATTCAGCCAGTTTTGCTTGCGCATCGGCTTTAATACCGTTCATACCTTTGGTGAAAAGCAATACGTCATAACCTGGACAAGTATCGCCACCACCATTAATTTGGTGATAAGAAAGGTCACTGACAAAGGTTTCACCACTAAATTCCCACACACCCGCTTCGCGATATTGTGCTTCACAAATTTCATCTAAAGAACGACCTTCCCAGAATGGAACAATCTCTTCGCGAATGATTTTTTTGTCTTCTTCTGAAATTTGGAATGGATCTTGTGGACGTGTGCTCATGGTATCGAGTTCATCACGAACCCAGCGCCATGCGATATCAGGAGAGAAAGCACCCGCACGCGCTTTTCCACAAGGGTGTCCAACAATCAGTTCTTCATCTTGAATTAAGATAGGTGCGGTTTCACATGCACGACGGAATGCTTTCGCGCGCAGTAAAATCGGCGGTAAACCTGGGTTATTACGGACAATTTCAGTAAACGCTAATGCTCTGTAGATAGAGACACTTGGGCGAGCTTCTAAATAGCGATTACGTAAGCGTTGTAAGCGAGGCGTTAAACCTTCCATCACTTTGAATTCACCTGCATCAGCGCTTGGTGCAACAACGTTTGCAGAAGGTGCAGCGTATTGAGGTTGTGAATTCATACGACCATTGTATAAACGCACTTGCAGTGAACTATGTAAAGTTGACAGATTAGCGCGAGCTGATAACAGCATTTCTGACAATTCGTTAATGCTGACACGTGGATCGTTGATATCAATGCCTTGCGCCATAGCATCAAACATTGGGTAACCATCAACTTCTTTGGTCGCACGCACTTCTGAAAGCTCAGCTAATTTCAGCCATACACTTTCAACAATTTCATACGCTTGTGCTTGTGTTAAACGACCTTGGTCGAGATCACGTTGATAGAATGGATAAAGTGCTTTATCAAATCCCATTGGATTAATGGCATAGCTACCATTTTCCAGATGTAAGACTAATTGCAGTAAATAGAATACTTGGACCGCTTCTTTAAAGGTTTCTGCTGGTTTTGCAGGTACTTTACGTAATACCGCTGCGCTATCTAATAATTCTGCTTTACGGTATGGGTTACCTTCCATTGCCGCTAAATTCTCTGCTTTTGCAGACAGAATTTGTGCAAAATACAGTGCTGCATCACATGCATAAATAGCTGATTTACAGTAATTAGCTTCATCCATACTGCTACGATTTACGGCACTACCAATGCTTCTAATTCTGTCTTCAAGCTGTGCTTTGATCGCTAAGAAACCTTGGTTTACCACCAGCATATAATCAGGTGATGCAACGCTATTATTAATACTTAAGAAGCGATAGATAGAGTCGCTACGCACTTCATCTTCAGTGTGAAAAATCGCACCGCGTGGTGTTGATGACTGGCTGCCGATAATCAGTTCATCTTGTGCAATATAGCTTGGAAAATGGCGGATAAACTCATAAAAGCGTTGTGCAGGCTTAATCGCTTGTGGAACACCCGCAATGCTGTTGTCTAATGAATCAAAAATTGTCGCGCGCTCTGTACTGATTGAGCTATTACGTGAAACTAAACGTTCTGCCAGCATTTTTACGCGTGGCGTCAAAGAATATTTGGCCATGTGAGGCTCTCCTGATGTTCTTTACTTGACCTAATCGGTATTAATTCGGTTGAGCATTAACTGTGTGATACACCGGCAAATGCCTGACGATACAATGTTTCTAATTGGTGTGTGTTCACGTCACGCGGATTTGTCGGCGTACAGCTATCTCGTAAAGCCTGTCCGACCATTTCCGTTAAACGGGCATAAAAGTCCGCTTCACTGACACCGGTATCGCGAATACTCTTCGGCATACCCATTTCATCTTTCAATACATTAATGGCGACGATTAAACTGGTTACCCCTTCTCTTACTGTGTTAGCCGGAAGTCCTAAGCTTTGAGCAAGATAGGCGTAACGTTTTGCTGCTTCACTATTACAATCACCATGAAGATTGGCGTTAAAGGCGACGACATGTGTCATCAATAACGCATTTGCACGACCGTGAGGAACGTGGAATACACCACCTAATGCGTGGGCAAGACTGTGAGTAATACCCAACGAAGCGTTAGTAAATGCCATACCTGCAATACAAGATGCGTTATGCATTTTTTCGCGAGCAGATAAGTTGTCACCTTGATGGTGGCAATCAATAAGATGACCAAATACTAACTTGACGGCTTTCTCTGCCATCGCATCGGAAAAATCAGATGCCGCTTTAGAAACATAAGCTTCTAGTGCATGACAAAGAACATCCATACCTGTATCTGCCGTAATTGCAGGTGGTACAGATTTCACCAACTCAGGATCGAGAATGGCGACATCAGGCAACATAAACTCATCAACCAAGACCAGTTTTTCACTGCGTGATTTGATCACTGAAAAAGAGGTCACTTCCGAACCGGTACCGCTAGTGGTTGGGATAGCAATAAATTGTGGTTTTGTTCTGTTGCTCTCTTTACGGGTATGCCAGAGGGAGTACATAACGGCTTTCGCAGCATCAATCACTGATCCACCACCGAGTGCGATAACCAAATCTGGATAATGCGCATCCATCATCTTCATGCCACTTACGATGGCTGAAATATCCGGATCTGAAGCAACATCATCGTAAACTTGGAACTCGATACCCCGTTGCATTAACTTGTCAGTGACTTTATTTGCAAAGCCAAACTTCACCATTGCTTTATCTGTCACCACAAATGCGCGGCGGGCAGTTAACCCAGAAAGAAAATCCAGTGCATTGGTGCCAAACTGAATTTTGGGTTTTATCAGAAACTCACTCATGTCGTTATTACTCCTTACTGTCCCGATAAACCTTCTCAACAATGGCAACCACTGACATCGCTTTGTAACGCTCTTTGTTCAGTGCGAAGTATTCTTCAGCCAACACAACATCGTTGATACCTGCACCTACACTATCCACTGCAACATACGTTTTGTTTTTCAGTGGCTTAAGCTCATCATCTAAAGTGGCAATCATTAATAAATTGCTCCCTTTAAGTTCTGGGCTTTTTTGTGTCGCTACTACGTGTCCGATTACCTTTGCGAGGATCATGGTTTATATCGCCTTATATCAATGAGTTATTTACTCAGACGTCCGAGAACTTCCTTGATAATGCGTTCCACGTTTTCTTCGGTAATATCACCTTGTTCAATCACTTGTTGCGCACAAGCACTGACCGTCGTTGCATAAGGAGATGCGCCAAAGCGATCATCACCTTGAGTTTGACGTTGTGCAGTTGCACATTCCGCATGAACAGGGGTTAAAGACGGTGAACGAAAACGGTCATCATCAAGAATGCTGGTCTGGTGATTTGCGCTAGAAACAGCACAAGCAGAAACAGCAGGTTGAGCAGCTTCTTGTGCTAAAGGACAAGGTTGTTTCAACTCTTCAACAGTACGCACGCCATAACCTACTTTACGAATATTCAGTAGATTCATTGGGCCAACGTTGTCAGAGCTAGAACCACCACCAACAGCACCGCAACCTAAAGTAAGTGCAGGAGTAATATTGGTTGTTGCACCGATACCGCCTAATGCCGCAGGAGTATTAATCAGAATACGGTTAACCGGTTTTTCTAAGGAGAACTGACGAATAACATCTTCATTTTTGGTATGAATAACTAAGGTATGACCTAAACCTTCGTTAGTCAGTAATTGCACCACGCGATCGCACGCTGATTTCCAATCTTCTTCGATATACATCCCTAAGATTGGGCATAATTTTTCACGTGAATACGGATTTTTTGGTGAAACAGTATCTTGTAATGCGATTAATACACGCGTATTTGCGGGTACGCTAAAACCTGCACGCTGACTTAAATAAATCGCATCTTTACCCACAACTGCTGGGTTAATTGTGCCGTTAGCACGCAGTAACATTGAAGCCACTTTTGTTGCTTCTTCGTCATTCATAAAGTAAGCACCTTGCGCTAATAACTCGCGGTGAACTTCGTTATAAATGCAACGTTCAACGATAATGGATTGCTCTGATGCACAGATAACCCCATTGTCGAATGTTTTACTGGTGATGATATCGCTCACTGCTTTTTTGATATCGGCACTGCGTTCGATAAAGGCAGGGCCATTACCTGGACCACCACTGATTGTCGGTGTGCCTGATGCATAAGCTGCACGCACCATACCTTCGCCGCCAGTCGCTAAAATTAATGACACATCTTTGCTGTGCATTAATTCTTTTGTCGCTTCAAGTGTCAGTAATGTCACACCATCAACGATACCTGCTGGCGCACCGGCTTCTAGCGCTGCTTTTTTAACAATTTCTAACGCACGGAAACTACACTGTTTTGCATTTGGATGCGGAGAGAAAATAATCGCATTACCCGCTTTCAGTGCAATTAGGGTTTTATAGATAATGGTTGATGTTGGGTTAGTTGAAGGAACTAACGCCGTGATAACACCTAAAGGCACGCCAACATCCATGACTTTTTTCACTTTATCGTCATTGATGATGCCAACGGTCTTCATGTCTTTCATATGTTCATACACACGCAATGACGCGAAGGTATTTTTCAGGACTTTGTCTTCCCACTTACCAAAGCCTGTCTCTTCGTTTGCCATTTTTGCCAGCTCTTCTGCATGACGAGCGGCTTCAAATGCAATGTGTTTTACAATACTGTCGATTTTTTCCTGCGAAAACTTAGCATAAACAAGTTGTGCATTTTTCGCGTTACGAACTAGCTCACGAGCCAGTTGTCTGGATTGCAAATCTTTATCTAATGCAACCATGTCTTCCCCCATACAGGAGTTAAAAAATTTAGCTGAATAACTTATTTCTTTGCTTTACAGCACGCCTGAAAAATCAGGCTTTGTGCTGTTGTGCGATTTTCTCGATATCGTTATGCGGTCTTGCAATAACACGAGAAGTCACCACAGTGCCGATACGTTTTGCCGCTTCAACACCTGACTCAACCGCTGCATTTACTGCACCGACATCGCCTTTCACCATTGCTGTCACTAAACCTGAACCGACGTTTTCATAACCAATCAGTTCAACATTGGCTGCTTTGCACATTGCATCAGCAGCTTCAATGCAAGCGACAAGACCTTTGGTTTCAACTAGACCTAGTGCTTCTTTCATATTTATTTCCTTCGTTATTCAGTCACTTTGTACTGGGCAACGATTTTTTGAATATCGTTATGTGGACGAGCGATAACTAATGAAGTCACAACAGTACCAACACGTTGAGCAGCTTCTAAGCCAGATTCCACAGCGGCTTTAACGGCACCGACATCACCTTTCACCATTGCAGTAACTAAACCTGAACCCACATTTTCGTAGCCGATTAACTCAACATTTGCCGCTTTACACATCGCGTCAGCTGCTTCAATACAAGCAACCAGCCCTTGAGTTTCAATAAGTCCTAATGCATCACCCATACGTTCTCCTAAGGCAAAAACTATGCCTTGTGTTTGATAACAATCTTGTTGATGTCATTGTGAGGACGAGCAATCACGAGCGATGTAACAACTTCACCCACGCGCTGTGCTGACTCCACACCTGAATCTACTGCAGCTTTCACTGCGCCTACGTCGCCTTTCACCATCGCAGTCACGAGACCTGAACCCACATTTTCATAGCCAATAAGTTCAACGTTCGCGGCTTTACACATAGCGTCAGCGGCTTCAATACATGCCACCAGACCTTTGGTTTCGATCAGACCTAATGCATCACCCATTTTCATTTCCTCCGAGAAGCCGTTTAACGGTTTACGTTTGCCCATTGTGTCTGCGTGGTGATTTTTTAAACGCAGACTTTGGTTTCAAAATCACTATAACGCGTAAAAATGAAAACAAAATATAAATCCATGATATGAACATATATAGAATTTAACTCTGCTATTTAGTGTTTTTTATGCCTGCATTTATATATCTATGCTGTTAATTTGTTTTTTTCATCGTTATAAATTTATTGATTTCCGCAAAAAATAGATGAAAAAGCAGGCGAATTAACTTTGTTAGGAGGATGTTGAAAAGGTGCAAAAAGGCAGTACATATTGACGAGAAAGATGTGCGAGATATCACTGATATTTCAATGTGAGATCAATAATTGAAAAAGGCTAAATCGAGTCTATATACAAATCGTGCTATTTTTTTGTCGATACCGTATTTATTAAATCTAAACCTTTACTGCGGTGTATAAAAAATAAAGATGAGTCCTCTTATGCGATAAAAGTCATGCAAGCAATCAGTTCAAATTACGGAATAAGCAAAGCACTAAATTTAAGAGCTAAACCTAAAACTATGTGAGAAGAGAAGGTCAATTAACAGGATGGAATGTATCGCGTTTTAGATAAACAAAAAGGCGGCTATATAGAGGCCACCTTGCAAAAATAAGATAGGATAATCAGGACGGTTAATCGAATTTACTGCCCGGTTTTAAGGTGCAAATATAGAGCGGTGAATTGAGCGAACTTAATAGTAATGTTTTTTCATTTAGCTTCTGTGCATTAATAAATAGCCCATCATGGCTATCTGACATTTCACGCATAAAATAGTCAAAAATAACGTCTGGGGATTCATCGATTGAGGATGCACTAGCGTCCCATTGGCTAACAAAATAGTGACGTTCGGTCGGTGAAACACGTTTGGTCGTATAATCAAATTTCACATAGCGTTGTAAATACAACCATCCGGCTTTTGAGGTGGTATAGCCTTCAACAACAATTGATCCTTTACCATTGGCACCAAATGAAAAATGAATATTGCCATTTACATTTTCATCTTCCATATTTTCAAAACGCATAATGCCTTTGGTTGAACAAACCATGACACCTTCATTTTTAATGGTTAATAATCTTGTTGCAGCATAAGTAGCGACCAAGATAAAAATCAGGGCCGATAAAAAACATAAAAGTTTCCCTGAGATTTTCATTAGTATTTCCAAGAATAGTAAAAGTAATTGTCGCAATAACTAAATGGATTATCTTCGTTCTTTGCACAGTGCGCTAAAAATACTCGCCCCAATCCATTTGTTTGTAGTTTATCACCATAGAAGAAAACGAATCGCTCACCTTTCACGCACTGTAAATTAAGCTTCTTTCTTACAGCATCAAAATTGCGAACATAATTATCACTTACCGCAGAGTTAATCATGGCTTCATTAGAAAGTAATTCACAATCATTGTGTGTTAATGGTGTCAGTGAAATTGGCTTTGATTGATGTTGATTAAAAAAGATAATTACCGCAAGAAATACTGCACCTAATAGAAAACCAATGCTGGCTAAATACCAACAAATTTCTGGTTTCTGTTTTTGTTGCGGTGCTTCTTCTTGTGTCGACTCTAAAGGTGTTTGAGTTTGCGTTAAAGATAAAGGTGTCGTTGTTTCAATGGCTATTTTGTCTTCATCTTTAACTAAAATAGGTTCTTCTTCATTTGTTTGAGTTGAAGGTAATAGCGTTGAATCATCAATGAGTTCAACTGAAATATCCGGATTAAACTCTAGTCGCCCTTTCGCAATAGTGACAATGATATTTTCAATACCGTAATGGCGAAATGTTTTTCGTAATAAACTCAAATATTGGTTTAAATTACTGTTTGATGAAACTAGCCCATTATCATCCCAAACACGTTTTAATACTTCATCACGATTAACAACACCTGGATGCTGAATAAAATAAAACAGTAACGCATTTGCGGTAATAGAAAGATGTGTATCAACACTCTCTTTTTCTAACGATATCGCGCCATCCGTTGCGTCGTAATAAATTAAGGCATTTATTTTGTATTTCATTGTGCCCTCATTCATCCTGATTAAAATTACTGATTTGCTGTGTTTGCCATATAGTCAAATGTCATCTCAGATAATCTTTCAACTAATGCGCTACGCTCTTCTTGTGAAATCGTAGGGCCTTCTGTTAATTCAGATAACCAAAGACCATCTGCGGCATAACGAATTAATGTACCTAAATAGCTATTATCTAATTTATCGCCTTTGGCTAAATGATCTAACATCCAATCTCGCCAGCATTTACGCATAATAGGCTCGTTTGGCATTGCTAAAGACAGTATGGCTAATTGGCGACTTTCGTCTGACTGTTTTAAATCAGAAATATAAGTTAAATATGCGCGAGAAAAACGCCCCGCTTCAATAGGATCATTTTCCATAATAACTGCAATGCGACTATCCATAATACCTAATAGCCGTTTAAATACTGCCTGCACCAATTCTAATTTTCCGGGGAAATGATGAAGTAGACCACCTTTACTTACCCCTGCTTCTTTTGCTACGGCATTTAAAGAGAGGGAAGCTATTCCTTCATTAGCCACAATAACACTTGCCGCTTCCAATAATTGCTCTTGAACTCGGATAGGGTCTTTTTTTCGGTGATGCGCAGTTGTATTCATGCATAGGATGATACCGACCAGTCGGTATGTTCCTTATTGATCGAAATCAATCTGATTTCGACTGAGGCTTATTATATGTAAATAATGGAGTTGACTTCACATTCCTTTATTTTTTAATAAAACTTAATTTAAAAAATAAAATTATTTTATAAAATTGATCTAATTAATTAAATTTAAATTTAAGGATGACTAAAATTTGATTTTTATCAAAAAATAAATATGTTTATTATTTCATCTATTAATAAAAGTTAATAAAAATATAATACCATTTAAATGGTATTATATTTATTTCCATCAGAAAGAGCAGCCTCGTAAGGCTCAGAATAAATATTTTCACTAGATTCTTCTATGCTATCAACTACAATACTATATTCATCTTCAATTACTGATGATTTATTTTCATTCCTTGACTCAGGGAGTTTTCTTATTAAATCTAAAATATTTTCATTTATTTCTTCATATATAGGATCTTCTTTATTATTCATTTCTTCATATATATTCCTTCCTTCATATATGTCGTTTTCTATATTATCTATTTCTCCATTCACTTGATCTTCTGTCGTATTCATTCCACATTTTTCATTTAAAAAATCCTTTAAATTACCGAGTGAAGTTTTTTTTGGATCATTATGATTAATAAGACTCAGATCTGTTGCTGCTTGTCTAAAAGAAGTATTACTATTAAATAAACCCGTTATACCCGAACGAAGACTAGAAAAAAAATCGACAACACTGTTTATTGCTTTTCCTGCTCCTGTTGTCAGTTGATTCACTGCATCTCTAAATATAGAAGTAATATTCATTATATATCCTTATATTAAAAATAATAAAATTAGCCCTTCTAAAATAGATTAGTAAATTTAAGAAATTTAAGTATAAAAAAACCTCCTTTAAATAAAGAAGGTTTTAATTTGATAATATTAATTAAATGCTGGCTTTTAATGCCTGATCTAAATCTGTAAGAATATCGTCGATATGTTCAATACCGATAGATAAACGAATTAAATCTCGTGAAACACCCGCGCGTTCTAATTCTTCATCATTTAATTGGCGATGAGTGGTTGAAGCTGGATGACATGCTAATGATTTTGCATCACCAATATTCACTAGACGAACAATAAGCTGCAATGCATCAATAAATCTAGCTCCTGCTTCTGCACCACCTTTGATCCCAAAAGAGAGAATACCGGCTGGTTTACCTGACATATAACGTACCGCTAAATCATGCTCAGGATGATTGCTTAAACCTGCATATTTAACCCACGCAACTTGAGCGTGATTTTGCAGATATTCAGCTACTTTTTGGGCATTCTCAGTATGACGATCCATACGCAATGCCAGTGTTTCTAATCCTTGTAGGATCAAGAATGCATTAAATGGCGACAACGCCGCACCAGTTCCACGCAAAGGCGCAACACGACATCTTGCTATATAAGCAGCGGCACCAAAATGCTCGACATAATTTACCCCGTGATAAGAAACATCAGGTGTATTTAGTATCTCAAAACGATCTTTATGCTCAGCCCAAGGGAATTTACCGGAATCAACAACAATGCCGCCGATAGAATTACCGTGACCACCAATATATTTAGTTAAAGAGTGAATAATAATATCCGCACCATGCTCAAAAGGGCGGCATAAATAAGGTGTTGCAACCGTATTATCAACAATTAAAGGTACACCATGACGATGAGCGACATCGGCCAATGCTTGGATATCAACAATATTTCCACTTGGGTTTGTGATGGTTTCACAAAATACCGCTTTTGTTTTATCGTCAATTAACTCTTCAAGAGCAGCAATATCATCATGAGGAGCAAAGCGAGCCTCAATACCAATACGAGGGAATGTATGCGCCATTAAGTTATAAGTGCCACCATAAAGCTTAGCGACAGAAACAATATTGTCACCCACTTGTGCAATAGTTTGAATTGCATAAGTGATAGCTGCCATACCTGATGCTACGGCAACTGCCGCAATTCCACCTTCTAATGCTGCAACACGTTTTTCTAATACGTCATTGGTTGGATTCATTATTCGGGTGTAAATATTACCAGGCACTTTTAAGTCAAAGAGATCCGCACCATGCTGCGTATCATCAAATGCATAAGATGTTGTTTGGTAAATAGGTACAGCAACGGCTTTTGTAGTTGGATCAGGTGAATAACCCGCGTGAACAGAGAGTGTCTCAAGTTTCATAGCAATTCCTTTTTTGTTGCATTTGTTCTTATAGTATTACTTATACTCTAAATAATTCGAGATACAGCCAAGTGACAAGTGAATGAATCACTAATCAACAATGCTGCAATCTGATAAATGATAAGTATAGATAAGCCGATATTCATCTCATCGCATAGTGAAAAAATTTCAACTTACACAAATGCTTCTTTTTTTAAATAGCGTTTATTGAGCCAATGACCTCTATTTGCATCAATATTTAACTTAATAACCCTCTATTTTACCGTTTTAAGTGGTTTTATCGTTTTTTGACGAGTCGCTAACCAGCAAATTAAAGAGCCACCAGTCACCATCATTACACCTTGCCAAAATGAGAAAGAGAGTGCGGTAGACAATAATATTGATGAGAATGCAGTAGAAATAACGGGAGTAAAATAAGAGAGTGTCGCCAATAATGTCACATTGCCCCTGATCATACCGATTGTCCAAGCAGCATTTGCAAGCCCAATAGCGGCACCGGTTATTAACAATAGCGTGATACTTTTTGTATTAACAATCCATTCTACGGGTGTAGAAAATAAATATTGCCCCCACAAGGCAAGTGACGTTAATAGGAAGAATGGCACAATGCCGTTATTCCCGCCAGACATAAGGCGAGTTAAATTACTATAAAACGCCCATAAAATAGCACCTGAAAACGCTAATATATAGCTTAATGGATTACTTTGAATATTCGTCCATAAACCGTCAATTGTCAGCGGATTATCACCACTAACAACCCAAACTAATCCACTAAATGCACATAATAATCCGACAATCAGCAAAATAGAGAATCGCTGTTTATTAAGTATTACGGCAAGGGCTAACGTAAAACTAGGCCATAAATAGTTAACCATTCCTAGCTCTATGGCTTGTGTTCGGTCTGTTGCAAATCCTAAAGCCAGAGATAAGCACACTTCATAAGTGACAAATAATAGCCCCCCCCAGATAAGATAGCGTTTAGGAAAGCGTGATAATTTAGGGACACCTAAGATCAAAATAAGAAAGAGTGTGCCTGTGGTATAAATCAGTGCAGCACCCCCTACGGCACCAAAATACTCACTAATATTACGAATTAAGCCAACAATGGTGCTCCAAAGAAAAATAGCAACAATGCCATATAACGTCCCTTTTGATGCGCTAGATATCATTTTGTGCCTTCAATTAAGTTTATTAACTCACTAATAAAAAGTGTTAATTACCTTTACGCTTTCAACAAATAAATTCAACTTATATCCTTAAATAAAAATGCGTTTTTTTCACCATAAAAAAGCCACCTTAAAGGTGGCTCAGAACTATACTCAAACGCGATCAGCGTCCAGCTTTTAATTTTTGGTAATAGCTTTCGTATAATACGGTTGCATCACCCACATCATTTTGCCATTCACCTTTGTTAATAATCTCTTCTGTTGGATAAAGAGAATTATCTTTAGTGATCACATTTGGCAATAATTTTTGTGCCGCTAAGTTAGGAGTTGGATAGCCAATGTTTTCAGCTACTTTTGCTGCAACTTCTGGGCGTAATAAGAAATCGATAAGTTTATGAGCACCTTCGACATTCTTGGCATTCGCAGGAATAGCTAAGCTATCCATCCAGAAAATGCCCCCTTCTTTTGGCCACACCATTTCAATAGGTGCACCCGCATCGCGCGCAATAAATGCCGAGCCATTCCAAATCATCCCTAAATTAACTTCCCCTTGCATATAAGGGTTAGCGGGATTATCTGAATTAAATGCTAATACGTTTGGCATCAGTTTTTGCAGCTCTTTATAGGCTTCTTCAATCTCTTTAGGATCGGTTGTATTGCCTGAATAGCCTAATTTTAATAATGCCATTTGGAAAACTTCACGGGCATCATCGGTTAATAACAGGCTATCTTTATATTCAGGTTTCCATAAATCTGCCCATGAAGTTATGTCACTCACATCAACTTCATCACTATTAATACCAATAGCGGTCGCACCCCAAATATAAGGAATGGAGTAGTCATTTTGGGGGTCGAATGATTTATGTAATAAACTAGGATCGAGATTATCAAAATGGGTTAATTTTGATTTATCGATTTTTTGTAGCATTCCTTCATGACTCATTTTAGAAATAAAATAAGTAGAAGGAACCACCAAGTCATAAGCACCATCTTTATAGGTCTTTAACTTGGTATACATGCTTTCATTGGATTCGTAGGTGGAATAAATCACCTTAATCCCAGTTTCTTTCGTAAACTGTTCAAGCAGACCAGGCGGAACATACTCCGTCCAGTTGTAGAAATATAATGTCTTACCATCATCAGCCGATGCTGTGCCGATACTTAATGCCATTACGCTGGCAGCAAGTACTGAGGACCACTTTTTCATTTATGTTTCCTTCAGTGGTTGATGCGTTAATATCAAATAGGCAGCGAGCCTACCTCCAACAGATTGGTCTTCAGACCCCAAAAAGTGCGAGAAACTCGCACTAATACATGTTTACGCTTTGCCAGTTCTGTCTCTTAAGATCAACTGACTAATTAACACTAATACTAAGGATAGACCTAAAAGGATGGTTGCAAGCGCATTCACCTCAGGTGAAACCCCAACTTTTACCATTGAGTATATTTTCAATGGCAAAATTTCATAGCTTGGGCCCGTCACAAAAGAAGAAACCACAACGTCATCCATGGATAACGTAAAGCTTAATAACCAACCTGAAGCCACTGCTGGCATCGCCAGAGGCATAATAATTTTACGTAAAATAGTAAATTCACCTGCCCCTAAATCTTTCGCTGCTTCCAACATTTTCACATCAAATCCACTTAATCGTGAGTACACAGTAACCACAACAAAAGGCAGACAAAATGTAATATGTGAAAATAGAAGCGACCAAAATCCTAATGAAACACCTAGGATCATAAACAGTACAAGCAACGAAATCGCCATAACAATATCTGGCGACATCATCACAACAAACAGCATTCCACCGACAAATTTTTTGCCACGGAAACGGTAGCGATAAAGAGCAACTGCCGCTAACGAGCCAATTAATGTCGCAAATGTCGCAGAAGTAACGGCCATTGTTAATGAATGTCCAGCTGCTTGAAGCAGACTGTCATTATTAAATAAAATGGTGTACCAATCTGTGGTAAATCCTTTCCAATTAATCCCGAAACGTGATGAGTTAAAAGAGTTAACTATCAGAATGATGATCGGGATATAAAGATACGCGTAAATAATGGACATAAATCCACCACGCAATAACCGTCCTATCATTCTATTTCTACCTTCTTATGCAGTAGCTTCACGGCTCGGTAATACACAAACAGCATTAATCCCATCACCAATGTTAAACAAATACTTGTGGCTGCACCAAAAGGCCAGTCACGAATATTTAAGAATTGGCTTTTAATTACGTTACCAATTAATAAATTTTTCGCACCACCCATTAGATCAGCGACAAAGAATAAGCCCATTGCAGGTAGCATTACGAGTAAACAACCCGCAATAATTCCCGGCATTGTTAATGGAATAATAATACGAATAAAGGTCTGAAATTTATTAGCACCTAGATCACGCGCTGCTTCTAAACAAGGTTTGTCTAACTTTTCAATGCTGGAATATAACGGTAATACCATAAAAGGTAATAAAATATAAACCAGCCCCAGTACAACTGCTTCTGGGGTATAAATAATTCTGAGTGGTTTATCAATAAGTCCAATCCACAACAGGAATTCGTTAAAATAACCTTTGGTACTTAGGAATATCTTTAATCCATAAATACGAATAAGCGAGTTTGTCCAAAAAGGTACTATCAATAAAAACAACATTAGAGGCTGTATTTTTTTAGGCATTTTTGCCAGAAAATAAGCAAAGGGATAACCTAATAATAAACAAGCTAATGTTGCGACTACCGCCATATTAATAGAATGCAGTAACACTTCTGCATACATAGGATCAAATAAGCGATAGTAGTTATCGAGTGTAAAGACCATCTCGACAAGATTGGCATCATCACGCGTTAAAAAACTGGTCGCAATGATCATGATATTCGGCAAGAAGACGAACACCATCAACCAACCCACAACACCGGTAATTACGATGTTTTGAAATAGTTTACGTGTTTTCTTCATCTGCCAGCACGACCTCCCAGCTTTCAACCCAAGTTACTGCAATTTTTTGGTCTAACGAGTGATCAACATCCGGATCATCTTCATTAAAGAACTCACTGACCATCACCACCTTACCATTTTCCATTTCAACAACAGAATCTAGCGTCATGCCTTTATAGTTACGTTCACGAACATAACCAATTAGCCCAGGAAGGTTTTCGAGATCGTGAATTTCTTCAACACGGAGATCTTCAGGTCGAAGCAATACTTTGAGTTTCTGGTTTTGTGTCACAGGTAATGTGGTGTAAATATCACATTCATGACCTTCAACATCAGCACGAATACGCGTTTCATCAATACGATGGAGAACGCGAGCATCAAAGATATTAATTTCACCTATAAATTGCGCAACAAACAGATTTGTTGGCTCTTCATAAATTTCACGCGGAGTACCATCTTGCTCAATACGTCCTTCACGCATCACCACGATCCGGTCTGACATCGTCAGCGCCTCTTCTTGGTCATGAGTCACGAAAATAAAGGTGATCCCTAATTTACGCTGTAAGGCTTTTAATTCATTTTGCATCTGTTTACGTAATTTGTAATCCAGTGCAGATAATGATTCATCAAGCAATAAGACCTTTGGTTTATTCACAACAGCACGCGCAATCGCGACACGTTGTTGTTGTCCACCAGAAAGGTGTGCAGGACGGCGTTGTGCGAAATCTTCAAGTTGCACCATACGCAAAGCTTCTTCAACGCGAATGTTAATCTCATCAGCAGGTGTTTTCTGCATACGAAGACCAAATGCGACGTTTTCAAAAACAGTCATATGTGGGAAAAGCGCGTAACTTTGAAAAACCGTATTTACAAAACGTTGTTCCGCTGGGATATCCGTAATATCTTGCCCATCAAGGATAATTTGCCCATCGTCAACGTCTTCTAAACCCGCGATTAAACGCAAAACTGTCGTCTTACCACAGCCCGAAGGACCGAGGATGGTTAAAAACTCGCCATGGTTGATAGTGAGATCGAGGCGGGAAATAATTTGTTTTCCGTCGAAACCTTTACTTAAGGATTTTAATTCGACAACTGGTGTCAGAGATGTTTTCTCAGTCATTTAAGGTAATACTCTATCCCGAAGAATAATGCAGATAGAACCGCCACTGGAAAAGACTGTGTGAGCTGCCGGAGCATTATGCTCCACAGAAGCCCAAAACCAGCGACGCCGTATGTATAGTACAAGCGGAAAATGATAAACGCAGTGACGTGAAATTGAAAGCAAAAAGGTGCATAAACAATGAAAAACTATTCATATTTAAGTTTTTCATAATAAACCACACTCTTCGAGGAGCATGATAAAAATCCAATAAAATCAAAATGCTATTGATTTATATAAATCGTAAAAAACGACTAAGTTTATGATTAAATAAATTTTCTCTTAGAAGTTGTCTAATCACCTTATTTTCCTATAAAAACTGATTATCACGTTTATTTGCAATACTATTTTATGGTTATTATTTATACAAAAAAGTGGATTAAATTGTGCTTATTTTTAGATCTCAGTCTTATTATGATAATAAAAACTTTATATATCATAGAGATGAAGTTTAAATAACACCTCCTAATATTTAGGAGGTGCTAAAAGAATTAATACTATTGTTCTTAATGACGTTTTATTAGTTTTTTTAAATACAGAATTGCGTTATTCACATTGGGTAAAGGCCCAATTTTGTCATTTAACAGTGGAAAAGTGCCTGTTCTAATTAATAAGTCACGCATTTGTATCGGCGTTAACACACTGTTTGTATGGTCTTTATACCAAGATTGGATCACAGCAGCCGCTCCCGCAACTAAAGCACTGGCTGACGATGTACCACTAAAATTAGCTGTATAAGTATGGTTATCATCACTTCGAAATAGATCACCATAACCCGCGGTTGCAACATCCTCTCCCCACGCTTGTACATGAATAGGTGAACCATGTGTTGAAAAAGGTAATCGATTTAATGTATAGGGCGAACCAGCACCAACACGTATTGAATTATTATCATGACGCTGTCGATAACTTTCATAAGCAGGCAAATCTAGATCTACCCCTCCATTACCTGCCGCCATAATCACAATGATCCCAGCATCGGTTAAGGCGCGAGTCGCCTCCCAAATATGCATTTCATAATCCGCAGGTACGTAAGCTTGATGCTCGCAGATTGTCTGCATTTCATATAACACGATATCACCAGCATGTAGTATGCGTTTACTCGCAATGATCGCATCAATACGTCCACAAGTTAATTCGGAGATGGCATAAAACATATCTAATTTATAAGCGAGTCCAGTGATCCCTTTACCATCATTTTTCCCCATAATTAAGCCAGCTACTGCCGTTCCATGATCTGCCTGACTGGTTTTTTCATTAAAAGGTAATAATGATGTAATGTTATCCGTTGATAAATCATGATGAGAAAGATTAAAATCCCATTCAATATCAGCTACTTGTATTCCTTGCCCATAGGCTTCTTGTTCCCATGCTTCGCAAATTCCTAGCCCTTTAATTTTATTAATATTCACCGTTTTTTCTGGTGTATTTAGATATTGCTGATATTGAGTAAAGTCAGGCGTAATATTAGGAGGTTCAATAGGCTGTATAGGCACTGTTTGTATATATTCAATATCAGGGTGTTGTTTTAATACTTTAATAATTTCATCTAAAGCATAATGATTATTCTCTGGTAAATTAAGATAATAATATTTATTTAGATCATTAAAGTTTATTGAGATAGAATCAATATGACTTCTAGGTGGTAATTGATGAACAGATGAAATTACTGGAACTAAAGATATATTAGTTAAAAGGGAGTGATGCATTTCATGGGAAGTAGGAAATGACAGATTTTTATTATCACAATCAAGATTGTTTAATTTTATAAGTATCTTTCTTTTAATGTTCATATTCAATGCTCCTCTTTTTATTTTTTCGCTTTATAGCGTAAAATATTGAGCAATGACTATTTCCATTTTTAATAGAGATAATATAAATAGGTTATTTTAAAAAAATTAATATTAAGTCTATATACTAAAAATAGACTTAATATTAATTGAGTAATGTTTTTTAACTAAAATCGATATGTAGACGTAGTTTTCCACAACAACAACACTTAAATAAATACCCTTGGCAATGGTCTCCATTGGTTAAATTATTAGGTAAGTCATCCATATTCATACCTATTTCACCAATATCGTCTTCCAAAGAAACAAATTCATCTAATTTATCAGCAATATCTTCCCACCCAACATAACCAACAAATGCACAAAGATCGCCACAATGTATAAGCCAATGTTCTTGTTGCCATCCTTGATATCCCGGCGTTCTACGGATCAACTCTTCAAGATTTTCTTTAGGTACACCTGATTGATAACCTGAATATTCACCGTTACTGTCATAGGTTGATAATGTTCCTTCAACAGAGGAGAGATCTTGAAAATCACCTTCAAATTTCTCACTGGCAGAGCCATCTGCGATACACCAAGGACAAAGTGCTTCAATATCATCAACACTAAAAAAAGGCCCTTCGTAGTAAATATCGGTTTTCTTTCCACAACAATCACATATAACGGTATCATCTGTGATAAAAGCACCTGTTTTTATCGGTTCAGGGTGATATTTAAAATAAGGTAATGCTCTTTTTTCTATTGGCATTATGTTTTCCTATTTTGTTTTTTGGCTATTCATCTTCGATTTGGTAAAAAAGATGATCTTTATCTAGAAAAACAATATAAAACGTATTCGTATCGAATTGCACTTTATGTTTTTCAGTTAAATGATTAAAAGTCGATGGATGGATCACAAAACCAATAAGCCGCACTTTATTGCCTAATCTAAATCTTGCCCAATGAGCATCTTCAGGTACAAATGCGGGATGTTTAAAAACCGTATTTCTAGGAAATTTTCCATAATATTCAAGTATTTTAAGCCCACCGCTACCAACACGCTGGTTCTGCCAATAATTTAATGGTTCCTTTGTATATTCTTTTAGTTTTTCCATTAAATTTTCAAGTGATGAAATACCAATATTATTATTCCAATCAGTAAAGCTTTGTCCCGCTTCCTGATCAGCATCAAAATAAGCAAAATTAAACTTACACTTACTCTCAATACCTGATTTATCAATGGTATAATGAGGAATATCCTTAATAAATTCTCTGACTAATCTATTATTTTTGAAATTCTTTTTAATCATTAAACATCCTTTTATTTTATTAGATTATTTCATTAAAAGAGCGCTTTAGGAACACCTCCAATTTTCCCTTTATTATAAAAAGGAGATATTGCTCTATCATTTCTTAATAAAGGAATTTCGTCTAAACGATAACAATAGCTTTCATTATTTTCTTTATTTACTAACAGCGTATGATATCGCCCTAACTTATCGATTATTTCAGTATTATGTGTAGTAACAATAAGCTGAGCACCTTTAGTATTAATGGATAAATCTGTAAATAAATTAATAATTTCAGGTAATATCATAGCATGTAAATGAAGATCAAATTCATCTACAATTAATAATCCTCCACTCTTCAATATAGCCCAATAATTAAAAAGAACATTAAACAGTGTTTTTGTCCCCATAGATTCATCTGAATAAATAAGACTAAATTCCTCATCGCCATATTTATGAATAAATAAAGGGAAATCAACATCATTACCAGATACATCTTTCACTGTTTCAATGATAATATCACTAATTCCATCATCACTATTTTTTATGATCTTTTTAACAAAGGTTAAAGCGTCTAAATTATTTTTATAGAAAGAAGCTCGAATATACTTAGTATTTTCTTCAAAATCTTTTTTTAATCCGTCATAGCCAACATTAAAAATAAACAAATCAAAGAAATTTTTTATATTAATTAGATCTGCCACTTTTTTATTAAAACTAAAATCAGAGGTTAAGCTAATTATAGATTGATCTTCTTTTAATTTTATTCTTTTTAACTCTTGATACTCTGATATACAAGAAACAATTTTATTTTCATGCCGTTCAATAAAGAGAATATCTTTACTTCCATCTTCATTTTTATTTCTAATTAAAATTTCTTTTTTAATTCCTTCTTTTGTTATTTCTAAACCATAATAATAAATCATACCTTCTATTTCCAGCTCGATATAAAACTCGATATTCTCTTTAGAAAAGAAAAATGATTCTATGGGTATGCGCACTTCCTCACTGTTTTCTAGTGTATTAAAATGCTTTGTAGTCATTCTTTTTGTAACGAAACAAAATAGAAAAGAAAGCGCTTTGAGAATATTGGTTTTACCTGAACCATTAGCGCCTTTAATACCGATAACAGTACCAATATGTTTACCATGAGAAATACTTATTGGCGTATTACCATCATATTCAAAGCTAATTTCAGCGCCTTGTTTGAAACTTGAGAAATTTTTAAAACCAAAGCGTCTAATCATTATTTAAATCATCCATTCTCTATCAAATATCTGAGGATTGTACAATAAATAGACCGATCAAATATACTTTTTTTGTCATTTTTGTCAAAAGTAGCCAATTGAATTATTTATTCTCTTAACAACCATACTTCTTTAAGTACATATCTAGCATCAGATCCAGCATGTGTAAGCTATCCTCTATGCTATAATGCGCGCTCATTTTATCTCCTTAACAATTTAGAGATAATCACCGCCTAAATAGACGAAAGAATTACAACATGTCAGAAAATATAGAACTCAATAAATCAACAGAAAATCATGATGTTAATAGCAATTCAAAAGAATATAATTTGAACCGCTTCTCTGTTGCGCCGATGCTCGACTGGACTGATCGTCATTGTCGTTATTTCTTTCGTCAATTAAGTAAAAATACATTGCTCTATACTGAAATGGTTACAACAGGTGCCATTATTCATGGTAAAGGTGACTATCTAAAATACAGTGAAGAAGAACATCCAGTCTCTTTACAGTTAGGTGGAAGCGATCCTCAAGCGTTAGCGCAATGTGCAAAATTGGCACAAGAGCGTGGCTATGATGAAATTAATTTAAATGTGGGTTGTCCTTCAGATCGCGTACAAAATGGGCGCTTTGGGGCTTGTTTAATGGGAGATGCACAACTCGTCGCTGACTGTGTGAAAGCCATGCGCGATGTCGTTGATATTCCTGTTACAGTAAAAACACGTATCGGGATCGACGACCAAGATAGCTATGAATTTCTCTGTGATTTTATTGATACTGTTAGCCGAGATAATAACTGCGATACCTTTATTATTCATGCACGTAAAGCATGGCTATCGGGTTTAAGCCCCAAAGAGAATCGTGAGGTTCCACCTTTAGATTATCCTCGTGTTTATCAATTAAAACGTGATTTCTCGCATCTTACCATGGCAATTAATGGTGGCATTAAGTCATTAGAAGAAGCGAAGGAACACTTAAAATATATGGATGGTGTTATGGTTGGTCGTGAGGCTTATCAAAACCCGTCAATTCTAGCACATGTCGATCATGAGCTTTTTGATAATCAGTTACCTATTGCTGATGCAGTCGCGGCAGTAAGAGCAATGTATCCTTATATTGAAAAAGAGCTTTCACAAGGCACTTATTTAGGTCATGTAACTCGTCATATGTTGGGAATTTTTCAAGGTATTCCGGGTGCTAGACAATGGCGTCGTCATTTAAGTGAAAATGCACACAAACAAGGCGCTGATTTATCTGTTTTAGAAAATGCACTTAAATTTGTGACTGAAAAATAATTGATACATAAGTATTTAAAACCTGTTTAATGGATTTCAAACAGGTTTTAAATCTTACAAACAATCATTAAGGAATAAGTAAGCTTGATCCTTGAGATTGTCTACTTTCAAGATAACGGTGTGCATCTTTCGCATCTGCTAACGCAAATTTCTGATTATCTGGCACACTGACATCAATTTTACCACTACCAATTAACGCAAATAACGCTTCACTTGCAGCATCTAGCTCTTCACGTGTTGTGATATAACCCGAAATAGATGGGCGCGTGACATACAAAGAGCCTTTTTTATTGAGAATACCTAAATCAACACCAGTTACTGCACCTGATGCGTTACCAAAACTCACCATTAAGCCACGATGCTGCAAACAGTCTAATGAATCTAACCAAGTTGCTTTACCAACAGAATCATAAACAACAGGTACTTTTTGGTTATTCGTCAGTGCCAAAACACGTTCCACAATCGACTCAGTCTGGTAATTAATCACTTCCCATGCGCCTGCAGCTTTTGCTTTGGCGACCTTTTCATCACTACCTGCTGTACCAATCATTTTAGCACCAATTGCTTTCGCCCATTGGCTTGCAATTAAACCAACGCCACCAGCAGCTGCGTGGAATAAGAAGGTTTCACCTGCTTGTAATTTATAGGTTTCATTGAAGAGATAATAAACCGTTAATCCTTTTAAGAAAGAGGCTGCGGCTTGTTCAAAAGAGATATTATCAGGCAGACGTGCCACTTTATTTTCTGGTACATTATGCGTATCACTATAAGCCCCTAGCGGAGATTGCGCATACACAACTCTGTCCCCTTCTTTTAGTGAAGTCACTTTAGCGCCTGTTTTGATAACAATGCCTGCGGCTTCAGTGCCTAATCCACTAGGGAGTTGGCTTACAGGGTATAAGCCGCTACGTACATAAGTATCAATATAGTTAATACCAATTGCCTTATTGGCAACCTGAACTTCGTGATCACCAAGAGGAGCCGGTGTAAATGTTGCTAGTTCGAGAACATCAGCACTGCCATGAGCTGCAAATTGAATGCGTTTAGCCATTGCTATCTCCTTTATAGGATGAGGGGTTAAATAAGCGAGCTCTAAATACCTTTAGAGATAATGACAAAGGATAGCTATTTCTACAAGGCACAGATAATTGGGTTAGCGTATACTAGAGCGTACTGACACTTTTTCGATTTTTATGCAGGATTTATGGCCAGAAATAAGACCACTGACAAGCTGATGTCTGATATCAAAGACCGACAAATGGAGGGATTAAAGCTACCTCCCCATTCGCTGGAAGCAGAGCAGTCCGTGTTAGGCGGTCTGATGATAGATAATGAACGTTGGGATAATGTTTCTGAACGTGTCACCGCAGAAGACTTTTATAGTCGACCTCATCGTACTATTTTCTCGCAAATGCAACGCTTGCTGGAATTAGGTAAACCTATCGACCTTATTACACTATCAGAAGCATTAGAACAAAATGCCGAACTAGACAGTGTGGGTGGTTTTGCTTATTTAGCTGAGCTTTCAAAAAATACGCCAAGTGCAGCAAACATCAATGCTTATGCGGATATCGTCCGAGAGCGTGCCGTTGTTCGCGATATGATAAAAGTCGCCAACGAAATTGCAGATGCGGGTTTTGATCCTCAAGGTCGCACCAGTGAAGATCTACTCGACTTCGCTGAATCAAGAGTGTTTCAAATTGCTGAAACTCGTGCCAATAAAGACGAAGGCCCAAAAGCAATAGAAGCAATTTTAGAAGAAACCGTTGAAAAAATAGAACAGCTCTATCAAAAACCTCATGATGGTGTCACAGGGGTTTCAAGTGGTTATCAAGATCTTGATAAAAAAACCGCAGGATTACAGAAATCAGATTTAATTATTGTCGCGGCACGTCCTTCTATGGGTAAAACCACATTTGCCATGAACTTATGTGAAAATGCGGCAATGACAGAAGAAAAACCTGTACTTATCTTCAGCTTAGAGATGCCCGGCAACCAAATCATGATGCGTATGTTGGCATCATTATCTCGTGTCGATCAGACAAGAATTCGTACAGGCCAGCTTGATGATGAGGATTGGGCTCGTATTTCAAGCACCATGGGTATTTTGCTTGAAAAACGTAATATGTATATTGATGACTCATCAGGTTTAACACCAACAGAAGTACGCTCTCGTGCTCGTCGAATTTATCGTGAACATGGCGGTTTAAGCCTTATCATGATTGACTACTTGCAGCTAATGAGAGTACCTTCATTATCTGAAAACAGAACACTAGAAATTGCTGAAATTTCTCGTTCTTTAAAAGCGTTAGCTAAAGAATTACAAGTTCCCGTGGTTGCTCTATCACAGTTAAACCGTAGTTTGGAACAACGTGCTGATAAACGCCCTGTTAACTCCGACTTACGTGAATCAGGCTCTATTGAGCAAGATGCTGACCTTATCATGTTTATTTACCGTGACGAGGTTTATCACGAAAGTAGCGATTTAAAAGGTGTTGCAGAAATCATCATCGGTAAACAACGTAACGGCCCAATTGGTACGGTAAGGCTTACCTTTAACGGTCAATGGTCACGCTTTGATAACTATGCTGGCCCTGCTTACGACGATGAATAATCACTAACCTTGACTTAATTAAAGGAAGTATTGGAATAATATGAAAGCGGCAACCGCAGTGATAGATCGCCGCGCTCTGCGTCACAATTTTCAGCATGTGAGAGACTATGCCCCACATAGCCACCTGATAGCTGTCGTGAAAGCAAACGCTTATGGTCATGGGTTATTAGAAACAGCATATACCTTAATGGATAATGCTGATTGTTTTGGTGTTGCACGTATTGGTGAAGCATTAACCTTACGAAGTGGGGGTATTGTAAAACCCATTCTTCTGTTAGAAGGCTTTTTTGATGTCGTTGACCTACCTATTTTAGTCGTCAACCACATTGAAACCGTTGTTCATAGTCAAGAACAATTAGAAGCATTAGAACAGGCTGATTTAGATGAACCCGTTAAAGTATGGATGAAAATCGATACGGGTATGCATCGTTTAGGAGTACGTCCTGAAGACGCACAAGCCTTTTATTTACGGCTTTCCGCCTGTAAAAATGTACAACAACCTGTCAATATTGTGAGCCATTTTAGTCGTGCAGATGAACCCGATGTTCCTGAGGCGACACAAAAACAAATCTCACTATTTCAAGATTTTATTCAAGATAAAGCCGGTGATAAGTCTATCGCAGCTTCCGCGGGTATTTTATTTTGGCCTCAAGTCCATTATCAGTGGGTTCGTCCCGGCATTATCACTTATGGTATTTCTCCTACGGGTGATGAAAGAACGGGTAAAGACTTTGGTTTAACCCCCGCAATGACGCTAAAAACAAGCCTGATTGCTGTTCGTAAGCATAAAGCCGGTGAGCCTGTTGGTTATGGTGGCACATGGATAAGTGAAAAAGACACTTATCTTGGTGTGATCGCGATTGGCTATGGCGATGGCTATCCTCGCAGTGCACCTTCAGGTACTCCTGTGTGGATCAATGGTCGAAAAGTGCCTATTGTTGGTCGTGTTTCGATGGATATGATCAGCGTCGATTTGGGGACTGAACTAATTGATAGTGTTGGTGATGAAGCTATTTTATGGGGAGATGTGTTGCCCGTAGAAGAAATTGCCAAATATAGTGGTATTAGCGCCTATGAGTTGATTACCAAATTAACCTCGCGCGTCATCATGGAATACCTAGACGAACAATAATACACACGATATTGTATCCCTATGACACACTAAAAGTGATTGGAGAAGAAGCCGTGTTTCAACAGGTTGAAGCGTTTCCGGGAGATCCGATTCTCTCATTGATGGATGTTTATAACAAAGACCCGCGTCAGGATAAAATTAATTTAAGCATTGGTCTTTATTATGACGAAGAAGGCAAGACCCCTATTTTAGGAACAGTTTCAGTTGCACGTCAGCAACTCAATGCCATGACACCCACCGCAACACTTTATTTACCAATGGAAGGGCTCGCACCTTATCGTAGCGAAATTCAAGATCTTCTTTTCGGTGCAGATAATCCTCTAATTGCAGAAAAGAAAATTGCCACAATCCAAACATTAGGTGGATCAGGTGCATTAAAAGTGGGTGCTGATTTTCTGCATCGCTATTTCCCAGGATCAGAAGTGTGGATAAGTGATCCAACTTGGGATAATCATGGTTCTATTTTTGCGGGCTCAGGTTTCAAAGTGAATCACTACCCTTACTTTGATCCTGAAACCAAAGGCGTAAAATTTGAAGCTCTGTTAGATTGCTTTAAAAAACTGCCTGAAAAAAGCATTGTATTGATGCACCCTTGTTGCCATAACCCAACTGGCTCCGATCTGACTAAAGATCAATGGGATCAAGTCACTGAAGTATTAAAAGCTCGCCAAGCAATTCCATTCTTAGATATTGCTTATCAAGGCTTTGCCGAAAATTTAGATGAAGATGCTTATGCTATTCGTACTATGGCAAAAGCAGGATTACCGATACTTATCAGTAACTCTTTTTCAAAAATATTTGGGATCTACGGTGAACGCGCAGGCGGATTATCCATTGTTTGTGAGAATGCCACTGAATGCGAACACGTACTGGGTCAGCTAAAAGCAGGTGTACGCCGTATCTATTCAAGCCCTGCAAACTATGGTGCACAAATTGTCAATAAAGTGCTATCAGACCAAGTTTTAACTGCACAATGGCAAAAAGAAGTCGCACATATGCGTGACCGTATTAAAGAGATGCGCGTGACTTTAGTCGAAGCTTTAAAAGTTGCCCTGCCTGAAAAGAATTTTGATCATCTATTAACTCAACGCGGTATGTTTAGCTATACCGGCTTTACACAAGCACAAGTTGATAGATTACGTGATGAATTTGGTATTTATCTTGTCGGTACAGGTCGTGTTTGTATGGCAGGTGTTAATACAGGTAATGTTCAACGCATTGCTCAAGCCTTTGCCGCTGTAAGTATCTAAGCTAATCAACGTGATTTCATGATAAAAAAATACCTGCCTATTCTCATAAGCAGGTATTTCTTTTTACTACATAACAACATCACTGTCGCTTTAGGTTTTCGCCTTTTATATATTGACAGCTTGCTTCTTTTCCCCAGCATTACGACGCGCTTTTTCTTCCATAATCTCAATGATTTGAATATCTGTATGTTGCATTGCACGACTGGCTAATGCACAGAGATTCGCTATTGAGCTATCGACATCGTCACTGACAATACCATCAGTACCCGCAACACTTTGATTTTGCATCGCCATTAATACCGCTTTATAAGCACTCGCTGCACTACTTGATACTTTCATTGCACAGCTATTCGATGCGCCATCACAGATAATGCCACTGATATCACCAATCATACTGTTGATAGACATACTGACCGTGGTGAAATCTTTTGTGAGTAACCATGCCATCCCTGCAGCAGCCCCCATTGAAGCGGTTGTTGCAGCGCAAAGGGCGGAAAGAGGTGGAAAATGGCTATGAACATAGATTGCCATTAAGTGAGATAAAACCAACGCACGCAGTAAGGTTTCATCATCAGCTTTGATAAATTCAGCAACAACCATCACAGGCAATGTTGCAGCAATCCCTTGATTGCCTGAGCCTGAATTACTCATTGCCGGTAATACCGCTCCACCCATGCGAGCATCGGATGCGGCTGATGCTCTGATCATGATTTCATTAAGTAAGTCTTTACCTAACAAACCTTTCTCTTGTTGCAGAATTAAGGTACGACCAATGGCTAATCCATAGGTGTTTTGTAGCCCCTCTTCTGATAAAGCACCATTTAAACGGGCGGCATTGAGCATAAACTCAATTTCACTCACTGGCACATTAAGTGCAAAGTTATAAATATCTTCAGCACAAACATCAGTAAAAGGTTTTTCATCAGTACATTCGCAATTGTTGGTAAGCGCTGATTTATCTTCCTCAAAAACAACGTTACCGTTACATTCACAACGAACAACGTGTGTATGTTCTCTTGCGATACTGACGATGGCATAACCAGATTGGCTATACACTTTCGCTTCAGAGTAAAGAACATCTTCACAAGGTGCTTTTACACCCACTGTGACTTTACCTTGAGCAACCAGTGTCTTAGCTTGAGCAACTGCATCAGCGGATGCTTTTAACAAGACTTCCAGCCCTGCATCAGGATCTCCTCCTGTCGCACCCAATGCTGCTGCAATAGGTAGCCCAGCCATTCCCGTTCCCGGCACTGTTACGCCCATTCCGTTTTTCATCAAGTTTGGTGAAACCCAAGCTTCGACACGAACAACAGGCTCGCCTAAAAGTGCGGTTGCTTTCGCGGCTGCCAATGCTAATGAAATCGGCTCAGTACAACCTACAGCGGGTTTAACACCTTCACGTAACTGACGAACAAACTGTGACCATAAATGAGAATTTTTGTTCTGGCTCATAATCTAACACCTTGGATTAATTTAGTTTTTAAAAACAACTCCTAACTAGAACCGAAGTTGGCGACTATGAGAATGCCAAGAACGGAGAGATAACGAGCAGTAAACCGGTAAAGATAATCAGGTAAAGTGACGCACCTTTGTATTTATGTAACATCGGTACTTTGTACACTAAGTATGCAGGGATAAGACAACCCACCATACCGAAGATTGGGCTACAAATTGAAGTGAAGCTCAGCACTGGCGCATTAAGGATAATTGCACCCCATGCCAGTAACACAGCAAAAATCATAATGCCGTTTTGTACCCATTTTTGATTGATTTTCTCTGCTGGGATATAACGTTGCAGGATGTTCATCACAATCCCTTGTGTCGCTTCACGGAAACCTAAGTAGACACCAAAGAACGCAGTCATTACGGCGAAGATGTTCAGCATTACGCTTACAACCGTTACCCAACCACCAGGGAAGAATTTCGCAGCAATCGCTAATGCAGAGATATTTTGCTCATACGCTTTAACTGCTTCATCATGACCCATTGCTAATGTGAATGAGATTGCATAGAAGAAAACAGTACAGAACAACACACCGAAAGCAATGTTCATTGCACGTAGCGCTTTATGACGAGCAACTTCACGGTTTTTATTACGACCACGGTAAGAGATAACCATTGGGCTTAATGTTTGGATAAACAGAATTGAAGTCAGTGTAAAAGGTAATGTAATGATTGCTTCTTTGATTAAACGTCCAACTGGTGGTAATGCACCTACGTTATAAAGATGCCACATACCAATCATGGAGATCCCTAACGCTGCAACAACAAACAGTTTAGTCAGTACCATAAAGCTTGATACTTTAAACAGTAATTGTTCACCACGAGAGGAGATAGCCACTAACGCACAAATCAGGATCAAACCATAGAATGGGTTTTCTGACAGTAAACCTTCAGTAACACCAAATGTTTGTAAGTAAGAAGCACTGTCATTAGTGATTGCTGTTGAGTAAACAAACATCCAAATGACTAACATCACAAAGTAGAGCGCACCTAATAAGATACCCCAGTTTTTACCGAGATAACCGGTGATAACGCTTGGGTAGTCTTTACACTCTGGAGATTCAGCCAACGTATTAATAAATAGACGTTGGAAAAGGTACATAGCCGGATAACCAATGATCGAGGATAGTAGGAAAACCCATAATCCCATCAGACCCACCTGCACAGGTAAAAACACAATACCTGCACCGATAGCCATACCGATACTCATGATAACCCAGCCCACATCATTGCCGTCGAATTTAATTGCCGCACGCCATTCTTGTTCAGTCATACCTGCGCGGCGAGCGCCAGCACTAGTTGCGGGATAGCTTGTGGTCTCTGTTTTTGAGGAAGCCGTTTCCATATTAGTACTCACTTTTTATATTGTAATTGTTAATAGCAAAACGAATTTTTGGGGGTAAAAAAGTCTATCTAACATTGCGATGTCGAAATAGCCTTACTCTTTGCAGGTATTATTTATTATGGGGTAAATGATAGGGAATATTACGGAGAAAAAAGTTGTTATAAATCGTGATAGCCCGAAATGATTTGGAAAAAAATTCTATCGTAAGGAGAAAAGTAGGATTATCTGTTCAAAGAGCACAGTAAATAATAACCTTCCCTCTGTTGTAACCTTTATAAATACACAACATATTGATTAATAATGGAAAAGACCCATTGTTATACAATAATAGTCAAGTATAACAATTGAAACAAATCACCAAATAAACTGTGCTGTCCATCACGATATACTATGATAATCCTTTCTATTTAGCTTTGTTATCTCGTATTTAGTTAAAATACTGTTACAAAACAGCATAATTAACCATTTAATCTGCTTTTTATCAAAAAGAGCGATTAATAAGATAAAAATAGATAAGGAAGTGTATAACTAAAAGAGAATGCTTTTTTCGATAGAATTAAATTCTATCATCCTTCACGGATTTACTTTTCTTGAAGAAAGCGCGCTACAAACAGTAAAGCGTTTATTGTCTGTAGCGCTTAGATCATAAGGGAATAAGTGATGTAATCTTAATAACCACGCTCTAAGATTGGTTTTAAGAATCTTGCAGTATGTGAACCTTCAAACTCTGCAACTTGCTCTGGTGTGCCTGATACTAAAATTTGACCACCACCACTTCCGCCTTCAGGACCCAGATCGACAATCCAGTCCGCGGTTTTGATCACATCAAGATTATGCTCAATAACAACAATGGTATTACCTTGGTCACGTAACTGATGAAGAACTTCAAGCAACAATTCAATATCAGCAAAGTGAAGCCCTGTTGTAGGCTCATCGAGAATATAAAGAGTCTGTCCCGTTCCACGTTTTGACAACTCTTTTGCTAACTTAACCCGCTGAGCTTCACCACCCGATAAAGTCGTAGCTGATTGTCCTAAACGAATATAAGAAAGACCAACATCAATCAATGTTTGTAGTTTACGAGCTAATGCAGGTACGGCATCAAAAAACTCTCTCGCCTCTTCAATGGTCATATCCAACGTTTCGTGAATATTTTTTCCTTTGTATTTAACTTCAAGGGTTTCACGGTTATAACGCTGACCTTTACATTGATCACAAGGTACATACACATCAGGTAAGAAATGCATTTCAACTTTTAAGACACCGTCGCCTTGGCAAGCCTCACAACGACCACCTTTGACGTTGAAACTGAAACGACCCGGCGTATAACCACGAGTACGAGATTCAGGTACACCCGCAAATAACTCACGAATAGGTGTAAAGACACCGGTGTAAGTTGCAGGGTTTGAACGAGGAGTACGACCAATTGGGCTTTGGTTGATATCAATAACTTTATCGAAATACTCTAGCCCTTCAACATCTAAATAAGGCGCTGGTACACTATTTGTAGCCCCATTTAATTGGCGTTGGGCAATAGGGAATAACGTATCGTTGATAAGCGTTGACTTACCTGATCCTGAAACACCTGTAATACAGGTAAATAAACCTACTGGTAATTTCAGATTTACATTCTTTAAGTTATTGCCTTTTGCGCCAAGGATAGTCAGCATTTTTTCGCGATCAACAGGTACACGTTGCTCTGGAATTGCGATACGGCGCTCACCACTTAAGAATTTCCCCGTTAATGAATTCGGGTTATTAATGATATCTTCAAGAGTCCCTTGAGCGACAATTTCACCACCATGAACACCCGCACCAGGTCCAATATCAATAACATGATCAGCGGCACGGATAGCATCTTCGTCATGCTCAACAACGATCACAGTGTTACCCAAATTACGTAAGTGGATCAGCGTTTCAAGTAAGCGATCGTTATCTCGTTGATGCAAGCCAATTGAAGGTTCATCCAGCACATACATAACACCAACTAATCCCGCACCAATCTGGCTCGCTAAACGAATACGTTGTGCTTCACCACCTGATAATGTTTCAGCTGAACGAGAAAGTGTGAGGTAATTTAATCCCACATTTACCAAGAATTTTAGTCGGTCACTAATCTCTTTTAAGACTTTTTCTGCAATCTTCGCGCGTTGACCGCTCAATTTCAGATTTTGGAAAAAGGTCATTGCATGACCAATGCTGTAATCGGCTATTTCTGGCAATGTTGTATTTTCAACATACACATGACGTGCTTCTCGGCGTAAACGTGTACCACCACAAGAGGCACATGAGCGATTACTAATATATTTAGAAAGTTCTTCACGCACCGCACTAGATTCTGTCTCGCGGTAACGGCGTTCCATATTATTTAATACACCTTCAAAAGGATGATGACGAACAACAACATCGCCACGATCGTTTGTGTATTTAAATTCAATATTCTCTTTGCCTGAACCCGTTAAAATGACTTTCTGGATATTATCTGGTAACGAATCAAATGGCGCTTCAACATCAAAATGATAATGTTCACCCAATGAGCGAAGCATCTGGAAATAGTAGAAATTACGACGATCCCATCCTTTAATTGCGCCACCAGCAAGAGAAATCTCTCTATTTTGGATCACTAATTCAGGATCAAAAAATTGCTGAACACCTAAGCCATCACAAGTTGGACAAGCACCAGCGGGGTTATTAAAGGAGAATAAACGAGGCTCTAGCTCACTCATGCTGTAACCACAAATCGGGCAAGCAAAGTTTGCAGAAAAAACAATATCATCTGCATTGCTATCATCCATATCAGAGATAACGGCGGTACCACCAGAAAGCTCTAATGCGGTTTCAAAAGATTCAGCTAAACGTTGAGCTAGATCGTCACGAACCTTAAAGCGGTCAATAACCACTTCAATGGTATGTTTTTTCTGTAATTCTAATGTTGGTGGATCAGAGAGATCGCACACTTCACCATCAATACGAGCACGAATATAACCTTGAGCGGCAAGATTATTAAGTAACTTAATATGCTCGCCTTTACGCTCTTTCACCACTGGTGCTAAAAGCATTAAGCGCTTGCCTTCAGGTTGCTCAAGTACATTATCAACCATTTGGCTGACCGTCTGAGCGGCGAGCGGAATGTCATGATCAGGACAACGAGGTTCACCAACACGTGCAAATAAGAGACGTAGGTAGTCGTGAATTTCTGTAATCGTTCCCACCGTCGAACGTGGGTTGTGCGACGTAGATTTCTGCTCAATCGAAATAGCGGGAGATAAACCTTCAATATGGTCAACGTCAGGTTTTTCCATCAACGAAAGAAACTGACGAGCATAAGCAGAAAGCGATTCTACATAGCGTCGCTGCCCTTCTGCATAAAGCGTATCAAAGGCTAAAGAAGATTTACCTGAACCAGAAAGCCCCGTAATAACAATCAGTTTATCGCGAGGAATGATCAAGTTGATATTTTTTAGATTATGGGTGCGAGCGCCCCGTACTTCGATTTTATCCATGAATATATCCCGGATTGAGAGAGTCGCCGAAAAAGAAAGAATCGGATAATTATGACACAAAGTTAACTGAATGGATATACAGTATATATAGTGAAATTGAATGGTGATGTAACTCTGTCATTTTGAGACAGAAAAATTTCGACAATGTTCACAATTGAGAAATTCATCACACGTCATATTCAAATTTTAGCGTACGTGATAAACTTATTCGCTTATGATTTCAAAAAATTTACTTTCGCAGGAGTACCTCACATGGCGAGCAGAGGCGTAAACAAAGTTATTCTTATCGGTAATTTAGGGCAGGATCCAGAAATCCGTTATATGCCAAGTGGCGGTGCAGTTGCCAACTTAACACTGGCAACATCAGAAAGCTGGCGCGATAAACAAACCGGTGAAATGAAAGAAAAAACCGAGTGGCACCGTGTGGTAATTTTCGGCAAATTAGCGGAAATTGCAGGCGAATATCTGCGTAAAGGTTCACAAGTGTATATCGAAGGTCAATTACAAACACGTAAATGGCAAGACCAGAGCGGTCAAGACAGATATAGCACTGAAGTTGTTGTTAACGTTGGCGGCTCAATGCAGATGTTAGGCGGCCGTGGCGGTCAAGATGGCGCACCTTCTCAAGGTGGTCAAGGCGGTTGGGGTCAACCACAACAGCCACAAGCATCACAACAATTTAGCGGTGGTGCACAATCTCGCCCAGCACAACAACCTGCTGCGGCACCAGTGCCAAATAATGAACCACCAATGGATTTTGATGACGATATCCCGTTCTGATCGTATTTCGGAACAATTTATCTAAAATTATCTAAAAAATTAACCCAGCTTAGGCTGGGTTTTTTGTTGCTGGCTATCAGTACTTATCATCATGAAAAACCATTTCTCCATATAACACAATCTAGTTTACATAGAATAAATTCGCTCTACACAATAAACTTTTCATGTGTTTATCTCTCTTTCTAAAGACTCATTCTTTATATTGAAAGAAAACATGTTCTTTTATCTAACAACAGATACTTTTAAAAAAGGACGTAATCCCACAGTTATTTTCATAAAACCCCACTTTACACAAAGGTTTACTCTTGAAAAATATGATAGGATCTGTGTCATTAACAACGTCTGAGAGCATCTTATCCCCATGAATGAAGAGAAATTGCTCGCTCAGGCAGAAAAGATCTGCCAGAAACGAGGTGTTCGCCTGACTTCACAACGTCTGGCAGTATTACGTCTGATTATGCAGCAGCCTTCTGCTATCAGCGCATACGATTTATTGGATTTATTACGCCAAGTTGAGCCACAAGCAAAACCACCTACTGTCTATCGTGGGTTAGAGTTTTTACTTGAGCAAGGATTTATCCATAAAATAGAATCCACTAACAGCTATGTGCTTTGCCATCATTTTGATGATGTTGAACATACGTCAGTAATGCTAATTTGTGACCGCTGTTTATCTGTCACTGAAAAGAATAGCCATAAAATCGAAGATGCAATTTCATTACTAGCAAAAGAGAGTGGATTTCATTTACGACATAGTGTCATTGAAATTCATGGATTATGTTCACAGTGCCACGAAGCACAAGAGTGTACACATCCTGAAGGTTGTCATCATGATCACAGTATGGATGATAATCTTAAACAGAAAAAAACCGGCGACTATAAGCCTCGTTGAGCTTATAAAAACAAAAAGCCAGCTAAATGCTGGCTAATACATGTTGTTCTTTTGAATTCTCACTTCAGCTAATGAATAAGCTTTACTCTCTTCACATTTACCAACAGCAATAACTAAAATCACAACTTCAGAATCAATAACTTGGTAAATCAATCGAAAACTAGATGCTCGTAATTTAATCTTATAGCAACCCGCGAGATCACCTTTTAAGCGAGCTGACTCTATATAAGGGTTTTCCTGCAATTTTTTAATTTCTTTTTAAACTGCTCTTTAATGCTTTGATCGAGTTTCTGCCATTCTTTCAAGGCACGATTATCAAACTCACGATTAAAGATCATCAATATTTACGCTTATACGTTTACTTGGTTTTTTCAAACGTTCACGTACAACAGCTAAAATATCCTCATCTTCATCCAGCTCCCCAACAACGACAGAAACTTCTGAGAAAGGTAATTTTTCATTTTCAGAAACATAACGTAGAAATAACCTTATGGCATCTGAAGGAGACAGGTTCATTTTTTCAAATACTTGATAAGCTTCTTTTTTTGAGCTCATCGTCTACTCTAACTTGTATCGTTGTCATAAGCACCTCCGTAATTAAAACACATCATATTGTAATTACATTTGTAGTGCGATGGTGTTTTTTTATACAAATCAGAAATAAAAAATGCAGATGATTTTGTGGTTTTACACATCATCTGCATCTTTTTAAAATAAGTTGTATTGACTTATTTTGGTATAAATTACAGCCATTCGCCGTTACGAATAACCCCTACTGCTAAACCTTCCACAGTAAAGCTTTGTTCGCGTAAATCGACGATAATAGGTGAAAACTCTGGGTTTTCTGCATGAAGTTCAATTTTATTACCGCTTTTCTTAAAGCGCTTTACTGTCACTTCATCTTCAATACGAGCCACAATAACTTGCCCGTTGTGAACATCTTGCGTTTTATGCACAGCAAGTAAATCGCCATCCATAATACCAATATCTTTCATCGACATACCATTAACGCGCAATAAAAAATCTGCACTTGGTTTAAATAGCATTGGGTCAACTTGATAGTGGCTTTCAATATGCTCTTGTGCTAAAAGTGGTTCACCAGCAGCGACTCGCCCAATTAATGGCAGTCCTTCTGGCTCTTCTTCCATTAGCAAACGGATACCTCTGGATGCACCAGAGACAATTTCTATCACGCCTTTACGAGCAAGAGCTTTCAAGTGCTCTTCTGCCGCATTTGGTGAGCGAAACCCAAGTTGGGAAGCTATTTCAGCCCGTGTTGGTGGCATACCCGTTTGCGAAATGTGATCACGAACCAAATCGTAAACCTGCTGCTGCCTTGCAGTTAATGCTTTCATTCCGCCCCCTGTTTGTTTATACAGTCAGACTGTGAGTATATACAGGTATATGACGATTTGAAACCTTAAATGAATATAAAACACGCATCTTTGGATTATTTTTCGACAAAAATCGAATTTTTTAACTTTATGCGAAGAAATGCCCCCAAAGAATGGTTACCCAAGTAAATAATCCCAATATAATAGCAATCAGAACGGCGGCAGAACCCATATCTTTTGCACGTCCGGATAATTCGTGGTATTCAGATCCAATTCGATCGACAACGGCTTCTATTGCACTATTTACCAGTTCCAAGATCACAACCAATACAACGGAACCAATGAGTAAAATGCGCTCTAGACCACTGACATCGATGAAAAATGAAAGGATAATTGCAACCAAGGTCACAATTGCTTCTTGTCTAAAAGCGGCTTCATTAATCCAAGCGGCACGAATGCCCTTGTATGAATAGCCACCAGCTTTGATGATTCGGGTAAGACCTTTATTTTGATTAGCCATAATAAACTCTATCGAAAACAAACGATTATTTTGCCACTTTTCTCTATTAATATTGTCACAGCACCACAGATCTACGAAAGACTTTCTGTTATGCTTTCGAAGTATTGCTAATAAGAGGCTACAACTATTTATGTCAGCTTGGCGTAAACTATATTATAACACATTGAATTTACCACTAAAATTACTGGTAAAAAGCAAACGAGTTCCGACTGATCCTATCACTGAATTAGGGTTAGATACGTCGCGATCTTTCCTTTACGTTCTGCCTTATCATTCAAAGGCGGACTTACTGACATTACGACAGCAGTGTCTTTCATTAGGGTTGCCTGATCCGCTGCAACCTATTGAGATCGGTGGAATTAAGCTTCCTGCGTATGTCTTTATTGATGACGGCCCAAGAGTATTCCGTTACTACTCGCCTGATCCTCGTAAAGATTCCGTGAAGACATTCCACGCTTATCTTGATGCACATCGTAATAACCCACATCTTGATATCGAGATGTTGCCGGTTTCCGTGATGTTTGGACGCTCTCCAGGTCGTGAAGGCCATAATGGCGTTCCACATTTACGTGTGCTTAACGGTATCCAAAAATTTATCGCTATCCTCTGGTTGGGTCGTGATAGCTTTGTTCGTTTTTCACCCACTGTTTCAATGCGTGAAATGGCGAACGAACACGGTACTGACACCAGTATAGCTCGAAAACTTGCGCGTGTTGCGCGTATCCACTTTTCACGTCAGCGTTTAGCAGCTGTTGGTCCAAAATTGCCAGCACGCCAAGATCTCTTCAATAAATTGCTCTCATCGAAAGCCATTGAAAAAGCGATTGAAGATGAATCAAAAGCGAAGAAAATCTCACTTGATAAAGCGCGTAAAAATGCCACAGATATCATGGAAGAAATTGCAGCTAATTTCTCATATGAAGCGGTGCGTATTAGTGATCGCGTATTAAGTTGGACATGGAATAAGCTCTACCAAGGTATCAACGTTTATAATGCCGAGCGAGTACGTAAACTCGCACAAGATGGGCATGAAATCGTTTATGTTCCTTGTCACCGTAGCCACATGGACTACTTACTGCTTTCCTATGTGCTTTATCATCAAGGTTTAGTACCGCCACATATTGCGGCAGGTATTAACCTCAATTTCTGGCCAGCAGGGCCTATTTTCCGCCGTTTAGGGGCTTTCTTTATCAGAAGAACCTTTAAAGGTAACAAGCTTTACTCCACCATTTTCCGCGAATATTTAGGTGAGCTATTTACACGCGGTTACTCGATTGAATATTTCGTTGAAGGTGGACGCTCTCGTACAGGTCGATTGTTAGATCCTAAAACAGGAACACTTTCAATGACGGTACAAGCCATGTTACGCGGTGAAACACGCCCTATCTCTGTTGTTCCAATTTACATTGGATATGAACACGTTATGGAAGTGGCAACCTATGCCAAAGAATTACGTGGCGCAACAAAAGAGAAAGAAGGCTTTATGCAGATGGTCAGAGGATTACGTAAATTACGTAACCTTGGTCAAGGCTATGTGAACTTTGGTGAACCGATTTCTGTTGTCCAATACTTAAATCAAGCTGTTCCGCAATGGCGTGATGATATTGATCCCATTGAGCCACAACGCCCAAGTTGGTTAAACCCAACAGTAAGCACACTGGCAGACAACATTATGGTTCATATTAATAATGCAGCATCTATTAATGCGATTAACCTTGTTTCAACGGCCTTGTTGGCATCTCGCCAGCGTGCTCTCACTAGAGAGCAACTGTTAGAGCAAGTCGATTGTTATCTGCAATTATTACGCAATGTGCCTTATTCGACAGATATGATTGTGTCTGATAAAAATGCTGAAGCCTTATTAGAACACGCGTTGCAAACAGATAAGTTCCAAGTCGAAAAAGACAGTCTGGGTGATATTGTGGTGCTCCCTCGTGAAAGTGCGGTATTAATGACTTATTATCGCAACAACACAATCCACTTAATGATTACTCCATCATTAATTGCAAGCATCGTCTTACATCATGAAAAAATTCATCGTGATGATTTAATGAAACAAGTTGAGCTAATCTTCCCTCTTATTAAAGCGGAACTATTTATTCGTTATGAGAAAGAAGAGCTCCCTGAAGTCATTAATACTTTGATTACAGAACTGTGCCGTCAGCGCCTGATTTGTTGTGATAGTGATGGCTTACTGCGTATTAATCCAGCGCGTATTCGTCCATTACAACTTTTAGCTGCCAGTGTTAGAGAAACATTGCAACGCTATGGAATTACGCTTTCCTTACTCAATTTTGCTCCTGAAATTAGCCGTGCATTATTGGAAAAAGAGAGCCGTATCTTGGCACAACGTCTTTCTGTCTTACATGGTATCAACGCACCTGAATTCTTTGATAAAGCGGTATTCTCTACCTTAGTTTCAACACTACGTGAAGAAGGTTATCTCAATGATAATGAAGATATCCTAAAAGCAGATGCATCTGCCCTTTACCAAGTGATTGCAAAATTAATGTCACCAGAAATTCGCTTAACCATTGAAAGCGTGGGGATCACTGAAGATAACAATTCAGTACAAGCTGTTGATGAAAAAAGTAAGTCTGAAGCTGATGAATAATCAGTAAACTGTGTGATTACTGAAATAGAAAAGGGATAAGCTCATTGCTTATCCCTTTTTGTTTCTACTCAATAGTAGAGAATACTTCAGCGCTTACTTATCTTAAAAATAACTAAATAAAATACCCGCAAATAAAACAAAGCCAACATAGTTATTATTCATAAAAGCTTGGAAACACGGTGCTCTTTCACGCTCTGCAATAAGCTTCTGCTGATAAATAAACAGCGCTGTTACTAACAATAGCGACCAGTAGTAGATACCTTTCAGATTCAGCAAAATACCGATACCCACCAATAATGCCAACATCACCAGTTGTAAAATACCGATAATAATTTTGTCATAACGACCGAATAGAATAGCGGTAGATTTAACCCCAATTTTTATATCATCATTACGGTCAACCATTGCATATTGCGTATCGTAAACAATAGACCAGACAATGTTGACAAGAAATAATAGCCAACATACTAACGGTAAGCTTTCAGAAACAGCAGCAAATCCCATAGGAATTGACCAGCCAAAAGCCATACCTAAAATAAGCTGAGGTAGATTACTAAACCGTTTAACGAAAGGATAAAACCATGCCAACGCAAGCCCTGCAACAGAGAGCCAAATAGTCATGGTATTGAGTGTTAGAACTAGTGCAAAGGACAAGAGTACCAAAACGATAAATAAAATTTTGCTCTCTTTTTCTGTCACAGCCCCACTAGGTAATGGTCGATTTTTAGTTCGTTCAACACTGCCATCAATTTTCCGGTCAGCAAAGTCGTTTATTACACACCCAGCGGCACGCATAGAGAACACGCCAATAGTAAAGACAATCAGAATATGCCAATCAGGAAAGCCTTTCGCGGCAATCCATAAAGCCCAATAAGTTGGCCAAAGTAATAATAGCGCTCCGATAGGTTTATCTATACGCATTAAACGGCTATATGCTTGCCATTTACTTTGCGTCATACTTCCCTCCAATTTTAGCTCCCCCTAATTACTTCTTATACACTGGTGATGCAGGTAGAAACATCTCGGTTAATAATAAAGGTTTATCTGAAAGCTGGAAACGAGAACGGCGTAGCCAATACCCATTTTGTTGCCCGATATGAATAAAATCGCGACTTAAGGTTGTTTCCTGAAACAGATAACGCCCAAGTGGAACGGTTCTTAGATTGACCAGTTTTCTGTCTTCGCCTGTTAGAGTCTCTTCTGGTACTAACGTTCGCCCTAATAACCAAGGAATATCGTCACCACACAATACCACTTCTCTTAACCAATAACGCTGACTTTTGGGTAAACACGCGCTTTCGTCAGCGGGTTCAATAAGGTCAATAAATCCTTCTTGATAAGGCATTACAGTGACTTTTTGGCAATGTTGTTCAAATCGCCGTGTCATTGAGCCTAATTCCATTAACCAACTTAATGTACTTTCTTGAATAGTTGCATGTTCCTCACTGGGTAGCCAATGGATAGGTGCAGGGGTAATTATTGATTTTTTGAACATTTATTCATCATCACGCGTTGATGATCCTAGCTTGTGTGAGTCATGATACATAAGGATATCATGATGTGACTAATGGAAGTTAAAAGCTGATAACATTTCGCATAAATAATCTAAAAAAGCGTTAAAAGAAAATCAAATTGGGTACAAAACAATCAAAAAACAAAGGAGGTTATAAAAACCTCCTTTTTATCTAACCAACTACTTATATTCAGTTTATTCGATTAACGCCATGCTTTGTAACGGTTAATCAGATTATTTGTTGAGCTATCATGGCTATTAACACTTTCCTTACCTTTTAATTCAGGAAGGATACGATTAGCCAGTTGTTTACCTAATTCAACACCCCATTGGTCAAAGGTGAAGATGTTGAAAATAACACCTTGTACAAAGATCTTATGTTCATACATTGCAATCAATGCACCTAATGAATAAGGCGTAATTTCTTTTAACAGAATAGAGTTCGTTGGGCGATTACCTTCGAACACTTTGAAAGGTGCAACATATCCCATCGCTTTAGGATCTTTTCCTGCTGCGGCAAACTCAGCATCAACTTGTTCACGGTTTTTACCAAAAGCGAGTGCTTCTGTTTGAGCAAAGAAGTTAGACATCAGTTTTGCATGATGATCTGACAAGGGATTATGGCTAATCGCTGGCGCAATAAAATCACAAGGAATGATTTTGGTTCCTTGGTGGATTAATTGGTAAAACGCATGTTGACCATTTGTACCCGGCTCACCCCAAATGATAGGACCCGTTTGATAATTCACTTTGTTTCCATCACGATCAATATACTTACCATTAGATTCCATATTACCTTGTTGGAAGTAAGCAGCAAAACGATGCATGTATTGATCGTATGGCAGAATCGCTTCAGTTTCTGTGCCAAAAAAATTGTTATACCAAATGCCAATCAGCGCGAGGATCATTGGAATGTTATTTTCGGCATCTGCGGTTCTAAAGTGGTTATCCATAGCATGAGCGCCTTCCAGCAATTGCTCAAAGTTGTCATAACCAACAGATAATGCGATAGACAAACCAATTGCTGACCATAATGAATAACGGCCACCAACCCAATCCCAGAATTCAAACATATTGGCAGTATCAATACCAAATTTTGCCACTTCGGTGCTGTTAGTAGATAACGCGACAAAGTGTTTCGCAACAAAAACACTCTCTTTCGCAGAGGCTAAGAACCAATCTCTTGCTGAATGTGCATTTGTCATGGTTTCTTGTGTGGTAAATGTTTTTGATGCGATAAGGAATAGCGTTGTTTCAGGATCACATTTTTTCAATGTTTCTGCGATATGTGTACCATCGACATTAGAAACAAAATGCATAGTAAGATGATTTTTATACGGGCGTAATGCTTCTGTCACCATATAAGGACCAAGATCGGAACCACCGATGCCAATATTTACAACATCAGTAATCGCCTTACCAGTATAACCTTTCCACTCACCACTAATAATACGCTCACTGAATTTTTTCATTTTATTCAGTACTGCGTTAACTTCTGGCATGACATCCTTGCCATCAACGATAACGGGAGCATTGCTACGATTACGTAATGCGGTATGCAATACAGCACGATCTTCAGTACGGTTGATTTTTTCACCCGTAAACATGCTATTTATCGCACCTTCAACGTCACATTCCTTAGCCAAAGCCTGCAATTTCTCTAATGTTTCTTTCGTAATACGGTTTTTTGAAAAATCCACTAGAATTTGGTCTGAAAACGTCTTTGAAAATTGCTCAAAGCGTGATGATTCCTGAGCAAACAGTGTTTTCATCTCGGTATCTTTGATAACCGAAAAATGGTTTTCTAATGCCTTCCAGGCTAAGGTTTGGGTTGGGTTTACATTTTTCATTCACAATACTCTCTTAAGATTACAATCCAATATTCTCAGATTGTAGCCTGACATTTAATAGTTACAGTCAATTCTTTCTCATTTGATGATATTGGTCAAAACCATTCAACAAATCTAGTACTAATTACTTACATAGGTAAAACCGATAATGCGGAGCTGATTATTAATTAAATTGATTATTCTTCACTCTGCATTGACTCTCTACTTAATAACCGATATTCCTAAGTGTGTCCAACATCTCATTTTTGCCTAAAGGAATACGACAATGACTGATAATACTGCTACGCCTTCATCTTCATCATCGCCATACACTATCGCTAAATTTGGTGGCACGAGTGTTGCTAACTTTTCAGCAATGGAAAAATGTGCAGATATTATTCTTAAACAAAAGTCAGTTCGTGTCGTCGTTCTTTCGGCATCTGCGGGAATTACTAATTTATTGATTGAACTTGCAGCAGGTACTGAACCTTCACAACGAGAAGCTTTACTCTCACAAGTTCGTGATATTGAATACGCGATTATCAACCAGCTTTCTCAGCCAGAAATTATTTCCCAAGAAATAAATCGCCTACTTGAAAATATTGAGATGCTTTCTGAAGCAGCAGCATTAGCAACTTCTGACGCATTAACTGATGAGCTTGTCAGTCATGGCGAATTAATGTCAACTTTACTTTTCGTTGAATTATTGCGTGAAAAAGGCATACAGGCAGATTGGTTTGATGTTAGAAAAGTGATGAAAACGAATGATCTATTTTGTCACGCTGAACCTGATATGGCACAACTCACTGAGCTCACAAAAAGCCTTATTCAACCTCGCCTAGAAGAAACAGTTATTGTAACGCAAGGTTTTATTGGTCAAGAGCCAAAAGGCAGAACCACAACACTAGGTCGTGGCGGTAGCGACTATACAGCCGCCTTGATTGGTGAAGCACTGGGAATGTCTCGTGTCGATATCTGGACGGATGTACCCGGCATTTACAGCACTGATCCAAGAATAGTGCCAGAAGCACATCGTATCGATCAGATCGCCTTTAATGAAGCAGCTGAAATGGCAACCTTTGGCGCTAAAATATTACACCCTGCGACATTATTGCCTGCAGTTCGTAGTGGCATTCCGGTGTTTGTTGGCTCAAGCAAAGCTCCCGAAGAAGGCGGTACTTTAGTTTGTGCACAAACAGAAAATCCACCTGTATTCCGTGCGATCGCACTGCGTAGAAAGCAAACATTGCTCACGTTACATAGCCTGAAAATGCTTCATGCGCGTGGTTTCTTGGCTGAAATTTTCACCATTTTATCGCGCCATCATATTTCGGTTGATGTGATAACAACATCTGAAGTCAGTATTGCTTTAACCCTCGATACAACGGGTACAACAAATTCATCAGGCAGTTTATTAACGAATGCCTTATTAACCGAGCTTTCTGCATTATGCCGTGTTGAAGTAGAAGAAGATCTGGCGTTAGTTGCCGTGATTGGTAACTCTCTTTCACAGGTAAATGGTTTAGGTATTAAGATTTTCGGCACATTAGAAAATTACAATATTCGTATGATTAGCCACGGTGCAAGTACTCATAATTTATGTTTATTAGTTGATGGCAAAGATGCGGATAATATTGTGCGTAAATTGCATGATACTTTGTTTTAATTAATAACTAATTATCAATATATAGAAGAGAGATAAAATTTTATCTCTCTCAAAATTCAACCTTTATTACTGAAAAGGTGTAAGCTTTAAAGAACTTCATTTAATAATAATTAGAATCAAAATCTAACTTTATTAATGGAGTAATAAAAAATGAAAATTTATGATAATCTTTGTAATTCTATAAAAAACAATGCAGAAAAAGTAACGTACTCTAACGCAGATGATACTTTAAAAAAAATAAAAAATCAGCTTTCCTCGGTCGAAAACTCAAATCAAAGTTATACAATAGCAGAGAAAAACACACTCTCTATTTTAAAAAATATTGAGTTAAATAAGACTTCGTCTAATGATATAAAAGATAGTTCTTTATTAGATCAACAATGTATTGAATCAATAATGAAAATAAATAACATGTGTAAGAATAAAAATATTTTTGCAATAGGACAATACAACACACTACTAAATAAACTTGAAAAAGAAAATATAAAAAAAATAAGCCAAGAAAGTGAAATAAATAAAAAAGAAACCCTTTTGACAATTAAAGACGAGTTATTTAATAGAATAAAAGAGGCTAATAAAATATTAAAAGAGTCTATTAATTTGCATTATCAATATTTTCAAGGAATAACAAAAAAACTTAAAAGCATTGATGATGAAAACATCCTTAAAAAAACAAATGAATATAATAAACACAAATCCGAAATTCTTGACAAAATAAATAGCCATGAAATTAAAAATGAAGATTTAACGAACCTTACTGAAATCAGAAAATATATAGAAGAACTTCAAAAATATGACAATAATCTAAATAAATTTATTGAAGACATGAAGAATATTACTCACAGATATGGAAAAGAATTAGACATACTTAGTGATCGCCATTTTAAATTATCTGATGATAAAATTTTAAATATGTTAAACTATCATCTAGATAAATTAAAAGAAGTGAACTCAAAAATTAATTAATCTTTTAAATAAATCCAAACTAAATTTTTCTAATAGGCTTCTTTTTAGAAGCCTATTTTTTAATAATTTAATAAACCCGATAACCGCCATATTTCTTAGCAAATTGATTAAATTTACCAAAATCAATCAAAGCAATTTCTAAAGAACGATGTGCAAGATGTGACATTTTTGCAAGCTGTTCAACAAATACATGATTTTCTTCAAGTAGTTTTTTTGTCAATGTAGAAGCGATTATTTCACACTCTTTTGGCGTCACTATCCAACCATCATTTGTAGCAAATTTATGAATAGGAAGATTTCCTTCTTTCTCACTCTCTTTGGCTAATAATGCTTCTTCTTCTTTCATCGCCTGTTTAAATAAAATGATTTCTTCCTCAACCGGTTCAGGAGAAGTAGGAATTTTATGATAAATATAGTCACCAACCTCTTCAATTCGTGCTGGTGTCATTTCGGCTTTCAACCAAACTTTATCGAATGCTTTTTCATCTAAAATAGCATCCGTATCTAAGCTTCCTGTGAGTTGCATCAGATTTAAAAAAGCATTAATTAAAACTTCACTTAATGGATAATTTCCTTTTGCTAAAGAAGGAAATGGCACTTCAACGCCAGCAGGTGGGGTTTTCTGAAGGTACAAAGTATAGTTCATTGTAATATCCTTTTTTCTGATACAGGTTCACAGCTTAAACATCTTTAATGGGATCGACCAGTGAAAATAACAAGGGGATATTGCTATCCCCTCACTATTTATTACATTATTGAGATCTGAAATGACAATAAACTAAGACTCATATCCTAAATTCGGCGCTAACCAACGTTCAACCTCACTTACACTCATTCCTCGGCGTTTAGCATAATCTTCAACCTGATCTTTTTGAATTTGAGCAACCGCGAAATATTTACTTTCAGGATGACTAAAATACCAACCCGATACTGAAGCACCGGGCCACATGGCATAAGCATCTGTCAGTTTCATGCCAATGCGATTTTCAACATCGAGTAATTGCCAAATTTTTGCTTTTTCTGTGTGCTCTGGACAGGCAGGATATCCCGGTGCAGGTCGTGTTCCTTGATATTTTTCTCGAATAAGTTCGTCATTAGAGAGTTTTTCATCAGGGCTATAACCCCAAATATTTGTTCTCACTTGTTGATGAAGGTATTCCGCAAATGCTTCTGCTAGTCTATCTGATAACGCTTTTACCATAATTTTATTGTAATCATCATGGGCATTATCATAAGTATTGGCGAGAGCATCTTCTTCTAATCCGCCTGTGACGGCAAAAGCCCCAAAATAATCAGCAATACCACTTTCAACAGGTGCAATAAAATCGGCTAAACAGTAATTAGGAAAATCATTTTTCTCAGTTTGTTGGCGTAAATGACAGCTTTGCAAAAGCACTTGTTGACGACTTTCATCTTGATAAATCACAATATCATCACCCTGACGATTGGCAGGGAAGATCCCCATAATTCCTTTAGGTGTTAATAATTTTTCACGGCTTAATTTATCCAGCATTGTATTTGCATCAGCAAATACACGTTTTGCTTCTTCACCAACCACGTCATCTTCTAAAATACGAGGATATTTACCCGCTAGAGACCAAGTCATAAAGAAAGGCGTCCAGTCGATATATTCACGTAATATTTCGATGCTGGCGGTAATTTCCTGCACGCCTAATTGATTGGGCTTTGGCGGTGTGTAATTTTGCCAATCAATGTGTAGGGCATTTTTTCGTGCAACCTCTAAAGAAACAGGTGGAGTACGAGGTTTTTTTCTGGCGTATTGCTGGCGCACGACTTCATATTCACGACGCGTTTTAGCAACAAAATCGGCTTTTTGTGTTTCAGATAATAGTGCCGCAACAACACCTACGGTTCTCGATGCATTTTGTACATAAACGGTAGGATGGCTGTAATTCGGCTCTATTTTTACTGCGGTATGCGCTTTAGAGGTTGTTGCTCCACCAATCATTAAGGGTAAAGAAAAACCGCGTCTTTCCATCTCTTTAGCAACATTCACCATCTCATCAAGTGATGGCGTGATCAGCCCTGAAAGGCCAATAATATCGACTTTTTCATCAATCGCGGTTTGTAGGATCTTGTCACAAGGCACCATCACACCAAGATCGATGATCTCATAGTTATTACACTGCAAAACAACACCCACGATATTTTTACCAATATCGTGAACATCACCTTTTACCGTAGCCAGTAAGACCTTACCCGCGGAAGAGCCTGCTTGCTTGGAGGCCTGAATATAAGGCTCAAGATAAGCAACAGCTTGTTTCATCACTCTTGCTGATTTCACAACTTGAGGTAAAAACATTTTACCTTCACCAAACAGATCACCCACAGTATTCATGCCATTCATCAATGGCCCTTCAATCACTTCAATCGGGCTTGATGCTTGTTGGCGACACGCTTCTGTATCTTCAACAATAAATTCGGTGATCCCTTTAACTAATGCGTACTCTAGCCGTTTCTCTACATTCCATTGTCGCCACTCAGCAAGCTGGTGATTTTGTTCATCACTTTTGGTGCCACGATAACGCTCTGCCAATGCCAATAAGTTGTCTGTACTTTCTTCGTGGCGATTTAAAATAACGTCTTCAACTGCATTACGCAGTTCATCAGGTAATGAGTAGTAAATAGCAAGTTGCCCTGCATTTACAATCCCCATATCCATGCCATTTTTTACGGCGTAATAAAGAAAAACAGAGTGGATCGCTTCACGAACAGGATCGTTACCCCGAAATGAGAATGAAACGTTAGATACCCCACCAGAAATTAAGGCATAAGGTAGTTGAGATTTAATATCTGCACAGACTTCAATAAAATCAACGGCATAATTATTATGCTCTGCAATTCCGGTTGCGACGGCAAATATATTAGGATCAAAAATAATATCTTCAGGTGGAAAACCTGCTTGCTCTGTTAATAACTGATAAGCTCGACGGCAAATTTCGATTTTGCGCTCTCGAGTATCTGCCTGTCCGACTTCATCAAACGCCATAACGACAACAGCCGCACCGTATTTACGCACCAATTTAGCATGTTCAAGAAACGGTATTTCCCCTTCTTTCATCGAAATGGAGTTAACAATTCCTTTGCCTTGAATACATTTTAAGCCTTCTTCAATCACTTCCCATTTAGAGGAGTCAATCATCACTGGCACTTTAGCAATATCAGGCTCACCAGCAATAAGGTTAAGAAAACGTGTCATGGCTTCAACAGCATCTAACATGCCTTCGTCCATGTTGATATCGATGATTTGGGCACCATTTTCAACTTGCTGACGTGCAACATCTAATGCTTCTTGATAATTACCCTCCTTTATCAAGCGCTTAAATTTAGCAGAACCTGTGACATTGGTTCGCTCTCCCACATTCACAAACAGTGAATTTTCATCAATGACTAACGGTTCAAGACCTGAAAGGCGACAGGCTTTTTTTAAGGAAGGTAATTTTCTTGGTGTAATACCTTCTACCGCTTGTGAAATGGCGAGAATATGCGCAGGTGTTGTTCCGCAGCACCCACCCACAATATTGAGAAAACCAGCTAGTGCCCACTCCTTAATTTGTTCAGCCATTTCTTGGGCATCTAAATCATAGCCTCCAAATGCGTTAGGCAACCCCGCATTAGGGTGAGCACTGACATAAGTTTCAGAAATTTGTGAGAGCGTTTGAATATATTGACGTAATTCTTTAGGACCCAACGCACAGTTTAAACCAAATGAGAGCGCATCGGCATGGCGTAAAGAGTGGTAAAACGCTTCTGTTGTTTGACCCGTTAAGGTTCTTCCTGAAGCATCTGTAATGGTGCCAGAGATCATCACAGGCAATTCAATATTGAGCGATTCAAACTCACATTTTATCGCAAAAATAGCCGCTTTCGCATTTAGTGTGTCGAAAATAGTTTCGACCATAATTAAATCAGCACCGCCTTTAATTAACCCGCGCGTTGCTTCTCGATAAGCTTCCACCAGCTTATCAAATGAAACATTACGAAAAGCGGGATCATTAACGTCAGGAGATATGGATGCTGTTCTATTTGTTGGTCCCAAAACACCCGCTACATAGCGAGGTTTATTCGGTGTTAAATCACTCCATTTATCTGCACAGGCTTTCGCTAATTTTGCCGCCTCTTCGTTCAGCTCAAAACAGAGCGATTCCATGTGATAATCAGCCATCGCAATGGACGTTGAGTTAAAAGTGTTAGTTTCAACGATATCAGCACCAGCTTGAAAATAAGCATCATGTATATCTGCAATAATCTGAGGTTGTGTTAAGACTAAAAGGTCATTATTCCCTTTAACATCACAATCCCAATCAGCAAAACGCTCACCTCGATAATCGGCTTCTGTAAGTTGATATTGCTGGATCATCGTACCCATTGCGCCATCAAGTACTAAGATACGTTTTCCTAATGCTTCCACCAGTTGTTGTTTTATGTTTGCCACGTTGTTTCCTCTTAATCGAGAATGCTTTTGTGCTTGTTTTTCTTTATTGTTATTTCGTTGTTTTTTTATCCTACCATATCTTTTTGCAAAGATTTCTAAGACGAAGATGAGAGATTTTCACTCAGTGATAAATGCTTTTAATAAATATTTCTTATCACACATTTTGTTTTGAAAAATGCAGTGATCGGAGGAGTTTTATTACACCAGATAGTTCATAATAGATATTAATATGGATAGCATTTCTGGAGTGTATGCATGACAGTTTCCCCTACAAATAAAAAAGTGCGTAAGACGAAAACAACTGCCACTCAAAGCACCGCACAAGGAGGCCCTGTTCAGTCATTAAGCCGTGGACTGACATTATTGGAATATATTTCCGAATCTCCGGGTGGTATCGCCCTAACAGATCTTGCCTTTCAAGCCGGATTACCTAATTCCACAACACACCGCCTACTCACCACACTTCAACAGCATGGTTTTGTCCGCCAAGTCGGGGATTTAGGCTTATGGGTTGTAGGAACACACGCCTTTATTGTTGGTAGTAGTTTTCTACAAACTCGTAATCTTTTGGTCATGGTGCATCCTATTTTACGTCAATTGATGGAAGACTCTGGCGAAACCGTTAATCTGGCTATTCTTGACCAAATTGAATTTGATGCAGTGATTGTCGATCAAGTGCAATGTAATGCACTAATGAGAATGTCAGCACCTATTGGTGGTAAATTACCAATGCATGCATCTGGTGCTGGTAAAGCGTTCCTTTCTACTTTGCCAGAAAATAAATTACTGCCTTTGCTCCAGAAAAAAGGCTTAATGGCTTATACACCTCACACTCGAACACTCCCTTCATCTCTAAAAGAAAATTTAGAGCAAGCTCGTAAACAAGGTTTTTCTTTCGATGATGAAGAACATGCTTTAGGTCTTCGCTGTATTGGTGCTTGTATTTATGATGAACACCACCAACCTTTTGCGGCTATTTCACTTTCGGGACCTGTTTCCAGAATGACAGATTCACGTATCACTGAATTAGGTGCGATGGTTATCAAAGCAGCAAAACAAATTAGCCGTGAATACGGTGGTGTAAAAAGTTAATCCTATTTTTGCCTTCCTTGTCATCAACAACAAGGAAGGTATTTTCCAAAATAAAACGATTCAGCTTTGTAAAAAACCGACTTTTCCCTCTCTATTCCCATCAAATATTAAAAAACTGTTATTTATCACCTGAAAAAATTGATGTCGATCACAGATGTTGTTTAAGACGTATTAAGAGTATTGCAACTCTTCTTGTTACCCGTAACAATGTTACCGGTAACAAATACTATGGCGAATTTAAATATTCTTTTTCTAAAGCTAATAGTAACGCTCATCACCCTTGTGTGAATTAAGGAAGCATCATTATGAACCCTAAAAATCATGACCCAATTCAGAACGACTTTGTCCCTCTTAACGAGACAGTAAAACAGGTGACTGAGCGCATTATTGCTCGTTCACAAGCGACTCGTCGTGCTTATCTGAAAAAAATTGAAACAGCAAAAAGCCAAACCGTGCATCGTGCTCAATTGGCTTGCGGTAATTTGGCTCATGGTTTTGCTGCTTGTCAGGCTGAAGATAAAAATCGCCTGAAAAATATGGTTCATAATGATATCGCCATTATCACTGCTTACAATGATATGTTGTCGGCTCATAAGCCGTATGAAGATTATCCTCAAAAAATTAAAGCGGCATTACATGCTGTTGGCGCAGTAGGACAAGTGGCAGGTGGTGTTCCTGCAATGTGCGATGGTGTCACTCAGGGTCAAGATGGTATGGAGTTGTCGCTCCTTAGCCGTGATGTTATTGCAATGTCAGCGGCTGTCGGTTTGTCCCATAATATGTTTGATGGCGCGCTCTATTTAGGGATCTGCGATAAAATTGTTCCCGGGCTGACTATGGCGGCTCTCTCTTTTGGTCATCTTCCTGCTATTTTTGTTCCAGCAGGTCCTATGACTAGCGGTTTGCCGAACAAAGAAAAAGTTCGTATTCGCCAACTTTATGCCGAAGGTAAGGTTGATCGTAATGCTTTATTAGAAGCTGAAGCCGCGTCTTATCATAGCATTGGAACCTGTACTTTTTACGGTACAGCAAACTCTAATCAAATGGTCATGGAAATGATGGGATTACATTTACCCGGCGCTTCTTTTGTCCATCCAGATACACCACTACGTGATGCATTAACAGATGCGGCAGCAAATCAAATTGTACGCTTAACAGAAAACTCAGGTAATTATCTTCCTATCGGCAAATTAGTTGATGAAAAAGTTATTGTTAACGGCATTATTGCGCTGCTAACAACCGGTGGTTCAACTAATCTAACCATGCATTTAGTCGCAATGGCACGCGCGGCAGGTATTATTATTAATTGGGATGATTTTTCTGAACTATCGCAAGTTGTTCCTCTTATTGCACGCATTTATCCTAATGGTCCTGCCGATATTAACCAATTTCAAGCAGCCGGTGGCATTGCACTGATTATTCGCGAGCTACTGAAAAAAGGCTTAATTCATCGTGATGTGAACACTGTTGCAGGATTTGGTATTGAGCGTTATACCCTAGAGCCTTGGTTAAATAACGGTAAACTTGATTGGCGTGAAGGCGCTATAAGCTCTTTAGATAAAGATGTGATTGCGGATATTAATACCCCATTCTCATCACATGGTGGCACACAAGTGATGCAAGGTAATTTAGGTAGAGCAGTAATGAAAACCTCTGCGGTACCTAATGAAAATAGAATTATCGAAGCTCCTGCTGTTGTGTTTAATAGCCAACATGATATTGCTGCTAAGTTTGAAGCCGGTGAGCTAAATAAAGATTGTGTGGTTGTTGTACGTTATCAAGGACCACAAGCGAATGGTATGCCTGAATTACATAAACTTATGCCACCTTTGGGTGTATTAATGGATAAAGGCTATAAAGTAGCATTAGTTACAGATGGCCGACTTTCAGGGGCTTCAGGTAAAGTACCCGCTGCAATTCATGTTACACCTGAAGCTGTAAATGGTGGTTTACTATCCAAAGTGCGTGATGGTGATATTATTCGCGTTAATGGTAAAACAGGTGAGTTAACGTTGCTTGTCGATGAGCAAACATTAAATGCTCGCCAAGATGAAATTCCTGATTTAAGTGCCAATAATACAGGCTGTGGTCGTGAGTTATTCGTTAATTTACGCCGTCATTTATCAGGTGCTGAACAAGGTGCTTGTTGCATTGATTTTTAATGTAGGCAAGTTTTGAGGCTTAACGAGGAGCAGATCAAATTCATTTGCTCACCACTTTCTGATTAGGAAATACAATCATGGATCATTGGAATACAAGTGCAGAGTCTGTACTAAAATCAGGGCCTGTTGTTCCTGTTATTGTTATCAACAATATTGATGATGCTGTCCCTGTTGCAAAAGCTTTAGTCGCCGGTGGTGTAAAAGTTTTAGAAGTGACATTACGTACAGAATGTGCAATTGAGGCGATCCGCCGTATTGCCAAAGAAGTTCCTGAAGCCATTGTGGGCGCAGGTACAGTAATTAACCCTCAACAATTAGCGCAAGTCACTGAAGCTGGTGCTCAATTTGCTATCAGCCCAGGATTAACAGAAGCATTACTCAAATCAGCCGTTGCAGGTACTATTCCTTTAATTCCGGGTATTTCAACAGTGTCTGAATTAATGCTAGGAATGAGCTACGGGTTAAATGAATTTAAATTTTTCCCTGCGGAAGCTAATGGTGGAGTTAAGGCATTAAAAGCAATTGCAGGTCCATTCTCAAAAGTCCGCTTCTGCCCAACTGGCGGTATTTCACCAGAAAACTACCGTAATTACCTCGCACTTGAAAGTGTGCTTTGTATTGGTGGCTCTTGGTTAGTGCCTAATGATGCCGTGAAAGCAGGTGATTTCCAACGTATTACTGAATTAGCTAAAGAAGCCGTCGCTGGTACTCAACGTTAATTATCTCTGTATAAAAATAGGTTTTATCCAATAAAGGTAGGTATCCCCTTGTACCTACCTTTATTTTTATCTTTTCTCAGGGCTATTTATTAAGTAAATCGCTTCGATTGAGAATAGGCATAAACATCTTCGATATACCCTTCTTTAATTTTTTGCTGTTGTTGCTGCCAATATTCTGGTGATAAAAGCTCACTATGTTGAGCTTCAAAATAGTGGCAAACTCGCTTATCACTACATAAAAAATAACGAAACTCTTCAGGAAATACATCATTGAGGGCAACGCTATACCAAGGCTCACTTGCTAATTCATCTTCAGGATAACGAGCTGGCGGGATAGCGCGAAAATTCATATCTGTCATATAACTAATTTCATCGTAGTCATAGAAAATCACACGATGGTGCCGAGTCACACCAAAGTTTTTAAACAGCATATCGCCGGGAAAAATATTTGCCGCAATAAGCTCTTTCAACGCTTGCCCATAATCTTCAACAACCGCTTTAAGTTGATTTTCATCGCACTGCTCCATATAGATATTGAGCGGTATCATTCTACGTTCCATATAAAGATGGCGGATCAGTATTTTATCACCTAGATCTTCCAACTTATTGGGGATCTCTTGTTTAAGGATCGTCATTAATTCAGGACTAATTCTTTTCTTATCGATCACAAAGTTCTCAAACTCTTGGGTATCTGCCATTCGTCCAACACGATCGTGTTCTTTAACCAACTGATAGCACTCTTTTACTCGCTCTGCAGTGATCGTTTTTTGGGGTGCAAACTTATCTTTGATTACTTTAAAAACACGATCATACGTTGGTAACGTAAATACCAACATCACCATACCTTTTACACCCGGCGCTTCAATAAATTGCTCTGATGAAAAATTCATAAAGGCAAGATATTCACGGTAATATTCTGTTTTTCCGTGCTTTTGGCATCCAATAGACATATAAAGCTCAGCAATAGATTTACCCGGTAATATATCTCTTAACCAAGCAACTAATGCCGCAGGAAATGGGGCATAAACCATAAAATAAGAACGCGCAAAACCAAAAACAATACTCGCTTCATCCGCAGAGATAAGGCAGGTATCAATCAGTAATTGCTGCTCAATATTATGAATGGGCAATAAGAACGGAATATATTGATCATCAATCACTATTTTGCCTATCAACCAAGCCGCTTTATTACGATAAAAAAGTTCGTTTGCGATATGAAATACCGCATTGTGCAATTGTTCAGAAGAAAACTGAGCAGTAAGTACATTACAAATAGAGTGAATATCGCGTTGTTTATTTTGCCACGGTAGTCGCAAAGGTAAGCGTGACAAAATATCTTGCAGTAATGTCGGTAAATCACTTTGAATAACAAACTGCTTTGATAACGGTCGAGGCGCTTGTGTAAAGCGATAAGCCGGTTGTGATGAGAAAACAAAAAGATTCTTTTTATTCAATTCACGATGGTAAAACAGACGGCAATAAACAGAATTAAAAAAGCTTTCGGCAATCTCAAATCGAGGGTAATTGGGCAATAATTGCGTATAATTCTCTTTCACCTGTTGTAGAAAAAGACTTTCTTTATCAATATCATGTCGAATACATTTAAGTTGCTCAACCACTAATCCAACATGATTGTCGTATAAACGGATGCGCTCTTTCATCGCTATTTGGACACCATGCCAATCTGCTTGCTCAAAACGATATTGTGCCCCTGACGTTATCTCCAGAAAGCGACCATATTGGGCATCAAAGCCTTGTAAAATTGTTTGAGCAATCAAATCTTCTGGCGTCATTAACAACCTCACGAAAAAGAGGAGCATCCTGCTCCTGAATTATCACCACAAAAACAGATAATGATATTTTGGGATCTTAGAATTGTTGCTCTTCTGTTGAGCCTGTTAGTGCTGTTACAGAAGACATACCACCTTGAATGATCGTCGTTACTTTATCGAAATACCCAGTTCCCACCTCTTGTTGATGCGATGAGAAGGTATAGCCTTGATTAAGTGCGGCAAACTCTTTTTCTTGTACTTTCTCAACATAATGTTTCATACCTTCGCCCTTGGCATAATCATGTGCCAGATCGAACATGTTGAACCACATGCTGTGAATGCCAGCCAAAGTAATAAACTGGAATTTATAGCCCATCGCAGAAAGCTCATCTTGGAAATGCGCAATCGTGCGATCATCAAGATTCTTTTTCCAGTTAAAGGAAGGCGAACAGTTATAAGCCAGCATTTTTCCGGGATATTTATCATGAATAGCTTCTGCAAACTTCGCTGCCATTTTCAGATCCGGGAGTGATGTTTCACACCACACCAAATCGGCATAAGGTGCATAAGCAAGACCACGACTAATAGCTTGATCAATCCCCGCATGAGTACAGAAGAAACCTTCAGGTGTACGTTCTCCAGTTAAGAACGAGCTATCATAAGGATCGCAATCTGAAGTTAAAAGATCGGCAGCATCGGCATCTGTTCTTGCAACCAACAGAGTCGGCACATCAGACACATCAGCCGCTAAACGCGCAGCGACCAGCTTTTGTACTGCTTCTTGGGTTGGAACTAATACTTTTCCTCCCATATGCCCACATTTTTTTACTGCCGCTAGCTGATCTTCAAAGTGAACACCCGCAGCTCCAGCTTCGATCATCGCTTTCATTAATTCAAAGGCATTTAATACGCCACCAAAACCTGCTTCAGCATCAGCCACAATGGGAAGGAAAAAATCAATATAATCTTTATGTTGAGGACCAATACCATTTGACCACTGAATTTGATCAGCTCGTCTAAACGTATTATTGATACGCTGAACAACATTAGGAACAGAATCGACTGGATATAAAGATTGATCAGGGTACATACTTGCTGCTGTGTTAGCATCAGCTGCCACTTGCCACCCTGAAAGATAAACAGCCTCTAATCCTGCCTTTGCTTGTTGCAACGCTTGTCCACCCGTTAAAGCACCTAATGCATTAACATAACCTTTCTTCGATTTTCCATTTAATGATGACCAAAGCCTTTGAGCGCCACGTCTTGCTAAGGTATGTTCTGGGTTAACCGAACCTCTTAATTTAATGACATCTTCAGCGCTATAAGGGCGGGTAATGCCTTTCCAGCGAGGTTGTTCCCACTCTTTCTCTAATTGGGCGATTTGCTCTGATCTACTAATAGTCATAAAAACAGCTCCTATAAATACGGTAGTAGTGATGATGTTTGCAGTTTATAAATACGTTTTGACGTATCTTTTTTAATTTAAAAGTTGGTAACCCGGTAAAGTTAGAAAATCGACTAATTCATCTTGGGTTGTGATCTTATCCATCAAAGAAGCCGCTTCTTTAAAACGACCTTCTTCAAAACGAGTGTCACCGACTTCTTGGCGTATGACTTCAAGCTCTTCTTTCAGCATGTTACGAAAGAGATCTTTAGTCACGACTTGCCCATCAGACAGTGTTTTCTGATGGCGGATCCATTGCCAAATAGAGGTACGCGATATTTCTGCTGTTGCCGCATCTTCCATTAATCCATAGATAGGTACGCAACCATTACCCGAAATCCAAGCCTCGATATATTGCACAGCAACGCGGATATTAGCTCTCATGCCCTTTTCTGTACGTTCACCTGTACAAGGTGCTAATAACATTTCTGCTGTTATTTTTTCATTACGTTGTACATCGAGTTGATTTGAGCGAGCCCCTAATACGGCATCAAAAGCAGACAATACTGTTTCAGCAAGACCAGGATGAGCAATCCAAGTACCATCATGGCCATTTGTTGCTTCAAGCTCTTTATCATCAAATACTTTTTTCAAAATAATGCCGTTTTGCTCTGGATCTCGACTTGGAATAAACGCAGACATTCCACCCATCGCAAAAGCACCACGTTTATGGCAAGTCTGGATCAGTAAACGCGAATAAGCACTTAAGAAAGGTTGAGTCATCGTGATCCCTTGTCTATCGGGTAATACACGATCAGGATAATTTTTTAATGTCTTGATATAACTAAAAATATAATCCCAACGACCACAGTTAAGTCCAACAATATGCTCTTTCATATGGAATAGAATTTCTTCCATTTGGAAAACAGCAGGTAAAGTTTCAATTAATACCGTGGCTTTAATGGTTCCTACTGCTAAACCAAAGCGCTTTTCAGTGAAATGAAAAACATCACTCCACCATTTAGCCTCTTGCCATGTTTGCAATTTAGGAATGTAAAAATAAGGACCACTCCCTTTTTCTAATAAAGCTTTGTGGTTATGGTAAAAATACAGAGCAAAATCAAATAATCCCCCTGCGATAGGCTTGCCTTGCCATAACACATGTTTTTCAGGAAGGTGGAGACCTCTTACTCTGGCAATCAATACCGCAGGTGACGCTTTAAGCTGATAACATTTGCCTTGTTCATTGGTATAAGAAATAGTGCCTTTTACGGCATCACGCAAATTGATTTGACCATCGATCACTTTATCCCATGTAGGCGCTAAGGAATCTTCAAAATCTGCCATAAAGACTTTTACGTTGGCATTTAATGCATTGATGACCATTTTGCGATCAACAGGTCCCGTTATTTCAACACGACGGTCTTGAAGATCTTTCGGTATAGGATTAACTTTCCATTCCGATTTTATAATGGAATCCGATTCCGAAATAAAATCAGGAAGCTCGCCATTATCAACTCTGTGTTTCCAGCTATCCCTTTCAGCTAATAAAGCATGGCGTCTATCTGAAAAGTGATTTACCAAATCAGTCAAAAACAATTTAACATCATGATTTAATATCTCTTTTTCCTGTTCACCAAAAGATTGCGTAAAATTTAATTCTTCTGTAGTTAACGATTGTGACATTCTGCATTCCCCTAAAAGCTTTTGCACACCTGATTAAGACTAATGCAGTTTTTACAAAAATCAAAAATGAATTCCATTTTTATTTAAATAATTTTTAACAATGTGATTACATCGGTGTTTTTTTATTGTACAAAAATCAAAATTTCAAAAATAACTCGAGGGATCTGGAAGAGATCGATAATAAACAGAGAAAAGGAATGTTAATGCTTGATGATTTTGGCTATATAGCTTTTTCTTATATGAATATTCTTCATACACAACATGAAGACCTCGACATTCAAAAGGTTATTAGCTAAATTTAGGCTTCTAGATGTCTAGATGTTTTTAGAGGTTATTGAAATGCCAATTAGAGTACCCGATGAGCTACCCGCAGTCAGTTGTTTACAAAAAGAGAATGTCTTTGTTATGACATCCAGTAGAGCGAGTATTCAAGACATTCGCCCTTTAAAAGTGCTTATCCTTAATTTAATGCCAAAGAAAATAGAAACAGAAAATCAATTTCTGCGATTGCTTTCGAATAGCCCTCTTCAAATTGATATTCAATTATTGCGTATTGACTCGCGTATTCCTAAAAATACGCCTGTAGAGCATCTCGATACTTTCTATTGTGATTTTGACCAAATTAAAGAGCAAAATTTCGATGGTCTTATTGTCACTGGCGCACCTTTAGGATTAGTTGAATTTGAAGATGTGGCTTATTGGGATGAAATAAAAGAAGTGATTACATGGGCTAAAGAGCATGTTACTTCTACACTCTTTATTTGTTGGGCGGCTCAAGCTGGATTGAATATCTTATATGACCTACCTAAATATACGCTAGAACAAAAAATTTCAGGCGTATATAGTCATAACACTTGCTCACCATTATCACTGTTAACACGCGGATTTGATGAGACTTTCTTTGCTCCACATTCTCGTTATGCTGGTTTTCCTATCGACTTTATTCAAAATAATACTGATTTGGAGATCCTTGCGACTTCAGAAAAAGCTGGCGCTTATTTATTTGCATCAAAAGATAAGCGAGTTGTCTTTGCAACGGGGCACCCTGAATACGATCCCAATACACTAGCAGATGAATATCATCGTGATGTTAAAGCAGGACTAGAACCTCAATTACCAGAAAACTATTTTCCTAATAATGATCCGAGTAAAAAACCTATCGCTTCTTGGCGTAGTCATGGGCATTTATTGTTTGCTAATTGGTTGAACTACTATGTTTATCAGATAACACCGTTCGATCTTGCCCAAATGAATCCAACATTAGATTAAAGAAAAACCCCAAAATCTATTTGGGGTTTTAAGATAATCATTTGCCAAGCTAAGAATTATTTATAACGATGAGCCAATGCGTTAGCTGCAATCATTGCATTATAAACATCTTCCTCAGTCACTTTCATTGGCATATTGCCCATAGTGTCACCTTCAGCACAGGCAATTTTAGCAACAGTACGCCATTCGCTTTCAATGAATTCTTTCATGCCCATATCTTCAAGTGTCAGTGGTAATTCTGCCGCTTTAATAATACGGATCACTTCATCAATTTCTTCTTGTGGTGCATTTTCTAACACTAATTGAGTTAATAAACCGAATACTACTTTTTCACCATGTTGGACACGGTGTAAAGACTCGACTGCAGACATACCATTATTTACTGCGTGAGCAGCTGCTAAACCACCTGCTTCAGCGCCAACACCACTTAAGTAGATTGTTGCTTCAATAGTTTGCTCTAATGCAGGAGTGGTAATTTTATGGCGAATAGCATCCATAGCTTTATCAATATTTTCACTTAACATCTCAAAGCAAAGTTGTGCTAAACCAAGACCTGTACGCGATGGGCGTTGATTGACTAAATTTAAGCCGTCAGCTTGATAACAAGCACGTGCTTCAAAGTAAGTTGCTAGTGCATCACCAACGCCTGCTGAGAAAAAGCGTTGTGGTGCTGATGCGATAATCGCGGTGTCTGCGATAACAACATCAGGGTTTTGTGGTAAGAATAAATATTTATCAAACTCACCATTTTCTTTATATAGCACAGACAATGCAGTACAAGGAGCATCAGTTGAAGCGATAGTTGGGAATAAAATAACAGGAATGTGCTGATAATAAGCAACAGCTTTAGACACATCTAATGTCTTACCGCCCCCAATACCAATAATAACATTCGCTTTATTTTCAACGGCAATTTTACCTAGGCGATTAACTTCCGCTTCAGTACATTCGTAATTAAATTTTTCAACCAGTGAAACAATGCCATTTTCTTTTAGAGAAGGAACTGCTTCTTTAGTTACTTTTTCTAAAAAAAACTCATCACTAATAATAAATGCGTTATCACCAAAATCTTTTACGTATTTACCGACAGAAGACAGTAATTGGCTACCAATAAAGAATTTTTTTGGCGAGGTTACAGAGCGAGGTAATATAGATGACATAACTAAATTCCTTTATTTTAGATTTTGCTACAAACAGTAGCAGAATTAGTATTTCATCTTACCTCTCATCATAATATGAATCTAGTAAACTCTCTGATAGTCATTACCTAAATCATTTTCGTTTATTATTTTTAATTTATATAAAACAAATAGTTATTTTTAAATAATTTTAAAAAAGCAGATTATCTACGTATTTATTACTATAATAAAGGCATCATTTTACAACTAAAATAATACTATTTAGGATCATCGATGACTCTTATACGAGAAAAGCTCACATTACCTGCAAATGCAAATAAGCTTTTACTACACTCTTGCTGTGCCCCTTGTTCTGGAGAGGTCATGGAAGCATTACAAGCTTCAGGTATTGATTACACTATCTTTTTCTATAACCCCAATATTCATCCCCAAAAAGAGTATTTAATTCGTAAGGAAGAGAATATTCGTTTTGCTAAAAAACATAATATTCCTTTTGTTGATGCTGATTATGATACTGATAATTGGTTTGAAAGAGCGAAAGGAATGGAAAAAGAACCTGAACGTGGTATTCGATGCACAATGTGTTTTGATATGCGCTTTGAAAGAACAGCCCTTTATGCCGCTGAAAATGGTTTTTCTGTTATTTCCAGTTCACTTGGGATCTCTCGTTGGAAAGATATGAAACAGATAAATGGCTGTGGTGAAAGAGCCGTAGCACCTTATCCTAATATGCTTTATTGGGATTATAATTGGCGTAAAAAAGGGGGCTCTGCCAGAATGATCGAAATAAGTAAACGCGAACAATTTTACCAACAAGAATATTGCGGCTGTATTTATTCATTAAGAGATACAAATAAGCATCGCAAATCACAAGGTAGAGAACTTATTAAGATTGGTGTTCAATATTATACCCCTTAGATCTTCCTTTCCTTTTATTCTAGGCATCATTCCTGTGATGCCATAAAAAGAACAACACAATAAATCGTTATTTGATATACAGTCATGTTATATTCACGCTATAACAATATATTATTTTATTAAGGTGATTTCTTGTGGAAGACGCTGTCATTCTCGTAGATAAAAATGATAATGAGCTGGGAACAATGCCAAAGCTTGAAGCTCATATTGTAGGCGCCTTACATCGAGCCTTTTCAATATTTATTTTTAATTCAAAACAGCAATTACTTATTCAGCAACGTGCAATATCTAAATATCACTCTGGTGGGTTATGGGCAAATACATGTTGTAGTCACCCGCTTCCAAACGAATTACTTTCAGATGCCATTCATCGTCGTTTAGATGAAGAATTAGGTATGAAATGTGATATGCAATCTATTGGAACCATTCTGTATAACGAAAAAGTGACAGATGATCTGATAGAGCATGAATTTGATCACCTATTTCTTGGGTTTAGTAACGAATTACCACATAGCAATCCAGATGAAGTGATGAATTATCGCTGGATCTCTCTCGATTCTCTTTATCAAGATATTGAAGAGAATGCACAAAATTACAGTGTTTGGTTTCGTTATATATTAAATCGAATGGGAATTGAGCAATTTTCTCGTTGGAGCCAAGGTATTATTTAGCAATTATCTTATTAACAGCCTAAATATAAAACAAGCGACTCGTGTTTTTTAAGCTATAAAAAAAACCAAACGCAAAAAAGCCAACCCATTGGGTTGGCTTTCTCGTCTTATTTAATGCCTGGCAGTTCCCTACTCTCACATGGGGAGACCCCACACTACCATCGGCGCTACAACGTTTCACTTCTGAGTTCGGCATGGATTCAGGTGGGTCCGCTGCGCTATGGCCGCCAAGCAAATTCGGTTTTATTACCCGTTACATCGATTTCTCGTCATAACCAGCAATATTCAATCTTAAACAAGCCTACTTCATCTACTGTTCGTCTCTCAGACAAAACACCTTCGGTGTTGTCAGGTTAAGCCTCACGGTTCATTAGTACTGGTTAGCTCAACGTATCGCTACGCTTACACACCCAGCCTATCAACGTCTTAGTCTTAAACGTTCCTTTAGGTCACTCAAGGTGACAGGGAAGACTCATCTCGAGGCAAGTTTCCCGCTTAGATGCTTTCAGCGGTTATCTCTTCCGCACTTAGCTACCGGGCAATGCCATTGGCATGACAACCCGAACACCAGTGGTGCGTTCACTCCGGTCCTCTCGTACTAGGAGCAACCCCTCTCAATCTTCCAACGCCCACGGCAGATAGGGACCGAACTGTCTCACGACGTTCTAAACCCAGCTCGCGTACCACTTTAAATGGCGAACAGCCATACCCTTGGGACCTACTTCAGCCCCAGGATGTGATGAGCCGACATCGAGGTGCCAAACACCGCCGTCGATATGAACTCTTGGGCGGTATCAGCCTGTTATCCCCGGAGTACCTTTTATCCGTTGAGCGATGGCCCTTCCATTCAGAACCACCGGATCACTAAGACCTACTTTCGTACCTGCTCGAGCCGTCACTCTCACAGTCAAGCTGGCTTATGCCTTTGCACTAACCGCATGATGTCCGACCATGCTTAGCCAACCTTCGTGCTCCTCCGTTACTCTTTAGGAGGAGACCGCCCCAGTCAAACTACCCACCAGACACGGTCCCCGATCCAGATTATGGACCTAGGTTAGAACATCAAACGTTAAAGGGTGGTATTTCAAGGTTGACTCCATGCAGACTGGCGTCCACACTTCATAGTCTCCCACCTATCCTACACATCAAGGCTCAATGTTCAGTGTCAAGCTATAGTAAAGGTTCACGGGGTCTTTCCGTCTTGCCGCGGGTACACTGCATCTTCACAGCGAGTTCAATTTCACTGAGTCTCGGGTGGAGACAGCCTGGCCATCATTACGCCATTCGTGCAGGTCGGAACTTACCCGACAAGGAATTTCGCTACCTTAGGACCGTTATAGTTACGGCCGCCGTTTACTGGGGCTTCGATCAAGAGCTT